>NZ_JBHYWI010000016.1:0-14053 GCF_042751525.1 Kitasatospora sp. NPDC059408
GGTCGGCACCTACGCGCAGAACGCGTTCCTGGGCAGCCCCGCGCACGGGCGCTCCATGCTCGCCTGCGCGGTGAGCGGCGCCAGGTCGAGACCGGTGCGCTGCGGATAGGCCGCGTCCGGGATCGGGCACGGGCCGAAGCCCGCCGCGCACACCAACTCGCCGAAGAGCAGATGGTCGTCGCCGACCCCGGCACCCTCACCGCAGGGCGGACCGTCCACCGTGCGGCTCTGGATCGACGCCGGGTCGCTGGTGAGGGCGGCGCCGTCGGTCCCGTGGTTCCCGACGAAGCAGTTGTGCGGCGCCGTCGTCGACTCGTTGGCGAGGTCCGCGTTGGTCGGGTTGCCGAAGAAGCCGTTGCGGCCGAACTCGTTGGCCGCCACCAGGTTCCCGTAGGACGTGAAGACGCAGACGCCGGGCAGCTGCGTCCCGCCCTGGCAGGTGCTCAGCGGCGGCGGTGTCTCGCTGTCCGGGAAGTCGTGCAGGACGACGCCCCAACTGCCCTGCTGCTGGATCCGGTTGCCGCGGATCGTGTCGCCGTGGCCGCCCGAGATCTCGATGCCGGCGCCGATCGCGCCCGCCAGCCCGGAGAGCGGGGAGTTCGGGTTGTTGTTGTCGTGGATGAAGTTGCGCTCGATGAAGGTGCACGATCGCTGCGGTGCGCCGGGGCAGCTGCCGTTCTGGGGCGGGGGCGCGTCGTCGTTGTTGAGCGAGTTGGCCACGATCCCGCTGCGGTTGTGGTCGAACTCGGAGTCCTTGATGGTGTAGCCGCCCGAGTTGGTACCGGAGAAGCCGATCGCCGAGTTCTGCCCGTGCGCGTCGAGGAGCGTCACCCCGCAGATGTCGCGGCACGCGCCCACGTAGTAGTCGGAGTCGCCCATGTTGGACGCGTAGGTGTGCGCGATCTCCGCCGGGCCCGTCGCGTTGGACGCGAAGATGCCGTACTGCGCCATGGACGCGTTCGGGTCGGCCGCGCCGAAGCCGGACGTCGCGGTCAGGTAGGCGCCGTGGTAGCCGTGCAGGCCGATCTGCCCGCTGCCGTCGCCGCCGTTCCACCAGATCTCGTTGCCGCCGCTGCCGTCGGCACCGGAGAGGTAGTTGCAGACGGTGAGGTTCTCGATCGAGACGTCGTCGGCCTTGGAGACGACAACGCCGCTGCGACCGGTGGTGTCCTGCAGCGCCGGGTCGGCCGGGCAGGGCTGCGCCGCGCTGCCGTTGCTGCCGTCGACGACCACCCGGTTGCGGTCGAGCCCGCGGAGGTGGACGCCGGGGGTGGTGATCAGCACGCCGGCCTCGGCGGTGGCCTTCTCGTGGTACACGCCGGGCCAGACCAGCACCCAGTCACCGCCGCGTGCGGCGTCGACCGCGGCCTGGATGGTCCCGTACTGCTGCGCGGCGCCGCTCGGGCAGGCTGCGGTGCTGCCGTTGCACACGAGCAGCACCTGCGGGCCTCCCCGCTCGTACGCGGCCGCCGCCGGGGCGAGTCCGCCCGCCGCCAGCGCCAGCGTTCCGAGCAGCGCCATCAGGGGTCTGGTGCGGCGGGGAACCGGTCTCTGTCTCACAGCAATCCTCCATCGGATCAATTGATCTGACGCAGCGTCAGATCAATTCAGCCTCCGGCCCGTCCGAGGGGGAGTCAATCAGCCACGCAGAGCCGTTCCGGCGAACCGCCCTCCCCCGAAACCGCAGGTGACAGGCCGTCGCCGCGGTCGCCCACGAAGGCGTCGCGCGCGTAGGGACGGCTCCGACAAGATTCGCGAGCGGACCCTGGCGCATGTCGCCACATACCCGCACCCGCTCACCCGACAGGATGAAGACAAAGACGCTCGTCACCAGGCACGAAGGACACCGATGACCCTCCGCGAGATCGAGCCCGGCAACCGGGGCTTCCTCTACCTCAACTCCCACCCCGGGGGCTGCGCCGCCGTCGTCGACGAGCTCTGGGAGCGCACCCCTGCACCCACCGATACCGCACCCACCGACACCGCACCCACCGACACCGCACGCACCCGCCCGGCGGCCGCGGACCCGGCCGCCGCGGACGGGCCCGTCGCCCTGATCATCGGCTCCAGCGCCGGCTACGGCCTCGCCGCGACCGTCGCCGCGCTGCGCACGTACGGCATGCGCGGGCTCGGCATCGCCTTCGAGGCCCCCGAGACCGAACGCCGCACCGCCTCCGCCGGCTGGTACCGGACGGCCCGCGCGGCGGAGCTCGCCGGGACGGACGGCGGCTTCGCGTTCCTCAACGCGGACGCCTTCTCCGCCGCCGCCAAGGACGAGGCGCTCGACCATCTCGCCACCCGGTACGGCAAGGTCGACTACCTCGTCTACAGCGTCGCCGCGCCCCGCCGCACCGACCCCGGCACCGGCGAGGTCCACCACTCCGTGATCAAGCCCCTGGGCTCCGCCTACCGGGCCAAGACCCTGCAGTTCGACGGCGACACCCCGCTCGTCGGCTCACTCGAACTCGCGCCCGCCGCCGACCCGGAACGCGACGCGACCGTGCAGGTCATGGGCGGCGTCGACTGGAAGCTGTGGATCGACGCCCTGACGGACCGCGGCCTCGTCGGGGACGGCTTCCACACGGTGGCCCTGACCTACGTCGGCTCCGACCTCACCGCGCCGATCTACCGGGCCGGCACCATCGGCGCGGCCAAGCGGCACCTGGAGGACACCGCCCGCCGCCTCCAGCAGGACCTCGCCCCGCTCGGCGGCCGGGCCCACACCGTGGTCGCCGGCGCGGCCGTCACCCAGGCCTCC
This sequence comes from Kitasatospora sp. NPDC059408, assembly GCF_042751525.1. Classification (NCBI taxonomy): domain Bacteria; kingdom Bacillati; phylum Actinomycetota; class Actinomycetes; order Kitasatosporales; family Streptomycetaceae; genus Kitasatospora; species Kitasatospora sp. NPDC059408. The sequence continues at coordinate 2,759 of NZ_JBHYWI010000016.1, forward strand.
ACGGCCATCCCGTCCATCGCCCTCTACACCAGCCTCCTGCACGCCGTCCTCGGCGACGGCTTCCAGAGCACCGCCCAGCAGGCCACCGCCCTGTGGCAGCAGCTCACCGGCGCGGCACCGCTGCAGCTCGACGAGGAGCAGCGGATCCGCCTCGACGGCTGGGAGATGGACGACAAGGTGCAGGCCGCCGTCCACGAACGCTGGGCCGCCGCGACCACCGACACCCTGCCCGAACTCGCCGACACCGCCTGGTTCCGGGCCCAGGTCGGCCGCCTCTACGGCTGGGACGTCCCCGGCACCGACTACACCGCCCCGGCCGAGACGACGGTGCCATGGCCGACCGTCGACTGACGTTCCGTCAGGAACCCGTGTGCTCACCGTCGGCGGCGGCGAGCTTGCCGGCGATGGACGCGCCGAGGTCGGACATGGTCCGGCGGAAGGCGGCTTCGAGGTCCACGTCGTAGTGGTGGGCGAGGATCAGCACCGACCAGAGGCAGTCGGCGAGTTCGTGCTCCAGCGCCGGCCGGCCACCGGGGACGTCGCGCACGCCCTCCTCGGCCATGACGAGCTTGGCCAGATCGCCGACGTCCCCGACGAATCCGAGCATGAAGTCGCCGCGCGTCCACGTCCGGCCGCGCTCACGGCGGTTCAGCTCGTCATAGAGGTCGTGGACGCGGAGCGCCTGACGCTTCAGCTCCTCAAGGTTCATCGGTCTCTCCCCCGTCGACCCGATCAGGGAGTCGACCCTCGTCCCCGGCCGCGCGGTTGTCAACCGACCGCGCGGCCGGTGAGCAGGCAGAGGTTCAAACGCTCCGCGTGTGACCGGCCTCGCGATCGGGGTGCGCCGCCGCGGCCTCCGTGACGGTACAGTGCCGGCTCCACAGCACGGGGGAAGGGCCTGAGGATGGAACTCACGCGTCGGGAGAGGCGCTGGCTGGTCGCGGCGGGCGTGGCAGCGGCCGGAGTCGCGGCGTGCTACGTCTGGGGCGATCCCTACCCGTTGCCGTACAAGGTGCGGGACGCCTCGGTGCTGGGCCCGATCGCCGTGGACGACCCGCGCGTCGGCGCGGTGTCGGTCGGCTCCGACGGCCACACGGTCTCTCTCCACGTCGACTGGGGCGGCTGCGACTACCGGCCCGACCTGGTCGCCCACGAAGCGGCCGACCGGGTCACGATCGTCCTGAAACGCCGCGATGCCTCCGGCCCGGACATCGGCTGCGAGGACGGCGGTGCGGCCCGGCTGAGCACGCACCTGGCCCGGCCGCTCGGCAGCCGTGCGCTGGTCGACGGCGTCACGGGCGAACCGGTTCCCGCCGCCAAGGGCTGACACCTGGGCAGCGGCGTCAGAGATCCGCAAGCGCCGGTTCCTTCGAGGCGTGGAGCAGCAGGTCGCGCAGGGCCGTCGCCGTGTCCGTCGGGTCGGTGGGGGTGAGGACGACCTGGTCGACGGTCGTCGACGGGCCGGTGAGGGGGATGATGCGCAGTCCCGGCGGCTCGTGGTCGAGGGCGGACTCGACGGTGATGCCGATGCCCGCGCCCGCCGCGACGTGGGCGGCGATGGCCTGCACGCTGTCGGCGGTCCTGATGATGCGGAGGTCGGCTCCGCCGATCTGAAAGGCGGCCAGGAGGCGGTCGCAGAGGCCGCTGTTGATCTGGTGGGGCCAGGTGAGCAGGTCGGTGGTGGAGAGCTCGGCCGCGCTCAACTCGGCGTGCCCGGCGAGGGGGTGGGCGGCGGGGACGAGTGCCACGAAGCGTTCGGTGGAGAGCACCCTCGCGCGAACGCCGTTGATGCCGCCGGCCGCCCAGCCGATGCCCAGGCCGATCGTCTCGGCGCGCAGGGCGGTGAGCTGGGCCGTGGTCGGCATGCACTCCGGCACGATCGTCACGTCGGGGAACCGGTCGCGCAGTTGCGGGAGGCAGCGCAACAGGAGCTGCTGGCCGGTGTATTCGGCGTGGGCGACGACGAGAGTGGTGCGAGCCCGGTCGCCGGCGGCCAGGGCGCGTCCGCGCTGCTGGAAGCGGCGCAGCTGGGCGAGGGTGGCCCGGGCGTCGGGCAGCAGCGCTTCGCCGAGGTCGGTCAGTGTCACCCGTCGGCTGGTGCGGTGGAACAGCCGGCCGCCCAGAGCGCTCTCCAGCCGTCGGACGGCGTCGCTGACGGTGGGCTGCCCGCGGTGCAGGCGTGCGGCGGCGCGACCGAAGTGGAGTTCTTCCGCGACCGCGACGAATGCTTCGAGTTCGATCCTGTCCACGGGGCCAGGCTAGCGCGATCGATCGGCGGGGCCGATCGCTGCATGCCGGAGTTCGGCGTTGATGCCGTGCCGCGGGCAGGCTGTGATGGTGGGGCAAGCAGGGCTTCCCCACGAACGGAAGTAGTGAACAGTCATGACAGTCAACAGCGTTGACCGTGAGCACGATGCACCGACCGTCACCGTCACGGTGGTCTACCACTCGGTGCACGGGCACACCCGGGTGCTGGCCGAGCACCTCGCGGACGGGGCCCGGGTGGTGCCGGGCGCGCAGGTGCACGTCGTCGAGATCCGGGCGGAGGACGTCACGGCGGGCCGCTGGCGCGATCCGGAGGTGATGGCGCTGCTCGGCCGCTCCGACGCGATCGTCTTCGGCAGCCCGACCCTGATGGGCAGTGTGTCGGCGGTGTTCAAGGCGTTCATGGAGGCGGCGTTCACCCCGTTCACGACGCAGGCGTGGAAGGACAAGCTGGCCGGCGCGTTCACCATGTCCGCCTCGCAGAGCGGCGACAAGCTGACGGTCCTGGAGCAACTGGCGGTCTTCGGTGCCCAGATGGGCATGCAGTGGGTCGGCGTCGGCGACATGCCGGGCAACAACTGGAGCGGCGGCACCCGCGACGACGTCAACCGGCTGGGCTCGTGGCTCGGCCTGATGAGCCAGAGTCACGCCGACCTGGGCCCGGAGCAGGCCGGATCGCGCGGCGACCTGATCACGGCGGAGCGCTACGGCGAGCGGATCGCGCGGCTGGCGCAGCGCTGGGTCAACGCGGTGCCGTACGAGACGCCCCGGATGACCGAGCACGAGGCCCGCGACCTGTCGGCCGCCCTCCGGGCGACGGCCGCCGCCTGACCTGGTCGTTCCGCCCCTCGCCGGCTTCGGGGCGCGCCCGGCCCACGGCCGTGAAAAGCCGTTGGCCGGGGGCACCCCGCGTGGAACGATCACCGCATGACCGACGACAGCGCCGCCATCCGCCGTCTGTGGGGCCGCCTCCTGTACGAGCAGCAGGCCGAACCGCTCGTGTGGGCGGAGGCGGTCCTGCGGGCCTCCGGTCGCCCGCAGGCCGCCGTCGCCGCGGCGATGTCCGGCCGGACCGACGCCCTCGACGGGGCCGACCCCGCGTTCCTGTTGTTCCGTACGGTCGGCAAGCTCTCCGCCAACCTGTGCCGCAACGCGCTCTACGACGAGGACGTCGGCGAGCGGATCGGCCTGCTCGCCCTGCGGCTCGCCGGGCTCGAACCCTCGCTCGCGGGGCCGCTCGGGGACGCGCTCGGCCACCTGCCCGACGGGCCGGCCTCCCTGGTCACCGTCCACGCCGCCGAGCTGCGGGCGGGCCGCACTGCCCGCATCCGGGCGATCGACGCGCTGCTGCAGTGGGCCGAACTCGGCCACCCGCAGGCCCTCGCGGCCCTGCACGACGTCGCCTCCGACCACCGCACGCAGGACGTCACCGTCTGGACGAAGGCCCTCAACCGGATCGCCCTCTTCGGTGACGCGGACCTCGAACCGGGCCTCCTGCGGGCCGTTGCCGACACCGGGCACCGCGGGGTGCGGTGGTCCGCGGTCGCCTGTGGCGAACTCGGGTTCCGGAGCGCCGTCCCACTGATCACCGCCCTGCTGGAACACCCCGACCCGCAAACCCGCGAGGGCGCCTGCGAGGCACTCGGCCTCCTCGGGGCCGGGACCGCCGTCCCCGCCCTCGCCACCCGGCTGAACGACGACAACGGGTGGGTCCGCACCGCGGCCGCCCGCGCCCTCGGCGACATCGGCGGCGACGACGCACTCGCCGCGCTCTGGCAGACCATGCTGGAGCGCCGGAACCCGAAGGCCGGTCACCTCGCCGCGGCCATAGCCGCCTTCGGCCCGGCAGTCGTCGACGATCTGATCGCCCTCACCACCGACCCCGACCCGGACCTGCGCGCCCTGGTCTGTCGTGCCCTCGGCTCCACCGCCGACGACCGCGCGCTGCCGGTGCTGGAGCGCCTCGTGGCCCACGACCCCGCCAGGACCACGCTCGGCGGCCTGGTCGCGACCGCCGCCAAACAGGGCCTGCGCACCGCGCACCGCATGCGCCGGGCGGACTCGGCCGCCGGCCCGGCCCCCGGCCCGACCACCGATCCGGCTACCGGATGACGAGCAGCCGGGTGCCCGGCACCAGCTTCCGGTTGACGGACGTCGACTGCACGAACACGGTGTACGACGGGTTCTCCCCCGGCTTCACCGTGACCTCCGACTGCGGCAGGCCCAGGAGCTGACGGGCCGCCGGGCCCGAGAACACCCGGCCCGTCATCTTGCCGGTGGCCGGGTCCTTCTCCGCCACGGCGAGTTGCTTGGAGCCCTGGATCTTCTCGCGCTTGGACAGCTCGTAGAAGGCGCAGCCGGTCTTGTACTCGTGCCCGGAGCGGGTGACGAACTCGCGGATCTGCACCTGCTCGTCGACCGGGATCAGCGTGTACTTGCCGGCGTCCAGGGCGTCGAGGCTGGCCTTCACGTCGGCCGTGCTCAGGTCCTGGCCCATGGTGAACAGGTTCTTCGTGCCGCGCACACCCTGCTCGCGCCCGCGCAGGAAGCTCGTGGCGGCCGACTTGACGGTGCCGATGGCCTCCTCGACGCCCTTGCTGGAGTCCGCGTCCCAGATCGCGATGTTGCCCGCCGGGAACCCGTACCCCTGGGCGGTGCGCTTGGCCAGGGAGTTCGGCACCAGGATCGCCGAGGTCCAGTGGTCGGGCAGGTCGTCCATGGCCTGCCGGATCCGGTCCGTCCACGAGCGCAGGACGGCGGCACCCTCGGTGGCGTTCATGCGGATGTGCATCTGCCCGTTCTCCGAGCAGCCGGAGGCGTTCTCCTCGCCGTCGGTGACGACGACCTGGAGGAACGAGTGCTCCCCGTAGCCCTCCCAGATGTTCTTCAGGTCGTCGAAGGACTTCACGGCCGCCTCGATCAGCGCCGTCGCACCGTTGTCGACCTGGTAGAGGCCCTTGAGCGACGGCAGGTGCTTGACGTCCATGTCCCAGACCAGGTTCTGCACCTCGTGGTCGAACGCGTAGAGGCTGATCCGCGTCTCGTGCCCGAGCCGGTCCGACTCCTCCTGCAGCCCCTTCACGAACTCGTCCACCACCCGCACGAGTTGCCCCTCGTGCTGGCGCATCGAACCGGACTTGTCGACCACGAGCGACACGTGGTTGACCTTGTGCTTGATCCTGTTCACAGCCATGGTCCTACCCCTCTCCCGACGCCTCTCCGGCGCCCCCTCCGACGTTGGTTCCACACTATGGAGAGGCACTGACAATGACGCTCCGACCTGCGGTTCCACGGATTCTGACGACCCGTACACCCTGCGCCGGCGCCGCTGCCGACGCCCGTGTTGACGCGACGTCGACGTCCTGTGCACGTCAGCGCGGTTTCCTCGCCCGGTCCGGTTCCCGTTCGGGAGCCGCCGGAAAGGACACGTCAGTGCACACCTCCGCACCACCACGGCCTCGGCGCCGACCACCGGGTCTGCTCCGCGGCATGGCCGTCCTCCTGTCGACGGCCCTGCTGTCCGCGGTCGCCCAGACCGTGGCGACGCCCGCGCAGTCCGCCGCGGCCGATCCCAACCCGGACGCCCATCCGGTGGTGATCTCGATGGGCGACAGCTTCATCTCCGGCGAGGGCGGGCGATGGGCCGGGAACGCCAAGACGGATGATTCGGGCTTCTGGGGGACGGACCAGTCCACCTCCGTCTACAAGAACATCCCCCGGGCGGACGGCAGCACCGTCGACACCTCGTACGACACCGGGGGGAACAAGTGTGACCGTTCCACCATGGCCGAGATCACCGGCGTCCGGATCCCGAACAGCCCGGACCCCGAGCGCATCAACCTGGCCTGCTCCGGAGCGATCACGGACAACATCATCTCGGCGGATCCGAAGTGGAAGGAGCCCACGTCACAGGCCGATCAACTCGCCGCGATCGCGGCGGACAAGAACCGGCGCATCAAGATGATCGTGGTGTCGATCGGCGGGAACGACGTCCACTTCTCGGACATCATCAGCAGTTGTGCCCTCGCCTACGCGACGAACCTCCAGTCTCCCTGCAGCGCGCCGGACGGTTCCACCAACAAGACCTTCCAGAGTGACCTCGCGAAGCTCCAGGGCAAGGTCGAGAACGCCCTGATCGCGGTCAAGAAGGCCATGGCGGCCGGCAACTACCCCGCCGACTCGTATCAACTCGTCCTGCAGTCCTATCCCAGTGTCCTGCCGCCATCGAGCCTGATGCGTGATCCCGAGGGCAACCTCGCCAGGTGGCCACGCTGGAACTACGGTGGCTGCCCCTTCAAGGACAAGGACGTCGACTGGGCGCGGGAAGGGGTCATCCAGGCCCTGTCCTCGGCGCTGACCACGGCGGCAGCCGATCAGCGAGCCTCGTTCGTCGACCTCGGCCGACTCTTCCAAGGCCACGAACTGTGCAGCAAGGATGCCAAGCAGGCCACCAAGGACAACGCGGCGAACCCCATCGCCGCGCGCGACGCGGAGTGGGTCCGCTGGATCCCGTACCTGCCTTTCTGGGCGAGCCCGCAGCGGGGTGACATCCAGGAGGCCATCCACCCGAACTCGTTCGGGCAGCAGGCCCAGCAGAAGTGCCTCAACTACGTCGCCGCCCAGCTCCTCGACCCCAAATCGCCGCCCTCGGGGCCACAGTCATTCGGGTGCGTCGCGGCCGGCCCCGGCAGCGACGCGGTGAACGGGTACCGCAACACCCCCAACACCCCCGCGACCAACTCCTACGGCTGGCCCTACTACGAGAGCCTCAAGACCGCCTCGAACCCGATGTGGATGAACAACGTCGAGGACTCCGCCCCGCTGGGCTCGCTGTCGATCCCCGGCACGCACGAGACCATGTCCCACTACGGCGGTGACGCCGTCACCACGCAGGAGTGGGACAACGATCAACAGACGTCCCTCGTCGACCAGTTGAACGCCGGCATCCGGTCGATCGACATCCGGGTCGACCCCGACGGCGACAGCGCGGACGACAAGCTCTGGTTGTGGCACGGGATCATGGGCCAGCACGCGGCGTTCGGCTTCGGTGTGCTCGACCCGCTGACCAAGTGGCTCGACGCGCACCCCACCGAGACGGTGCTGCTCAGCCTCAAGACCGAGAACACCGTCTACAAGACCGTGTGGCCGGACCTCCCGGACGACTGCGGCATCGTCGGTGCGCACCGGCCCTGCGGTCCGCGGCTGCCGCAGAAGACGGAGCTGTCCACCGCCGAGACGCAGCAGCTGATGGGCGACGAGTTCCAGAAGTACGTGGACCGCTACCAGCGGTACTTCTGGACGCCTTCGGTCACGCGCGGCCAGTCGGCCGACACGCCGCTGCTCGGCCAGGTGCGCGGGCGGATCGTGCTCAACTCCTTCCGCGGCCCGCACGGCGGCCTGTACGGCGAGTGGGGGCTGAAGACGGCCTCGGTGGACGCCCGCGTCCAGAACGACTACGACATCCCGACCGTCGCCGACATCAAGCCCAAGTGGGACAAGGTCCTCGCGCACCTGACGAAGACGCGCGCGGACACCGACAACACCGCCCTCTACTTCAACTACCTGACCGGGGCCAGCGCCGGCGCCTACCCGTACAGCGTGGCCGGCGGCGCCGGGGGCACGTGGGGCGTCAACCACTGGGCCTGGGACTACTTCAAGAACTCCGACACCGGCGGCCGCACCGGCGTCATGATGATGGACTATCCCGGCGGCGAGCTGATCTCCCAGATCATCGGACACAACACGTCCGTCACGCTCACCCCCGCCGGCGGCGAGTCCGGCCAGCACAGCACGGACAACCGGGACTGGAGCGTCGGCCCCGGCGAGATCCGCAGCATGGTCACCAACAAGTGCCTGGACGTCGACCTGGGCAGCACCAACGGCCAGGCGGACGGCGCCAAGGTGCAGCAGTGGGGCTGCGGCGGCAGCAGGAACCAGCAGTGGACCCTGGACGACCAGTCCCGGGTGGTCAACGCCAACAGCGGCAAGTGCCTGGACGTCGACGTCCCCAGCGGCACCGTGCAGCAGTGGGGCTGCGGCCCGAACCCCAACCAGAAGTGGACCCACGCCGGGACGTGGCTGCGCAACCAGGCCACCCAGAAGTGCCTGGCGGTCACCGACGGCAACGACGGCTCGCGCGCCGTCCAGGTGGACTGCGGCGAGTCCCCGGTGGGCTCCGCCACCGACGCGGGCGACCCGTTCGACGCCACCCCGGACGACCGGCGGGCCAAGCCCGCCGCCTCCGGCGACTGCCGCCCGGACGGGATGACGCCCAGCCCGGGCGCCCGCTACTGCGACGTGTACGACACCAGCGGCCGGGAGTGGCTCGGCGGCCGGAACAAGCGCGTCGTCGGGTACTTCACCGGCTGGCGCACCGGCGCCAACGGCGAGCCGCGCTACCTCGTCAAGAACATCCCCTGGTCGAAGGTCAGTCACGTCAACTACGCCTTCGCCTCGGTCGGCCAGGACAACCGGATCGCCGTCGGTGACGAGGCGACCAAGACGACCTGGCCCGGTGTGGCGGGCGCCGAGATGGACCCGTCCCTCCCGTACCAGGGCCACTTCAACCTCCTCACCCGGTACAAGCGCCAGCACCCGCAGGTGAAGACGCTGATCTCGGTCGGCGGCTGGGCCCAGACCCAGGGCTTCTACACCATGGCCACCAACGCCGACGGCTCGGTCAACCAAGCCGGGATCAACACCTTCGCGGACTCCGTCGCCGCCTTCCTGAACCAGTACGGCTTCGACGGCGTCGACATCGACTACGAGTACCCGGCCTCGCTCCAGAACTCCGGCAACCCCAACGACCAGGGCATCGCCAACCCCCGCCGGGCCGGCCTCCAGGCGGGCTACGTCGCGCTGATGAAGACGCTGCGCGCCAAGCTCGACCAGTCCGGTGCCGCCAACAGCCGCTACTTCCTGCTGACCTCGGCGGCCTCGTCCTCCGGGTACCTGGTGCGCGGCGAGGAGAACCAGCAGGCCTTGCAGTACCAGGACTTCGTCAACGTGATGTCCTACGACCTGCACGGCTCGTGGAACAGCTACGTCGGCCCGCAGGCGCCGCTGTACGACAGCGGCCAGGACAACGAGATGGCCGCCGCCGGGATCTACAACGACACCGACCCGAACACCAAGGACTACCAGAAGACCGGCTACTTCAACACCGACTGGGCCTACCACTACTACCGGGGCGCGCTGCAGGCCGGCCGCATCAACATCGGCGTCCCGTACTACACCCGCGGCTGGCAGGGCGTCACGGGCGGCACCAAGGGCCTGTGGGGCACCGCCGAGGGCGACCAGTCCAAATGCCAGCCGGGCACCGGGCTCGCCCAGAAGTGCGGCAACGGCGCCACCGGCATCGACAACGTGTGGCACGACACCGACGTCATGGGCAACGAGGTCGGGGCCGGCTCGAACCCGCTGTGGCACGCCAAGAACCTCCAGGACGGGATCCGGCCGGGCTACCTCCCGGACTACAGGGTGAACCCGAACCAGCAGGTCGGCGGCTACGAGCGGAACTTCGACCCGGCCACCCAGTCGACCTGGCTCTGGAACGACGCCAAGAAGGTCTTCATCTCCACCGAGGACGACCAGTCGATCAAGGCCAAGGCCCAGTACATCGCCGACAACGGCATCGGCGGCGCGATGATCTGGGAGCTCGGCGGCGACTACACCAAGCGCTCCAACGGCGAGTGGGGCATGGGCTACGACATGACCACCCTCGTCGACCAGACCCTGCGCGGCTCCGGCGCGCCCGGCGCGGTGCGCAGCGACCAGGCGCTCCCGCAGCAGACCCTGGACGTCAAGGCCGAGCTCGCGGACTTCCCGTCCGACAACGCGCAGCTGTGGCCGATGCAGCCCAAGCTGCGGATCACCAACAACACCGGCCAGACCCTCCCGGCCGGTACCGAGCTGTCCTTCGACATCCCGACGTCCACTCCCCCGCTGATCAAGGACGAGGCCTGGCACGAGATGACCGGCGCCGTGGCGCCCGGCCGGACCGGCCCGAACGTCGGCGGCCTGAAGGCGGACTTCCACCGGGTGACGATCAGGCTCGGGTACTGCGAGGACGTCCCGGCCGGGAAGGCGCGGGACATCGGGATCAAGTACTACCTGCCGATCACCGGCCCGGCCAACTTCAAGATCAAGGTGAACGGCACGGAGTACGGGCTCGCCCAGGACGCCCGCAAGGGCACCACCCCGGCCACGCTGGGCGCCACCGGCGGCTCGTCCTGCCAGGCCGAGCCCTGGGACCCGGCCCGCACCTACAACCCGGCCTTCGCGCCGTTCGCCCTGTGGAAGACCGGCGACCTCTGGAAGATCCAGGACTTCAACAGCGGTAACGTGATCGACCACCCGGGCAGCTGGACCACCGCCCACCTGGTCGACTCGCAGAACGGCAACGCCAACCAGCTCTGGAACGTCAGCGAGGAGGGCGGCGCCGGCTGGTACCGGATCAAGAGCACGACCAGCGGCCACGAGCAGTGCCTCGGCGCAGACCAGCGCCTCGGCAGCCTCACGGTGCGCGACTGCGACTGGAGCAACGGCCAGTGGTGGCGCTTCCTCGACGCCCAGGGCAACGCCTTCAGCGGCGGCGTCCCGAAGGACGGCAGCGCGTACGGGCTGACCTCCTACGCCGGCTTCGTCGCCGAGCCCAGGAACAGCGGCGTGCAGCCCGGCACGGCCATCGTCGCGGGCGACCCGGACGGCGCCACGCGGACCGTGGTCTCGTACAACGGCTACTACTGGAAGGCGCGGTGGTGGACCAAGGGCCCCGACAACCACGGGACCCCGAACACCAGTGACCCGTCCGACAGCTGGTCGCGCCTCGGCCCGACGGGCTGAGCCCGACCCGCACGACCTGCACGACCTGTGAGACCTGCACGACCTGTGAGACTCGTGAGACCTGCGAGACCTGTGACCCGTGGGGGCCCCAACCCCCCCCTGCGGGCCCCCCGCCGGTAGGAGGGGGGGGGGCCGCCCGGTGCGCCCCCCGGCGGGTCCGCCCGCCCCCCCGGCCGAGGTCGGCGG
>NZ_JBHYWI010000016.1:14063-141736 GCF_042751525.1 Kitasatospora sp. NPDC059408
GTGTTGGTGTTTGTGCCGTCCACCAACGACGCGCAGTTTGTTAGTTACGCGATCGTGTTGTTTTGCTTCTCAGCGCCCCTTCCGCTGCGCGGGTGGGGGCCCCACCCCCCGGGCGCGGCCCCCACGGCCTTTCGGAGGTCGGGGCGCAGCACGGTCCGCGCTCCGGCTGCTCGACCGGCCCCGCTGTCAGTCGTCGGCGGCGGCCCCGTCGTGCGCGGCCCAGGCGGCGGTGACGCAGCCTTCCTCCCAGTCCCACCGGCCCTCCGCGTCGCCGCGCTCCAGCAGGGCGCGGATGCCCGGCAGGTCGGCCGAGGGCGGGACGTCCAGCGCGACCATCCCGAACCGCTCGACGCCCTCGCCGGTCGCGCCGAGCCGCTGGAACTCGTCCAGCACGGACTGCCGGGCCCCGGCCGAGCCGCCGTCCTGCAGCACGATCAGCCGGACGGTGCAGTGGTCCGAGGCGTCGACGGTCTCCTCGGCCCAGCGCACGCCGTCGTCGTCGACCTCGACCCGGACGACGTCGCCGCTCGCGACGCCCTGTGCGAACCACGGGGCGTTGGCGACGCGGACCGTCCCGTCGCCGAGGTCCTCCGCCCACAGGCTCTCGACGCCCACCGGCGGCCAGCCGTTCTCGTCCACGTCCAGCGGGTAGTGGACCTTCACGTGGTTCTCGTTGCTGTTCGTCACGTCACCATCATGACCGTGCTCCGCGCGGGGTGAACGGCGCGACATCGGGTCCGCGGCCCCGAGCACCGATCCGAAGGTCGGGCAGGGTGTCGGGACACGATTGGTGCGTGGCCTTCGGCGCCTGGCAGGATCACCGGATGCACCGCTTCCACTTCCGCGGCTTCCGGACCTGGGCCTGGCTCCTGCTCCTGATCTGCGGGGCCGCTTTCGCCTTCGTGCAGGACGACCGGCCGCAGTACACGGGCGCGGCCGTGGGCGCCCTCTGTGCTGCCACCGTCCTGTTCGTCGTGTCCGCCCAGGAGGAGGAGCCGTGGGACGGCGCCCCTCTGACCCTCGGTGACCGTCTGGCCGGCCTCGCGTTCGGCGCGGGACTCTGGCTCCTGGGCGGGTTCCTGTTGCTCGGCTGCGTGCTGGCGGTGCGGTTCCTGGTCGGGCTGCTGTAGCCGACGAACCGCTGTAGCGGACGGACCCACCTGCGGGGGCGGTCGCGGCATCGGCACCGCGACCGCCCCCCGACGGTCGACGATCAGGCAGCTCCGTACCAGTGCTGGAGCGCCTGCCGGAGCCCGTCGGTCCCGTCGTCGTCCTCGGCGGTGCGCAGCCAGGCGGTGTGGCCGTCCGGGCGCAGGAGGACGGCGTCGAGGTCGGGGTGGTCGGGGCAGGTCGCGGTGACGAGGTCCACGCGGTCCGCCCATCCTGCGGCCGCCGCGCGGACGTCCGTTCCTCCCGTCAGGTCGAGCAGGACGCCGCGCCCCGGGGCGAGCAGCTCGCTGAGGCGGGTGCGGCCGTGGCCGGTGGTCAGGGTGAGGTCGGGGGCGAGGCGGCCCAGCCAGGGGTGGCCGGTGTCGGGGCGCGTCTCGTAGCGGGTGTCCAGGCCGGTGACCGTCTCGGCGAGGGCGCGGTTGCCGTCGGGGTGGCGGGCGACGCGGGCGAGCAGGTCGGTGAGCGGGGCGAACCGGTCGCCGGGCGCGCCCAGCTCGCCGAGCAGCACCTGGGCGCGGGTGTTCGCCAGCACGTGTGCTCCGGCGGCGTGGCGTTCGGCGTGGTAGCTGTCCAGCAGGTGGGCCGGGGCGGTGCCGCGGACGGTGGCGGCGAGCTTCCAGCCGAGGTTGAACGCGTCGTCCAGGGCGAGGTTGACGCCGATCGCCCCGGCCGGCGGGTGGATGTGCGCGGCGTCCCCGGCGAGGACGGTCCTGCCCCGGACGTACTCGGCCGCCTGCCGGGCGGCGTCGCCGAAGCGGGTCAGCCAGCGCGGGGCGCGCAGTTCGACGTGACGGCCGAGCGCTTCGTCCACGGCGGTCTGCAGCAGGTCGAGGGTGACCGGGGTGTCCTGGTCGGCGGGCGGCCGGCGGTCGGCGGTGATGATCCGCACGTAGCCCGGGCGGGGTATCGCGAACACGCTGCCGCCGGGGCCGGTGGTCACGCCGAACGGCAGCGCCTGCGGGCCGGCGAGCTCGACGTCGCCGAGGAGGGAGAAGCGGGTCGCCGCCGTGCCGGGGAAGCCGATGCCGGCCCGTTTGCGGACGGTGCTGCGGCCGCCGTCGCACCCGACCAGGTACGCGGCCCGGATGCGGTACTCGCCTCCGTCGGCGGACACGGTGGCGGTGACGGACTCGAAGTCCTGTTCCAGCGTGAGCAGTTCGTGTCCGCGCCGGATGTCGGCGCCCAGGTCGAGGGCATGCTGCTCCAGGACCTCCTCGACCCGGGTCTGCGGGATGCCCAGCGAGTACGGGTGGCCGGTGTGCGCGCCCGCGAGGGTGAGCGTCACGGGCAGGCCGGAGAACGCGGCGTGCGGGACCTGCCGGCCCTCGGCGATCAGCCGTTCGGCGAGGCCGCGCCGGGCCAGCAGGTCCAGGGCGCGGGCGTTGAGGTTGAAGCCGCGGCAATAGTCCGGCCGCCGCGGGTGGCGTTCGAGCACGACCGCGTCGACGCCGGCGAGCCGCAGTTCGCTCGCGAGTAACAGCCCGGCCGGGCCGGCTCCCACGATCAGCACCTCGGTCATCGGGTGGTGGTTCCCTTCTCGTCCGTCGGGTCGGACCAGGTCCAGCCCTGCTCGGTCCGTTCGGCCCGTTCGGCCCCGGGCCAGGCGAGGCTGCCGTCGCGGATCTCGGCGACCGTCCGCCGCGTCCAGGCCAGTTCGGCCTCCCAGGCGTGCAGCGCGCACTCGACCTCGATCATGAACAGCCGGGGGACGCCGCCGGAGCCGACCGTGTCGGCCAGCACCGTGCCCGTCTCCTCGATCCGCCGGGCCAGGTGCTCCGCCCGTTCGGCGAGCGCCTCCGCCGCCCCGTCCGGACCGAGCGCGCCGAGGTAGGACACCGCGGCCATGAACTTCGGGTACTCCGCGACGGGCGTGCGCAGCAGTTCGTCGATCCACTGGACGAACTCGTCCTGGCCCAGGCCGGTGACCGCGTACACGGTGCGTTCCGGCCGCCGGCCGTCGCGCGCCGTCTCGACCGGCTCGATCCAGCCGTGCCGCACGAGCGACTCGACTGTGTCGTACAGCGAGCCGGAGTTGACCTTGAAGCTGCTGTCCTTGTGCCGTTCCCGCAGGGTGGAGGCCATCTCGTACGGGTGCATCGGCTGTTCCTGCAGCAGGCCCAGCACGGCCAGCGCCAGCGTGTTGGAGATCTTTCGTTTCGCCATCGAGGTACTCGCCGATCTCTAGTCGGTCTCGGTTAGCCGGATCCGACTATACGGATCCGGCTAACCGATGTGAACCACCGATCGCGCGAAGCGGGATATTTGAACGCGTTCAATTGAGGCGCTAGGCTCGAAGCCCGAGATGAGGGGGGAACCCATGAAGATCGTCATTCCCGGCGGCTCCGGCGCGCTCGGCACCCTGCTCGACCACCGCCTGACCGCCGCCGGCCACCGTGTCGTCGTCCTCAGCCGCCGGCCCGCCGGGCCCCGTCAGGTCTGGTGGGACGGTCGGCACCTCGGAGCCTGGGCGACCGAGGTCGACGGCAGCGACGTGGTGCTCAACCTCGCCGGGCACAGCGTCAACTGCCGCTACACGGACGAGAACCGGCGGGCCATGATGGACTCCCGGGTGCTCTCCACCCGGGCCGTCGGCCGGGCCGTCGCCGCCGCCCGCCGCCCGCCCGCCGTCTGGCTCCAGATGAGCACCGCGACCGTCTACGCCCACCGCCACGACGCGCCCAACGACGAACTCGACGGCGTGATCGGCGGCGCCGAGCCCGACGCCCCGGCCTCCTGGCGGTACAGCATCGACATCGCCCGCGCGTGGGAGGACGCCCAGGCCGAGGCCGACACCCCGCACACCCGCCGCCTCGCGCTGCGCACGGCCGCCGTCCTCGGGCCGGAGCGCGGCGGGGCGTTCGACTCGCTCTCCTGGCTGGCCCGGCTCGGCGCCGGCGGGCCGATCGCGGGCGGCGCGCAGTACGTGTCCTGGATCCACGAGCGGGACTTCGTCCGCGCCGTCGAGTTCCTCGCCACCCGGGACGACCTCGCCGGCCCGGTCAACCTCGCCGCCCCGCACCCGCTGCCCCAGCGCGAGTTCATGCGCGACCTGCGGGCGGCCTGGGGCATGCCGCTCGCTCTGCCCGCCACGCGCTGGATGGCCGAGCTCGGCGCCTTCGCGCTGCGCTCGGAGACCGAGCTGCTGCTGAAGAGCCGCCGCGTCGTGCCGACCAGACTGCTGGACGCGGGCTTCGCCTTCGAGCACCCGGACTGGCCGCAGGCCGCCCGCGACCTGGTGCGGCGGCTGCGCGGGCGGTGACGGCCTCCGGTGCCCAGGCCGCCCGGGGCTGCCGGGGCCGCCGAGTGGCTGGGAGGTCTACGGCGGGACATGCTCGTCGGAACATGCTCGTCGGGGCGGCCGAGCCCCGGACGACCCCGATCGGGAGGCGACAGTGACGGGTGTGACCAGCGCCGATCTCCTCGTGGACGCGTTCGGCCGGATCCGGGAGGAGGTCGCCGGCGTCGTCGACGGCCTCTCCCCCGAGCAGCTCGCGTTCCGGGTGCGGGATCCGGCCAACTCGATCGCCTGGCTGGTCTGGCACCTCACCAGGATCCAGGACGACCACGTCGCCGACGCGGCCGACCGCGAGCAGGTGTGGACCGCGGACGGCTGGGCGGAGCGCTTCGCCCTCCCGTTCGCCGCGGCGGCCACCGGCTACGGGCACCGGCCCGCCCAGGTCGCCGAGGTCACCGCCACCGCCGAGCTGCTGCTGGGCTACCACGAGGCCGTCCACGCCCGGACGGTCGACTTCGTGCGCAGGCTCAACGGCCCGTCCCTCGCGCGCGTCGTCGACGAGTCGTGGAACCCTCCGGTCACCCTGGGGGTGCGACTGGTCAGCGTGATCTCCGACGACCTCCAGCACGTCGGCCAGGCGACCTACGTACGCGGGCTCCTGGGCGGGGGCTGACCGCCCGGAAGAAGGGCACGGTCGGACCGAATCGGGCGGGATGGGACGATACGTGCCATGTCACGCACGTCTCCCCCGGTCCGGGGCACCGCCGCCCCGCCCGACCCGCTCCGCCGCCTCCTGCTCGAACTGGGCGACGCCCTCCTGGGCGGTGGTCTGCCCGTCCACGACGTCGAGGAGGAACTCCACGGCCTGGGGCGGGCGCTGGGGGCGCCCGGGGTGCAGGTCGCCGCCCTGACCAACGGGCTGTTCGTCTCCCTGGGCCCGGACGACGCCACCGCGTTCCGGCCCGTCGGCGCCGCACTGCGCTTCGAGCAGACGGCCGACGTCCTCCACCTGGTGCACCGGCTGCGCGCCGGCGGGCTCGACGGGCCGCGGGCGCTCGCCGAGCTGGACGCGATCCGCCGGGCGCCGGCCCGCTGGCCGACGTGGGTGGCGGACCTCGGGGCGCTGCCGGTCGGGGTCGGGGTCTGCATGTTCCTGCAGCCGGCCGCCGCGAACGTGCTGGCGGCCGGGGCCGGCTCGCTGGTCGTCGCGGGACTGACCGTGCTCGCCCGGCGCCTGCCCTCCCTGCGGCCGCTGCTGCCCGTCACGGCCGGGTTCCTCGTCGCGCTGCTCGTCCTGGCGCTCGCGCAGGCCTCGCTGCTGGACGGCCCGCTGCGGACGATCGTCGCCACGCTGGCGATCCTGCTGCCGGGCGGGCTGCTGGTCACCGGCCTGTCGGAGATCGCCGCGGGCTCGGCCAGCGCCGGGACGGCCCGGCTGGTGTCCGGCGCGGTGCAGCTCGCGCTGTTCCTCGCCGGGGTGGCCGCCGCCACCACCGCGATCGGCATGCCCGCCTCGGCGCTGGCCAACGTGCAGGTGGCCAAGCCGAGTTGGTGGGTGATCGGGCTCGGCCTCGCGATCGCCGTCGCGGGCGTCGTGATCAACGTGAACACCCCGCCGAGCGCCGTTCCGTGGATCGTCGCGGTGATCGCGGTGAGCGTCACCGTCCAGGTCGTCATCGGCTCGGAGCACGGCGCGGCGATCGGCGGCCTGGCCGGGGCGGTCTCCGCCGCGGTCGCCGCCACCCTCGTGCACTGGCTGCCGGGCGGCCCGCTCTGGCAGGTGCTCTACCTGCCGGCGTTCTGGATCGTCGTGCCGGGCTCCTTCGGCCTGCTGAACACCGCCCAGATCGAGGTGGGCAACGGGGCCCAGTCGGTGCTGGCGGCCGTCTCGGCGGTCTTCGGGGTGTCGATCGGCACCCTGATCGGCTCGGTGATCAGCCGCATTCCCCGTCCGGCGCTCCTCACGCCGGCGCCTCGGACCTGAGCCGACGCCCCGGGCCTGGGGCCTCGGGCCTGAGCCGACGCCTCAGGCCCGGGGCCGGGGCCGGGCCGGTCACGGGTGGCGCAGCGCCTCGGTGAGGTGGTTCGCCGCCTCGATGACGGCCTGGGACAGGCGCGCGCCCGGATGCCGGGTGAGCCGTTCGATCGGGCCGGAGACGGTGACCGCGGCCACCACCCGGTTGGACGGCCCGCGCACCGGCGCCGACACGGACGCGACCCCGAGCTCGCGCTCGCCGATGGACTGCGCCCAGCCCCGCCGCCGTACGCCGCTGAGGGCCGTGGCCGTGAAGCGCGCCCCCTGGAGCCCCCGGTGGAGGCGCTCCGGCTCCTCCCAGGCGAGCAGGATCTGGGCGGCGGCGCCGACCTTCATCGGGAGCGTGACCCCCACCGGCACCGTGTCGCGCAGACCGGAGAGCCGCTCCGCGACGGCCACGCAGATCCGGACCTCGCCCTGACGGCGGTACAGCTGGGCGCTCTCGCCGGTGACGTCGCGCAGGTGCACGAGCACCGACCCGGCGGCGGCCAGCAGCCGGTCCTCCCCCGCCGCCGCCGACAGCTCGGCGAGCCGGGGGCCGAGGACGAACCGGCCCTGGAGGTCCCTGGTGACCAGCCGGTGGTGTTCCAGCGCGACGGCCAGCCGGTGGGCGGTGGGGCGTGCCAGGCCGGTGGCGGCGGCGAGTCCGGCCAGGGTGACGGGCCCGGACTCCAGGGTGGCGAGGATCGCGGTGGCCTTGTCGAGCACGCCGACGCCGCTCGTGAGCTCCATGGATGGGTACTCCAGTCTCGAATCCGCGGCCGACGGGTGGGTTCGGCACGCGGGGGCTCCCCGCGGGGAGCGCGGGGGTGGTCAGCGAGAACGGGCCGGAGAAGTCGGCCGGATGCCTGCGCCGGGCACGAGACGGGTACGCGGAAGGGCCGGGGCGGGAAGCGCCCGGGCGAAGGACAGCACAGAGAGCACCGTGTCTCCTCATCTTTCCCGCGCCACGTTGGCGACAGGCCGGAGTTGGCACTGATCCCGGACGGCACGGCGCGTACTTCGGACGCCGGGTCGAACGGGGAGTTGCCGGGGCTTCGTAGGGCCGGTCCCTCCACCCCTCTGGATGATTCGCGAGGAACGATACAAGACTCCCCGCCCCGCCCGCCAAACTCCCCCCTCCTCCTTCGTGGGAGC
Source organism: Kitasatospora sp. NPDC059408 (assembly GCF_042751525.1). Classification (NCBI taxonomy): domain Bacteria; kingdom Bacillati; phylum Actinomycetota; class Actinomycetes; order Kitasatosporales; family Streptomycetaceae; genus Kitasatospora; species Kitasatospora sp. NPDC059408. The sequence continues at coordinate 21,641 of NZ_JBHYWI010000016.1, forward strand.
ACGGCTCCCGCCGGGCCCGGTCGGCGGGGCTCTGGCATGATCGCCAGCCATGACCGACCTCGCGTTCGACGCCCTGCTCTGCGACCTGGACGGCGTCATCCGCTTCTACGACGGCGACGAGGTGACGCGGCTCGAACGGGCCACCGGCCTCGCCCCGGGCACGACGACGGAGATCGCCTTCGCCCCCGAGCGCGACCTCCCGCTGCTGCTCGGGCGGATCACCCGCGCGCAGTGGGCCGCGTCCATCGCCGAGGCCCTGGCCACCCACGTCCCCGCCCCGCAGGCCGCCGACCTCCACCGGCTCGTGGCGCCCGTCCTGGGCGAGGGTGGCACGGCCGCCCCGTAGAGCGTCCGCCTGACCGTCCGTCACATTCTGTTCTACTCAAGGAAGATCACCGAAACCTCCGTTCCGAATCGGGGCGCTCGCGTCGCGGATCCGGACATCTGTCACGGTTTCGAAGCGGCAGTGCCACGACTTCGCATATCCCTCACCGAGCCGCGACCGGAGCTCTACCGTTTTACCGACGGTCCCCTTCTCGACCGTCCCCGAGCGGAGGGCGAGCACATGAACGGTCGCCAGGGTCCGGTCGTGCGGTCGGGGGTGGTCGCCGTGGCGCTGTGCGCCGCCGCGGCCTGCTCCTCCGGCACGAGCCAGGCCCACGACGGCGTGCAGGACCTCGTGACCGGTACCGGGTTCGACACCGGGCAGCAGCGGATCACCGGGGCCTCGACCACGTTCCCGGTCGGCCAGACCGCCTACGTGGCCTTCATCACCGACGCGGGCGGCGCGGGCGGGACGGTACAACTCGACCTGGTCCGCGGCGGGCAGTCCGAACCCGAGGCACGCAGCCTGCCGGTCACGGTCGCCCAGGGCCGGCACGTCTACACCAAGCAGATCGACCTCGCCATCGCGGGGAGCGTCCAGGTCCAGGCGCTCTACAACGGCGTGGTGGTCAAGTCCCTCTCCCTGAAGGTCGGGTGAGGACCATGACGATCCGACCGGCGCGCAGCGCGGCGCCGCTCCTCGTGACCGTCGCGCTCCTCACCTCCCTCGTCGGCTGCGGCAGCTCCGGCCACGCGGCCGCCCCTCCGCCGAAGTGCGACACCTCCTACGTCTACACGAACGTCAAGGACGGCGGCACGGCGCTGGAGGTCGTCGACGCCCAGATGTCGCAGAACCAGACCGGCTCGACGGAGACCTGGTCGGTGAGCACCACCCGCGAACAGACCCTCTCCATCCAGGAGTCGGAGAGCACGACGGTCAAGGCCCACGTCGCCGTGGCGGGCACCGCGCTCGTCACCGGCGCCTCGGCCTTCGTCCCCGCGGCCGAGGGCCAGGCGAACGCCGTCTTCGACTACGAGCACCGGACCGACTCGTCCGTCTCCCGCACGTCGTCCAAGTCCACCAACACCAAGGTCGCCATCCAGGTGCCGCCCGGCACCACCGCCTACGCCCTGTACGGGGTCGTCATGAAGTGGACGACGGGCACCGTGCGGACCGACGCCTGCGGCGGAAGCACCGGCGGCGGCGAGACGAAGACCTTCATCCTGCCCGAGGCCTACACGTGGTGCAGCTGGTTCGTCGGGCCCGATTCCTTCACCGACGGCAACCAGAGCCCGTGCGAAGTGGTGCCCGGGCAAGGACCGCAGAGCCTCAACTGAACACCACCAGAGAAGGGTTCGGACCCGTGCAGCCCGTCAAGATCAGCGTCCAGTCCGGAGCGCTCGCCGCCATCGGCGTGATCGCGTTCATCGACAGCTTCCTCCCGTGGTACACCGTCTCCGAGAAGTCGGGCGCCACGGGCCTCCTCACCCAGTACGCGGCGAGCGGCAACGCCTGGGACGTGGGCGCCGGCGCCTGGATCCCGATGGTCGCCCTCGTGGCCGTCGGTATCATGGCCGCCCTCCCCGCCATCGGCCGCGGTCTGCCCGCCCGCCAGGGCCACGCCACCAATCTCGTGCTCGCGCTGATCGCCACCGTGATCGTCCTGCTGCGCTGGCTCACCTACCCGTCGATCCCCGTCGGCCAGTCCGCCTTCATCGACGCCGGCGCCGACGTCGGCACCTACCTCGGCGTCCTCCTCGGCCTCGCCGCCACCGGCGCCGCCTACCTCGGCTTCACCGCCAACGGGGGCACCCTGGACAGCTTCACCAAGATCTTCCGCACCCCGCCCGCATAGGCGGTCCTCTCGCAGGCAGGCCGGGGAGTCCTCGACTCCCCGGCCTTTGCGCACACCCGGGTCAGGCCGCGATCGCGCGGGCCGCCCGTCGGGTCTTGATGTCGCGGTAGCAGTACGCCGCGATGGTCAGGACGAACACGGTGAAGTAGGGCCACGTCTCCGAGAGGGCCAGGTGGCGGCCCCAGGTCTGGCTCACGAACACTGCGATCTGTCCGATGACGCCTGCCGCGGCCACGCGCCCCGTCACACGTGTCAGACCGGTGGAGCGCGCTTTGAGTACTGCCGTGTAAATCCAGGTGATCAGAACGGACGAAAGCCCGATTCCCATCCTGAAGGCCGTGAAGAGCAAGAACACCCACAGGCACACCGAGAGGAGTGCCTGCCCCAGGATGATCGACCACGCCGCGACGTCATAGCGGTCCAGCGCCCGCGTCGATCCGGTGTCCGGCCGTGGACGGGGGCTGCTCTCTCTGCGGGTGGGGGCCGGAGGCGGGAGCGGGGCCGTCGCTGCCGTGGAGGGGCGTCGGTCGGTCCGTCCTCCTGAGGGTGCGGGGCTTCCGGCAGGTTCGGAGGTGTCGTCGACGTGCCGTAGCGCCAGGGAGACCTCGGCGGCACTCGCGTACCGCCGGTCGGGGTCCTTCTCCAGCAGCCTCAGCACGAGGTCGTCCCACGCCGAGGGAACCCCCGTGGACACCGAGCTGGGTGCGGGCGGCTCCTGGGTGAGGTGTGCCGTGAGGTGTCCCATGGCGTCGGGGGCCTGGAAGGGGAGGCGGCCGGTGATCATCTCGAAGAGGAGGCAGCCGAGGGCGTACAGGTCGCTGCGCGGTTCCGGGTAGCCGCGTGCCTGCTCGGGCGCCATGTAGGGGGGTGTGCCCACGATGAACCCGGTCCGGGTGAGCCGGTCCCCGGTCGCGTAGGGGTCGGCCGCCCTCGCGATGCCGAAGTCGAGGACCTTCACCGTGCCCGACGGCGTGATGAGGACGTTGGACGGCTTGATGTCCCGGTGCGTGACTCCGGCCGCGTGCGCCGCGGCGAGCGCGTCCGAGATCAGTGCGCCCCATCGGGCCGCGTCGGCGAGGGCGACGGCGCCTCGGCGCAGCATCGTGTCCAGGCCCTCGCCCCGCACCAGCTCCATCACCAGGAACGGGGCCCGTTCGCTCCCCTCGCCGGTCTCGCCGAGGTCGTGGATGGTCACGATGTTCGGGTCCTGCAGTCGGGCGGTGATGCGTGCCTCGCGCAGGAATCGGGCGCGGGCCTCGTCCCCGCGGCTTCCGTCACCCGCGAGCAGGGAGATCACCTTGACCGCGACGCTGCGGCCCAGCGTCTCGTCCAGCGCCTCCCACACCTGCCCCATGCCGCCCTCGCCGAGCTGCCGCACCAGCCGGTAGCGGCCCCCCAGGAGCTGGTCCCGCATCATCATGCCCCGCCCGCTTCGTCCGCCTCGTCGTCGAGGACCGTCCGGCCCTCCGCCGACTCGCCCACGCTCCCCGGCTGCCGGCCCTTGGCCCTCTCGGCCTTTTGGCCCCTGGCCCTGCATCATGCCGTACACGCCGGATTGACGCGGGCGAACGGCCGAAGATCGACCGCTTGGGGGTGAGTGATCGTCACCGGAGGGGTGGGCAGCCTCCGGCGGATCCGCCGCGCGGCGGGAGGTGCCTTTCCGCCTATGGCGTGCCGACGGTCCGGTGGACACGTGGCGGGTGGTCTCCGGTCGAAGGGCGGCACAGGCGGCGTTCCAGGTCGGCGAGGTGCCAGGCCGGTCTCGACCGCAGGCGGGACGCGACGGCCGACACCGCTCCGGGGGCGTACCCGCAGGCCCGGAGGATCCGCCCGGCGGCCTCGGGCTCGGCGGCGACCCGGCCGGTGCCCACCACTCTGGTCAGGAGCAGCAGCGCCTCCTCCTCGGTGAAGGCGCCCAGTCGGTGCGGTTCGGCGTTCTCCAGGCCGGTCATGGTGTGCCGGCCGGTGATCAGCACCAGGCACGTCGGGGAGGCCGGCAGGAGCGCGCGGACCTGGCCGGTGGTGGCGGCGTCGTCCAGCACGACGACGGCCCGCTTGCCGTGCATCCGCTCGCGGAACAGGGCGGCGCGCTCGGCCGGTCCGGTCGGGACGTGCTTCGCGGGGACCTCCAACTGCCGCAGGAACATGCCGAGTACGGCGTCCGGATCGGCCGGTGGGTGCTCGGGGTCGCTGCCGCGCAGGTTGACGTACAGCTGGACGTCGGCGCACCGGCCGTCGCGGACGAGGCGGTGTGCGGCGTGCAGGGCGAGTTGGGTCTTCCCGATCCCGGCCGGGCCCTCGATCGTCGACACCACGGCTGACGCTCTGCCGAAGTGACGTATGAGCGCCGCGAGTTCGCGCTCGCGACCGGTGAACGTGGCGAGATCGGCGGGCAGTTGCCGCAGGACGCCGACCGGTCCGCCGGCCCGCGCGTCGGAGTGCACCCGCGTGCAGGCCGCCCGCCAGCGGGCCGCGTCGGCCTCCCCCACGCCGAGTGCCCGGACCACGGCCAGGACGAGGTCCTGGTCGAGCCGGCGGCGGTCCGGCTTGAAGACGTCGGCGACGGTGCTGTGGGAGACGGGCTGCGGCGGGCGCAGCAGCGGCCCGACCCGCTTGGCCAGCGTCCGGAGGGACGGCCCGCCCGCCCAGAGCCGCAGCCGTTCCAACGCCCGGATGAACTCGGCCAGATCGGCGGCCCCGGCCGGATCCGGCCCGCCCGTCCGCTCCTCCCGCATCACGGGGCGAGTGTAGGCGCCCGGTCCGACATCCGGGAGCGGGTGGGACCGGGGATGGCCTTCATCGGGCCTCCCCGTGACGACCGGTCGGATCGTGCCCGGTCGCCGGGTCCGCCGCCTCGGGCCGCAGGAGACCGTCGATCCGCGCCGCCACCGCGAGCAGGTCCCGGTCGGCCGTCCGCCGCCCGATGAGCTGGACGCCGACGGGGGCGGAGCCGGTGACCGGGAGCGGGACCGTCAGTGAGGGCAGGCCCGCGGTGGCCGCCGGCGAGGTGTTGCGGATCAGGGTGGGGAACGTCGGCACGTCACGGCCGTTGAGGGGCAGGGACTCCTCGTACCGGTGCAGCGGCCGGGCGCACACCGGTACGGTCGGGCTCAGGAGCGCGTCCAGGCCGTGGGCGGTGACGAGTTCGTCGTACGCGGCCTGCATCGCCTGCCGCTCCGCAAGCGCGCCGCGCAGGACGGCGGGGCCCGGGTACCCGGGGGCGGTGGGCAGTGCGGTGGCCTTGAGCGTCTCCGCGATGACCGGGTCGGCGACCGCGTCGAGCACGTCGGCGGGTGTGAGCCCGGTGCGGTGCCCGTCGAGGTAGCGGCCGAGCGCGGCGCCGAACTCGCCGAAGACGAGCGGGAACCCGACCCGGGAGTCGTACGCGACCAGGTGTGCCGTGTCCACCGGGACCCACTCCACTCCCGCCGCCGTCAGGCGGTCGACGGCCGCCTCCCAGGCGGTGCGGACCGGGCCCTCCAGGTCCTCGGTGAACACGTGCCTCGGCAGGCCGAACCGGAGCGGGCGGCCCGGGTCCCGCGGGATTCCGCTCTCCCCGGTGACGAGGGTGTCCAGCGCGATGAGCCGGTCCAGGCTGCGGGCCAGCAGCCCGGGGGTGTCCCGGGTGGTGGACAGCGGCGTGGCACCCGCCGAGGGGTAGCGCCCGGCACTGGGGCGCAGGCCGTAGATGCCGTTGAGCGCCGCCGGGATGGTGACGGAACCGCCGGTGTCCGTGCCGAGCCCGGCCTCGGCGACCCCCGCGGCCACCGCGGCCGCCGTCCCGCCGCTGCTGCCGCCCGCGAACAGGGCCGGGTCGGTGGCGTTGCCGACGGCGCCGAAGGTGTGGTTGCACGAGGTGGCCCCCAGGGAGAGCTCGTGCATGTTCGCCTTTCCCAGGACGATCGCCCCCGCGGCACGCAGCGCCGCGACGACGGGCGCGTCGGCCCCGGGGACGAAGCCGGCGAGCGCGGGTGTGCCCGCGGTGTTGGGCAGGCCGGCGACGTGGATGTTGTCCTTGACGACCAGGCACCAGGGCTCCCGGCTCCCGTGCGCGTCATGGCGGGCCGCCTCCGCGAGCGCCTTCCCGGCGTCCAGGGTGACGAACGCGTTGAGGTGCCCGACGGCGGCGGCCCGGCCGAGCGCGGCGGACACGACCTCGTGCGCGCGGCGCCGGCCCGCGGCTCCCGGTTCGGCCATGGCGTCGTCTCCTTCGTGCTCGCACGTGTCGAAGGCCGTGCTACCCCGCTCAAGCCGCGGTCATGCCCGGGACCACCCGGTGGCTCAGCACGCTCCGTACCACGGCGCGCACCGGTGCACGCGGGGAGCGCTGGTTCCACCGAGGCCTTTCGGTCCGAAATGGTCGAGGCCTTGGGACAATGGAGGCATGACGAATGATCAGTTGATGCGACAGCAGGACGAACTCCAGGTCGAGGCGGACGAGGTGAACAAGGATCTGGGGCTGGACGAGCTGCTCGGGCGGCTCGGGGATCCGGTGCGGGTGGGGAGTGCGGCGCTGGGGCTGATGGTGCGCCGGGACCTGGACGTCACGGTGGTGTGCCCCCGGCTCGACACGGGTGTGCACGAGGCGGTGGCCGCGATCGGGGCGCGGCTGGCGATGCACGAGCGGGTGCGGCAGGTGCGGTTCCGCAATGACACCGGCGCCTGGAACACCGATCCCGGCTACCCGGACGGGCTGTACCTCGGACTGGACTACCGGTCGCCGCGGAGCCACAAGTGGTCCCTGGACATCTGGTTCGTCGACGAGCCCGAGCGCCAGCCGGACCTGGCGCACCTGCGGACGCTGCCGCAGCGGCTCACCGCCGAGGCCCGGGAGGCGATCCTGCTGATCAAGCACGCGTGGGCGGAGAGCCCCGAGTACGGCCGGAGCGTGCGCAGCTGGGACGTCTACCGGTCGGTGCTGGACGACGGGGTGCGCACGGTGGCCGGGTTCGATCAGTGGCGGGCGTCCTCTTCGGCGTAGCCGCTGTCGGCGCGGGTGTCGGTGTAGGCGATCGAGGTGTGCGTCCGGATGAAGTCGAGCCGGGCGCGCACCTCGGCCTCGTCGCGTCCGCCGACGGCGTAGGTGACCAGGCCGGCGCCGGAGTAGCCGGAGGCCTTGAGGAGGTCGCCGGGCTTCGCGGTGGCGCGCCGGCTGATCAGCCAGTCGCGCGGTACCGCCTCGTCGTCGATCGCGGCGAGGCGTCCCGGCCTGCTGTACAGGACGAATTCACCGCCGGCCCGGTGGGTACGCGGGTAGCCGGTGGTGGGGCGTTCGCCGAGGGCCAGGCGAACCATGGCCTCGTAGAGGTTGACGCCGGTGAGGGCCTCGACGACCGGGACGACGCCGGCTCCACCGTTGCGGGCGGCCACCTCGTTGAACACGAGTGCGCCGTCGGCGAGTTCGAAGACTTCGAGGTGGAGCACGGCGTCGGTGACGTCGAAGGCCTTGACCACCCGCCGGGTGAACTCGGTGGCCCGTTCGACCAGGTGCGGGTCGTCGACGGTGACCGAGAGCATCGGCTGGTTGTCGACGTGGGACAGCGTGCTGGTCAGGTAGCGGAAGACGACGCAGGCGAGGAGCTCGCCCCGGTGCACGGCGACGTCCACGTGCAGCATCCCACCGTCGACGAACTCCTCGGCCTGGTGCCCGCCGAGGTCGTGACCGTCCAGCGCGTCCAGCGCGGCCCGCGAGTCCACCAGGTGGATGCCGGCGGACCCGCTGCCGAGCCGGGGCTTGAGCACGATCCGTCCGTGGCGGTCGAGGAGGCCGGCAGCGTCGGCGGCACGGTCGACGGGCAGCCAGTCGCACACCGGCAGGCCGCCCTCGGCGGCGGTCCGCTTCATCTCGGACTTGTCGCGAAAGGGCAGGAGCCGGGCGGTGGACGGGCCGGGGACGCCGAGTCGCTCGCGCAGGCGGGCGCCGGGCAGCAGCAGGTTCTCGCTGAAGGCGAGCAGGTGGTCCAGGCCCGCCTCCTGGTGCACCGCCCGCACGAGCGCGTCACGCAGGGCGGTGTCGGACAGGCGGACGCCGAGGACCTCGGCGCACTCGCCGGGCCGCGCCTGGCCGACCAGGGCCGTCCGGGTGAGCAGGGTGACGCGGTAGCGGTCCGGGTCGAGGACGGGCGAGCCGTCGGGCAGCCTGAACCGGTCGTAGCCGACCCGGTCGAGCAGGAGGACGTTCTCCCGGCGGGCGGTCACGGGGTCCCCTCCGGCGCGGCGGCCGGGACCGCCACGGGCGGAGCGACATGCGAAGCGGTGGGCGGAGCGTCGGCGAGGGCCAGGTCGGCGAGCACATCGGCCCACTCCTCCGCGGGGGCGTGGGGTCGCATGAACATCGTGGCCCGGACGTCCCTGGCGAGGCGTCCGAGCAGGTGCCCGGCGCGGTAACTGCCGCCCCCGCACAGCTGCATGGCGAGGTCGACGGCGTGCAGGGCGGCCCGTTCGACCACCGTGCCGGCCGCGATGCAGGCGCGCATGAGGTCGGGCCCGTGTGCGTCCGCGTCGTGGGCGTCCACGTCGAGCAGCAGGCAGCGCAGGACCCCGCGGGCCGAGACGAGGGCGGTCTCCAGCTCCGCCAGGGCCGCCGTCGCCCCTGCCGCGCCGGTTCGCCGACGGCCGGGTGTGCCGTCGCCCGCGCCGGAGGAGCCCTGGCCGTCCCCGGAGAGGGCGGCGAGGGCCGTCCGGTGCGCGGCCTCGGCGATCCCGAGCGGCACGCCCAGCAGCGGGGCGGCCACCCGCACCTTGCCGCCGAGGGCTCCGGTGCCCGGCCGTTCTCCCCAGCGACCGCGGAAGCCTACCGCCTCCCACGGCAGGCGCACCCGGTCGAACGCCACGGTGCCGCTGCCGGAGCCGCGCAGGCCGTGGCCGTCCCAGCTGTCGTGGACCTCGACTCCCTTGAGGTCGCCGGGGATCAGCACCGAGCCGATCATCGGACCGTCGGGGGTCTCCGCGCGTAGCCGGGTGTAGAAGTGGGTCGCCACGGGCGAGAGGGAGGCCATGGCCTTCCGCCCGGTGACGGTCCAGCCCCCGCCCTCGGGGACGGCGACGGTGGCGGGGAGCCAGGCGCTCGTCCCGGGTTCGGTGACGGTGGAGCAGACGATCATGCGGCGCTCGCCGATCGCCCGGGTCCAGCGGCGCTGCGGGGTGTCCCGGGCGGGCGCTGCCGCAGCGGTGCGGGCGAAGTGCATCGACAGGGCGAGGTGCATGAACACCGCGGTGGCCACGGAGGCGTCGGCCTCGGCGAGCCTGGCCGTGACGACGCCCAGGTCGTGCACCGAGTCCAGGCCGGCTCCGCCGTCCGCGACCGGCACGCAGGCGGCCAGCAGGCCGGCCTCCTCCAGGCGTCGCACGCTCGGCGCGGCGAAGCGGCCGGCCCGGTCGTTCTCGGCGGCCTGGTCGGCGAGGCGGCCGGCCAGGCCGTCGACGACCGCGCACAGGCGCTGCCCGGCGTCGGTGACGGGTCGCGGGTGGGCCGTCAGCGTCGGTGAGTGGGCCGCCGGCGGGGAGACCGTCGGCGGAGGGGCCGTCAGTGGGGACATCGCTGTTCCTGTCCGTGTCGTGGGCGGGGTGTCAGTGGGGGGCACGGCTGTTCCTGTCCGTCCGGTGTCCGGGCGGTCGTGGTCAGCGCCGAGCGCACCGCGTCCAGCGCGTCGGCGATCCGCCGCAGTGCGGGATGCGGGCCGGGGCAGTCCGACCGGTCCGACTCGTCGAAGCGGTCCAGCCGGTCCAGGACGGCGGTGCAGACCCGAGCGGGCGCCTCGTTGACGGTGGCGGCCTCGCGCCAGCGCGCCGGGAGGTGGTGGCGGCCGGCGGCCAGCTGGTGGTTGCTCAGGGCGAAGTCGTCGACGATGGCGGGCCGGTCCACCCCGAGGGCCCGCAACAGCACGGCGACCACGACACCCGTCCGGTCCTTGCCCAGTGAGCAGCCGATGATCACGGGGCCGGCGGCGGGCAGCAGCCGTGCCACGCGTTCGGTGGCCTCCAGGTACCGCGGCAGTGTGCCGAGGTGGCGGCGCAGCTGGTCCTCGGGGGTGTCGCCGTGGTCGCCGGGGGCCCGGTCGCGGACCGGGAGGCGGTGCCACGTCCAGCCGCGGGCGAGCAGGTGATCGGGGCCTCCGTCGCGGTCGACCTCGGGGTCGGTGCGCAGGTCGACGCAGGCGCCCGGGCCGAGGAGCCCGGTGAGTGCCTCGGCGCCGGCCGGTGACAGGGCGGACAGGGCGGAGCTGCGCAGCAGGACGCCGGGGCGCAGCCGAGCGCCGCCGGTGGTGGGCAGCCCGCCGAGGTCGCGCAGGTTGGGCAGGTGGTCGGCGAGCAGCTGCCGGTCGCTCACCGGGGCCGTCCGGCGTCGGCGGCGGGCGGGCGTTCGACGACCCGGAGGCGCTCGGTGGTGGGGATCCGTTCCGTGGCCGGGGTCCGGTAGTCGTCGCCGCCGTAGAGCAGGGCGAGGAATTCGCCCGGCTCGCGGCCGGTGGTGGCGCGGACGGCGTCCGGGTCGACGAAGGTCTGCCGGTTGTAGGCGCTGAGCTGGGCTTCGGTCATGTCGGCGCGCATCAGCTCGTAGGGGGTGTAGAGGGTGGGGCGGACGCGTGCGCCGAGGCCCTTGACGGCGGCCATGGTGTGCCGGGCGCCTTCCGGGGTGGTGCCGGGGAGACCGACGATCACGAAGCAGTTCAGCTCGATCCCGTGGGTGCGGCACCAGCGGGCGACCTCCTCGGTGCGGGTCTCGGCCCGGCGCTTGACTCGGGGCAGTCCCGGTTCGGCGTTCTCCTCGAAGGTCTCGACGCCGACGCTGATCCGGATGCAGCCGGCGGCGGCCATGCGCCCGACGAGTTCCTCGTCGAGGTGGTGCAGGGTGGTCGCGCACTTCCACGGGTAGCGGCGCGGTTCGGCTTCGAGGGCGGTGCACAGGTCGAGGACCCAGGACCGGTTCAGGGTGAAGGTGGGCGCGTAGAAGGCGACGTACTCGAAGGGCAGCCGGGCGAAGCTGTCGCGGATGTAGTCGACGGTGCGCTCGACGGTCAGCCGGCGTTCGCGCAGCCCCTGCATGGGCGGGACGTCGCAGAAGCTGCAGCCGACGGGACAGCCGCGGGCGACCGGGGCGACGAGTTCGAGCCGTTCGGGGATGCCGCAGAACTTGTTCTCGTCGGTGCGGTAGAGGTTCTCGTACGCGGTGTAGGGGATCTCGGAGACGTCCGGCAGGGCCCACTCGTTGGCGGGCAGCCAGGTGCCGGGGGCGCTCGGCCCGTGCCACTCGCCGGTGTGGCGCAGGTGCACGCCCGGCAGGCCGTCGACCGGGGGGCGGCCGTCGCGCGCCCAGTCGAGTGCGGCGGCGGTACCGGCCTCGTAGTCGCCGCTCGCGACGACGGCATCGAGGTCGAGCGTGTGGAAGAAGCCGGGGTTCTGGTAGCCGAGCCGGCCGACGGTGACGAGCAGGGCGTCGGGCAGCAGCGCGCGAGTGTAGTCGGCGGCCCGGCGCACGCCTTCGACGACGTCGTACTCGTTGACGATGACGACGGCCTCGTAGCGGCCCTGGTGGAGGCGGTCGGCCAGTTCCTTCCAGGTCCGGTTGAGCGCGCCGGCGTCGAGCGCGTCCACCTGGTGGCCCTTGGTGCGCAGGTAGGCGGCGACGGTGAAGACCGGCAGGTGGTGGCCGGCGTTGAAGTAGCTGGGGACGTGGGGTGGCCACAGGACCAGTACGCGCACGGTGGAGCTCCTTGTCGGGGTTCAGACCTCGCCGACGGCGTCGAGTTGACGGACCGTCAAAATCGTTGCGGACACGCCGGCCCGGCGCAGGTGCCGGCGCAGCCGGGCGCGGCGCCGGTGGGCGCGGCCCGGTCCGACGGCGATGACGAGGGCGGCGTGGGGGTTGTCGCGGGTGTGCTCGATCGCCGGCCACAGGGAGCGAGCCCGGAACCGGGCGATCTTCCACAGCAGCCGGGGGAAGTCCTGGGTGGCGGACACCGGGTGGCCCGCCTCGGCGCGGGCCCGGACCAGGGCGGGCAAGCCGTCGTGGTGGCCGCGGCGGATCGCCAGGGCGCGGCGCACGGCGCGGGCGGCGCAGGTGCGCGGCCGGACGTCGAGCAGCACGACGAGGTCGGCCCGGGCCATCCGCACGGGGATGGTCGGCAGGTGGTTGCCCTCGATGATCCAGCGGGGGCCGGCGGCGAGTCGGCGCTGCGTCCGTTCCCAGGCCCGCGGGTCGGGGCGGGTCCAGTCGGCTGCCCAGTACAGGTCGTCGAGGTGGTGCAGCGGCAGTCCGGTGGCGCGGGCCAGGCGGGCGGCCAGGGTGGTCTTGCCGGAGCCGGGGCTGCCGAGGACGAGGATCCGGGCGGACCGGTCGACCGTGGCGGGCCACGGCGGGTCCGTGGGGAGGGTCGGGTGGTGGCTCGGCTGGTGGGTTCGCCGGCGGGCCGCGGGCATGATCAACGGAGCCCGTGCAGGACGAGGGAGCGCCGCTCGCGGCCACGGCCGGCCGTCACCGCGCCGACCTGGTGCCAGGACCGGTCGGAGCGGACGAGCAGCGCGGAGGCGCCCAGCTGCGGCACCACGCGGTCGTGGACGGCGGTGGGGTCGTCCCCGTCGAGGATCTCCAGGCAGCCGCCCCAGCCGGCCTGCCAGCCGGGGTTGAAGTACAGGACGTGGCTGAAGAGCTTGTCCGCCCGGTCGGTGTGCGGGCCGAGCCAGTCCGTGTCGGCGTGCCGCACCAGGCGGATCTCGACGGCGGCGGCGACCGGCTGGTCGAGCAGCGCGGCGACCTGGCGGCGGTAGGGCTCACCGGCCAGGTCGGCGACCAGCCCGCGCCAGAGCGCGGGCAGGCCGGCCGGAACGTCCTGGCCGGGGCCGAGGAGCGGACGGGAGTAGTTGCGGTAGGTCTTGTCGCGGCCGGCCCCGGTGGCGTCGAGGCGCACGTAGTCGTCCTGCGGGAAGGTCGCGGCGAGCTCGGCCGCGGTGTCCTCTCCGTACAGCCGGCCGGGCGCGGTGGCGAGCCAGCGGTAGGGCGTGGTGCGGCAGGCGGCGGTGTCGGTCCAGTCGGGAGCGAGCACGGGCATGTCAGCGCTCCCGGCCGATGGCGGTCCTCGGCACGGACATCTCAACCCACCTGCTCGACGGCGGACTTCAGCACCGGAAGGAACCGCTCGATGGTGGCGGTGTCGGCGATGGTGAAGCGCAGCCAGCCGGCCAGGCCGGTGAGGTCGGACAGGTCGCGCACGCGGTAGCCCGCATCGGACAGTGCGCCGGTCGCGCGGCCGGCCGCGGCCGCGGACGGCAGGCGCAGCGACAGGAAGTTGCCCCCGGACGGGGCGACGGGCAGGCCCCAGGACCGCACCTCGGCCGCCGCGCCCGCGCGCACCTCGCGCAGTTCGCGCCAGACCGCCTCGAACCGGTCGTGCTGGTCGATGGCCACCCGGAGGGCCAGCAGGGCCGGTGCCGACACCGCGTGCTCCAGCGGAACGGCGGCCAGCTGGGCCAGCAGCCCGGTCTCGCCGCACAGGACCGCGACGCGGGCGCCGGCCAGGGCGTGCGACTTGGAGAGCGACTGGACCACCAGCACGTTCCCGCCGCGGCGGGCCAGCTGGGCCGTGAGCGGGCCGTCGAAGACCTGGTAACAGCTGTCGATCACCAGCAGGTGTCCGCGCTCGCGCGCCAACTCGGCCAGCCGGTCGAGCTGTTCACCGGTCAGGCGGCCGCCGATCGGGCCGTTGGGCACGCTGACCGCGATCAGCGCGCCACGGCTGGCGGCCGCCGCCTCGATCAGTGCGCCGGCCTGCGCGTCCAGGTCCAGGCCGGTGGTCGCCACCGGCCGGAGCGACAGGCCGAGCAGGTCCGCGGTCTCCGTCCACGCCGCGTAGTTGGGATGCTGGAGGATCACCTCGCCCCGGCCCGCGGTGCGGCGGGCGAAGTAGGCGCAGACCAGGCGCAGCGCGGTGTCCGAGCCGGGCGTGACGAGCAATTCGTCGGAATCGCACTGCACGTACGCGGAAAGTGTGTCGATTGTGGACCTACTGCGCGGATACTGCCGCAACAGGTCCGGCGTGAACTCCCTGGCGACCGCGTCGAGAAGCCTTTCCGCGGCGGGATGGACCAGCTCGTTGCTGCTCAGATTGAGCCGGGCGTCGTGCCCCCGCCGGTCGAAGAACGCATGCCTTACCTTTTCACCGTCGACGACGGTCAATTGTCCCCCAAGTTGCCCGGCCGCATTCACGGCCATCCAACCGGACGCTTCCGTCCGATTCCCAGGCAAGCACAGCTTCACATCCAAGTCAACGCGCCTCCGGATCGCGTAACAGTGGTTCACAATCAGTGTGGCGATGGCCAGTTGACGACGCAGGATCCCTGTTGACGATCACCACGGGCACATGTCAAGCTCCGTTGCCGACCCAACGGGGGGAGTGCTTCAGTTGACCGCACCGCAGGCTCTGCTATCCGTCCGCAATAACGACGCTCTGGTCGCCGACGGAATATCCCGAATCGCCGGGGAAACCCTTGTGTCCGGATTCAAACATTCACTGGTGACGGTGGTGTCCGCGGCCCTGGCGGCCCACGCTCCGGTACGCATCGACAACTGTCCGGACATCGCCGAGACCGAAGTGCTGGCCGAAATCGTCCGGCGGCTCGGCGGACGGGCCGACCGGACCGGCGGCTCCCTCACCGTGGACGCCGACGGTCTGCACACCGCCGAGCTGCCCGCCGACGCGGCGGCGATCCACGGCTCCGTGTACCTCCTGCCCGCGCTGCTGTCCCGGTTCGGGCGGGCGTCGGTCGCCGCCACCGGCGGCTGCCGCATCGGCGACGACCCCGGCGGGCAGCGACCCGTCGAGCAGTACGTCGGCGTGCTGGAACGCTTCGGCGCCCAGGCCGCCGTCCTCGCCGACGGTGGCCTGCGGGTGACCGCCGACAAGTTGATCGGCTGCGAGATCGACCTGCTCGACCACACCGCCGACCGCGCGCTGCGCACCGGCCCGCACTACTCCGGGGCGACCAAGATGGCGGTCCTCACGGCGGCCGTCGCCGAGGGCGTCAGCATCCTGCGCAACCCGTACCCGAAGCCGGACGTCACCGATCTCGTGGACGTCCTGCGGGAGTCGGGCACGGACGTCACCGTGCGCGCCGACGGCGCCCTGGTCATCGCCGGGCGCGGCGGCCGCGGCCTCGACCGGCCGGCCCGCCACGTCCTCGTGCCGGACCTCATCGAGGTCGTCACCTGGGTGTGCGCCGGCACCCTGCTCGGCGCCGGTCCGCTCACCGTACGCGGCACCGGGATGCGACGGGCCGTCACGGCCCTGGCCCCCGAGCTGGAGGTGTTCGACCGGCTGGGCGTCGACCTGAGCCTCGGCCCCGGAGCCGACCGGGGCGCCGACCGCTCCGACGGCGGCGACGTGCTCACCGTGCGCCCGGCGCAGCGGCTGCGCCCGGTGGACGTCACCGTCGCCTCGCACGGCGTGTTCAGCGACAGTCAGCCCTTCCTCGCCCTGCTCGCGGCGCTCGCCGACGGCCCGTCCACCATCACCGAGACCGTCTGGAGCGGCCGTTTCGGCTACGCGCCCGGCCTCGCCGCGCTCGGCGTGCGGCTGCGCCAGGACGACCGCACCCTCACCGTCGACGGCCCCTCGGCCCCGTCGCGCCCGGCACCCCCGGTGCACGCGCCGGACCTCCGGGCGGCGGCCGCCCTCCTCCTCGCGGCCCTCGCCGTGCCCGGCCCCACGGTC
Organism: Kitasatospora sp. NPDC059408; assembly: GCF_042751525.1. Classification (NCBI taxonomy): domain Bacteria; kingdom Bacillati; phylum Actinomycetota; class Actinomycetes; order Kitasatosporales; family Streptomycetaceae; genus Kitasatospora; species Kitasatospora sp. NPDC059408. Next base: position 37,527 of record NZ_JBHYWI010000016.1, read on the forward strand.
GTGACCGGCACCCACCACCTCCGGCGCGGCTACCCCGACCTCCCCGCCGCCCTGCGCCGGCTCGGCGCCCGCGTCCGCCCCGCCGATCTCACCGACCTCACCGGACCCGTCCAGAATGGAGACGCGCGTGCCTGACCAGGCCGTGCTCAAGCAACGCCCGCGCGACTTCCTCGTCCGCGAGGCCATGGTGGTCGAACACACCGGTCCCGCCGACGCGCACTGGCGCTACCTGCTGCTACGCAAGAGCGGCTACACCACCATGGAGGCGATCCGCCTCGTCGCCGCCGAGCTCTCCCTGCCCACCGCCGACGTCACCTACGGCGGACTCAAGGACGAGGACGGCATCACCGAGCAGCTGATCGCCGTGCCCGCCGGGGTCCCGCTGCCTGGGCTCGGCCCCGAGGGCTGGCGCGTCGCCGGCCGCGCCGACGACTGGCTGGACCTGCACCACCACGGCTACGGCGCCGAGCCGCTCGCCATCGGCCGGCTGGAGGGCAACGGCTTCCGCATCACCGTGCGCAACCTCGCCCCCGAACGCGCCGAGCGGCTGGCCGAGTTACGCAAGCACACCATGTTCTTCCTCAACTACTACGACACCCAGCGCTTCGGCGTGCCGGGCGGACCCAAGCGCACCCATCTCGTGGGACGGGCCATGCTCGCCGGCGACTGGGACACCGCCCTGCGCGAACTCGCCGGCCTGCGCGCGCCGGAGAGCCCGCAGGCCGCCCAATGGCGGGGCTCGGCCGAGGAGTTCTTCCGGACCCTCGACCCGCGCAACGCCTCCTTCTACCTCGCCGCACACGCCTCCGCCGGCTGGAACGCCGCACTGCGCCGGGTGGTCGACGACACCTGCGACCCGCACACCGTCACCGTCGAGCTCGACGGCCTGGAGTACCGCTACGCCGACCGGCCGCTCGCGGTGCTCGCGACGGCTCCCGAACTCCCCTACGCCAAATACACGTTCACCGACGGCATCCCGGCGGCCCGGACCTCCGCGCGCCCCACCGTCGTCCAGACCACCGTGTCCCTCTCCCCCGCGGCCCCCGACGAGCTCAACCCCGGACGCAGCCGGATCGGCCTCGGCTTCTTCCTCCCGTCGGGGAGCTACGCCACCGCCGCCGTCCGCCAGTTGCTGGCCCACCAGGCCACGGCCTCCGCCACTACGGCCTCCACCCCCACGGCCATCACCAGCACGGCCACCGCAACCACGGCCGCCACCAGCAGCACGGCCACCGAACCCAAGGCAGGAGAAGTCCGTTGATCAGGACCGAGCAGGAATTCGAGCAGATCACCAAGCCCTTCGCGATCCACCTCGCCCACGGGGTGCTGACCGACGACCGGATCCGCACGCTCTTCGCCACCGCCCCCGTCGACGGCTACGAGCCGGTCAAGGTCACCGACCCCGAGCACGACAAGCAGTACGCGATGAACCTGCTCTACCTCCAGGAGCACAACGAGCCGCGCCCCGCGGCCGCCGGTCTCTCCCCCGCCTGGGCCGAGCTCCTGGCGTCGCTGCGCAGCGAGGAGTTCGTCGGCTGGCTGGAGCGCGGCACCGGACTGCAGCTGCGTGAACTGCCCACCGACATCGCCATCTACACCTACCAGGCGGGCGACTTCATCTCCGTCCACAAGGACAAGCCGTACAAGGCAATCACCGCGATCCTCTACCTCAACCCCGAGTGGCCCGCCGACGGCGGCGGCGCGTACGAGGTGCGCACCAGCCCCGACCCGGCCGTTCCGCCGGTGCGCCGGATCCCGCCGACCGGCGGCCAGTTGCTCGCCTTCCCGCCGTCCGAGACCTCCTGGCACTCGGTGTCCGAGGTCGCCGCCGGTGTCACCCAGACCAGGCTCACCGTGCAGCTGGAGTACTGGCTGGTGGACAACCCCAAGCGCCGCTACTGATCGGACGGCCGATGACTCTCCTGCTGCTCAACCGACGGCCCCTGCTGGACCGCCTCGCGGCCTGGTTCCCCGACTGCGCCGAGGAGTTGGTCGTCGTGACCGACCCGTCGGCGCTCGGGGACGCCGGGCCGGCCGCGTGGTCCGGGCGCTTCCGGCACCTGGAGGTGGTCGACGACTACGCGGCACCGGAGACCGGGGAACTCGTCGAGCGCCTGGTCCGCGCGCACGCCGTCGAGCGCATCCTCACCACGGCCGAGAGCGACGTGCTGCGCGCCGCCCGTCTACGCCACCGCCTCGGCCTGCCGGGCCAGACCGAGGCGAGCGCGCTGGCGTACCGGGACAAGCACGTCATGAAGACCCTGGCCGGCGCGGCGGGCGTGCCGGTCGCCCCGATGCGGATGGTCCACGCCGGCGCCGAGCTCGCGGACTTCGCCGACGAGCACGGCCTTCCCGTGGTCGTCAAGGCCGTCGACGGCGTCGCCTGCCTGGGCCAGCGGGTCCTCACCGACCCGACGTCACTGCGGGAGCCGGCCGGCCCGTGGCCGGCGCCGCTGCTCGCCGAGGCCTGGATCGAGGGCGACACGTTCCACGTCGACGGCGTGATGGCCGGGGGCGCGGTGCTGTTCGGCCGCCCGTCCCGGTACCTGAACAGCCAGTGGCTCACCCACCACGGCAGCGCCCCGCTCGTGAGCGGCATGCTGGCCGCGGACGACCCGCTGTTCGCCCGGCTCCAGCGGGCCGTCCGCGACGTGGTGCGGGCGCTTCCCGGTCCGGAGGGGGCGTGCGCGTTCCACGCCGAGTTCTTCCGCACCGCCGACGACCGGATCGTGCTGTGCGAGATCGCCTGCCGGGCCGGCGGCGGCAGCATCGTCGAGGCGTTCGAGCTCGCCACCGGCGTCAACCTGCACGGCGCCTCCCTGCTCGGCCAGGCCGGACGCACCGCCGACCTCCCCCGACCGGGCACGGTCGTCCGGCACGGGTACGCGACGTGGTACCCGCCCGTCGAGACGGCCACCCTGCGGCGGCTACCGCAACACTGCCCGCTGCCCGGCACCGTCAAGTACGTGCCGAGCGGGCGGGTCGGGCACCGCTACCACGGGCCCGACTCGCCCTCCCACCGCGTCGCCGACCTGTTCTTCCGGCTCCCTGACGACGGCCCGGGCGACCGCCTGGTCGGCGGCCCCGGCAGCACCACGGACGGCGTCCTGGGCAGCACCCCTGGCGACCGGCTGACCGATCGCCTGCGGGAGGTCGACCGCTGGTGGGCCGGCGCGGCGCGGTGGGACTTCGGGAACGCGGCCGAGGCCCCCGTGGACGGGCCGGGGCCGGCGTGAGCGGCGACGCGGCCCGCACGGCGGGCGCGGCGGGCCCGGACGGCGACGCGACGGCCGACGCACTCGTCAGCCCGGCCAGGACCCGCCTCTACCTCGCTGCCCGCAGCATCGACGCCGTGGGCAGCGGTCTGTGGATGCCGATCTCCCTGTTCTTCTTCGTCCAGGCGCAGGGTCTGCCCGTTGAGCAGGTCGGCGCCGCCCTCACTGCGGGAGCGGTGTTCGGCCTGGTCGCCGGCCCCTTCGGCGGCTCCCTGGTCGACCGCTTCGGGCCCGGTCCCGTGGTGCTGGCCAGCAACGTGGTGCGGGCGGTCGGCTTCCTGCTCTACCCGCTGGTCGGGGCGATCTGGCAGGTCGCCCTGATCGCGGCGGCAAACTCGGCGGGCGACCGCGTCTTCTGGACCGCGAACACGCCGCTGCTCGCCCGGCTGGCCGGGGAGCGCAAGCTCGTCGGGGCGCTCGGCACCATGAGCATCGTCCGGATCGCCGGGCTGGGCGTCGGCGCCGGGCTGGCCGGCCTGGTCGGGCGCAGTACCGCCGGGCTGCACGCGCTGGCGTGGGCCAACGGCGTGAGCTTCGCCCTGGCCGCCGTCCTGGTGTGCGCGGTGCTGCGGGTGCGGGGGCCCGGGCCGGGTACTCCGCGAACCGACGACGAGAGCGGTGGCGACACCGCCGGCGGACCGGCGCGGAACTGGCAGACGGTGCTGCGGGACGGTCCGTACCTCGTGCTCTGCCTGATCCAGGTGCTGTTCACGTTCGCGGCCAACAGCCTGACGGTCGCGCTCCCCTTGGTGGCCGTCCGCACCCTGCGGGGGCCGGTGTGGCTGGCCGGCGCGTCCGTCCTGGTCGGCAACATCGTGCTGATGGCCGCGGTGAAGCCGGCGATCGCGTACGGCCGCCGCACCTCCCGCCTGCGCGCGCTGACCGCCGCCGCCGTCCTGTTCGCCGTCACGTTCCTGCTGATGGCACCCGCCCAACTGGCCGGGCCCGCGCTGGTGGTGCCGCTGGTGCTGCTCGTCTCCGCGCTCGGCGTGACCGCCGAGGCGCTGTTCGGGTCGGTGATGAGCGCCGCCGCTTACGAGGCCGCCCCGGCGGGTCTGAAGGGGCGGTACAACGCGCTCTTCCAGACCGCCTACGGCGCGTCCGGCGCGCTCGCACCGGCCGTCTTCACCGCCCTGCTCGCGGTGGGCAACCCGGTGCTGTGGCTGGCCCTGGTCGCCTCCAGCGCGCTCACCGTCCCGGTGCTGCGGGTCGCGGCCGCCCGGCTGCCCGGCGCCCACCTCACCCCGGCACCGCCGTCCATCGTCCCACCGGCCCCCGCCCCACTCCCGGAGAGCACATGAGCGCCAAGAGGAAACACCGGCCGCAGCCCGTCGGGGAGGTGGCGACGAAGGCCCTGCGGGACTACTGGTCCGGCCGCTCGGCCGTCCTGCTGTGGCCGTCCTTCACCCGCACGGCCCGGACGGTGATGGACCAGCTCACCGCCTGCGACGCCACGGTGGCCGGGATCGTCGTCGCGACCGACCCGGCAAAGGACACGCCGGTCGCCCCGGACGTCTTCAGCTGCGCTGAGCGGGGCCTCGACGTGCCGCCGGGCGACTTCTACGCCTGGCTGGCCGACTCGCCGCCGGCACTCGGCTCCTGGCTGGAGACGGTCGACCCCGGCCGCACCTGGACGGCGCTGGGCGACAACTTCCTGGAGACCGGCGACCTGTTCGGCCGCGCCGTGCACGGCTGGCGCCGGCCCGCCTGGTCCGAGTGGGAGGACAAGACCCGGATCGAGACCCTGTGGCAGGCGGCGGGCGTTCCGTCCCCGCGCCACGTCGTGACGGGGGCGGACGACCCGGCGCTGGCCGGTCACGCCCGGGACCTCGACCGGGGCTCGGGGGTCGTCGTCGCGATCGACTCCAGCCTGGCCCACTACGGCAACGCGACCGGGCTGCGGTGGGTCCGCGATCCGCAGGGCGATCCGCAGGCGCTCGCCGACGCGCTCCGCTGGGCGGGCGAGCGCGCCCGGACGGTCCGCGTGGCCGAGTTCGTCGAGGGCACGCCGTGCAGCGTCCTCGGCATGGTCCTGGCGGACGGGGTCGCGGTCTTCGACCCGATCGAGATCGTGACGCTGCGCGACCGGCACAGCGCGCGGCTGACCTTCTGCGGCTCCTCGACCCGTTGGCGGCCGGAGCCGGCAGCAGTCGAGGGGATGCGCGAGCACGTCCGGCGGGCCGGGCGCCGGCTGGCCGCCGACGCCGGCTTCCGCGGGATGTTCAGCGTCGACGGCCTGCTCGGCGAACACGGCTTCCTCGCGACCGAGCTGAACCCGCGCCAGGCCTCCGGCCTGGGCCTGCGGGCGGCCTGGCCCCAGTTCCCGGGCTACCTGTTCCAGCGCGCCGCGCAGGAGGCCGTGCCCGGGGTGGCCGATCTGCCCTGGCAGGACGTGGAGACGACGTTCCGCGACGCCGTCCGCCGATACCCTTCGCACAGTGTGACCATTCCGCTGCCGATCGAAGCGGACGAGGCCCACTGCGCGAAGGTGGTCGCCCGCGGCCTGACGCAGACCGCGTTCTACCGGCCCGACGGGCGGGGCGTCCGCCTCACGAGCCTCGTACCGCTGCCCGCGGACGGCCTCATCGGCCCGGGTGCGGCCGCGCTCGCCGGGCTGCTCGGCCGACCCGAACTCGAAAGCCCCGCCGACCGATCCCCTCTTGGAGGCCCCCGATGACCGGGCTGCCGCACTCCGCGCACGTCGTGATCGTCAACCGCTGGTCGCGCGCGGACTTCGCCGACTACGCGCGCTACGTCGACCACCGAGAGCACCGCGTCGGTTACGTCACCACCGCGGCCGGACGGGCCGCCGTGCCCGCCGGCGCCGCCGAGGTCGTCCAGGTCACCGACCTCGACGACCCGGCTGAGGTGCGGACGGCGGTCGCCGCCCTCGCGGAGCGGCACGGCGCACCGGACCGGATCGTGGCCATGCAGGAACTCGACCTGCTCACCGGCGCGGCCCTGCGGGAGGAGTGGGGCTGTCCGGGACCGCGCACCGACCAGGTGGTCCCGTTCCGGGACAAGTACACGATGGCGACCCGGGTTTCGCAGGCCGGTCTGGCGGTGCCCCGGTTCGAGCGGGTCACGCACGCCGCCCCGGTCCGCGCCTTCGCCGGGGCCGCGGGCTGGCCGGTCGTCCTCAAGCCGCTGGCCGGCCGCGGTGCCAGCGGGGTCCTGCGCCTGGAGAGGCCGGCCGACCTCGACGTCCTCACCCCAGCCGGATCCTTCGAAGAGCCCTACCTGGTCCAGGAGTTCAACCCGCACCCGACCTACCACGTGGACGGCCTCTTCACCGGCGAACGGCTCGCCGACCACCGCGTCTCCCGCTACGTCAACAACTGCCTCGCGTTCCGCGCCGACGGCGTCCCGCTCGGGTCCGTCGAGGAGGACGACCCGCGGCTCCTGCGGAGCGTCGCGGAGTTCACCACCAGGGCGCTGGCGGCGCTGACCGACCGGCCGACCGTGTTCCACCTGGAGCTCTTCGTCGACCGGGCCACCGGGGACTGCACCTTCCTGGAGGCCGCCGCCCGCGCCGGCGGGGCCGAGATCCCGGTCCTGTGGCGCGAGTCGCACCGGGGTGACCTGCTGGCGACGCTGGCCCGGACCCAGCTCGACCTGCCGGTCGCGGAGGTCGAGAGCCTCGACGAGGGCGTGACCGTCGACGAGGACGGAGACGTGGGCGGAGAAGGCGCCGGAGAAGTGGGCGGCTGGCTGATCGTGCCCGCCCCTCGGCTGCGCCCGTGCCGCATCACCGGCAGCAGCTCGATGCTCGACCGCAAGGACGGGCCGTACGCGGAAACGTTCCTGCCTGTCGGCCGCGTCCTGCCGTGGACCGACCCCTACCACCAGCACGTTGGCGGCCGGTTCCGCTTCCGCGGCCCGTCGAGCGACGCCGTCGAGGCGGGCATCCGCGCCACCGCGGCGGACTTCCGGATGACCGTGGCACCCGAGGTGCCGCGAAGCCCCCGCGGCACGGGCCCCGGGACCATCGCCCCCGACGGCTCCGCCGTGGACTTCTTCGCCGCGCTGCCCCCCGGCACCGGGACGGCCGCGGTCGTCCACGGCGCGATCCCCGAGCGCGGCTCCGTCCTGGAACTCGGTGCCGGCGCCGGCCGCGTCACCCACCCGCTCGTCGCGCTGGGCCACCGGGTGGTCGCCGTGGACGAGTCCGCCGAGATGCTCGCCCGCCTGACCGGCACCTCCCCCGGCCCGGCCGGTGGGGCCGGTGGGGCCGGCACGCGCGAGGTCGAAACCGTGCTGGCGCGCATCGAGGACCTCCGGCTCGACCGCACCTTCGACGCCGTCCTGCTCCTCTCCTCGCTCGTCAACTACGTGTCCCGCAAGCCGCTCCTGGACGCCTGCCGCCGCCACGTCGCGCCCCACGGCGCCGTCATCGTCCAACGCACCAACCCGGCCTTCTTCGAGGAGGTCGGCCCGGCCGAATGGGAGAACCGCGGCACCCGCTTCCGCAACTACGACGTCGAACGGCTCGACGACGGCATCGTCTCCTGCACCAAGGAGTACCGCATCGGCGAGCGGACCTGGACCTTCTCCGGCGTCTTCCACCACCTCGGCGACGACGAACTCCCCGACGTCCTCGGCGCCTCCGGGCTGCGCTTCGACCGCTTCCTCGACGAGCGGCGCACCTACGTCCTGGCCCGCCCGGCCTAGCGTGTCTTCATGAAAGGAACCAGGTAACACCTCCATGATCGTGAACTCGTGGAACGAGTGGGACCCGCTGCGCGAGATCGTGGTCGGCTCGGCCGACGGCGCGCACTTCGAACCCACCGAACCCGGCAACCGGCCCACCGTCCGCAACGCCCCCGCGGGCACCCCCTTCCCGACCGGCCCCAAGTCACCGGAGGCCATCGACCGGGCCAACGAGGAACTCGCCGGCCTCGCCGCCCTCCTCGAATCCCGCGGGATCACCGTCCGCCGCCCCGAACCGCACGACTTCGGCACCCCCGTGCGCACCCCCGACTTCGAGGTCCCCAACCAGTACTGCGCGGTCTGCCCCCGAGACGTGATGATCACGGTCGGCCACGAGATCATCGAGGCCACCATGTCCCGCCGCGCCCGCTACTTCGAGTACCGCCCCTTCCGCAAGCTCGTGTACGAGTACTGGAACGCCGACCCGCGCGTCACCTGGACCACCGCTCCCAAACCGTCCATGGACGACGACATGTACCGCCAGGAGTTCTGGGACTGGCCGATCGAGGAACGCCACCGCCGGATGCACTCCTTCGAGTTCTGCATCACCCAGGACGAGGTCGTCTTCGACGCCGCCGACATCAGCCGCTTCGGCCGCGACCTCATCGTCCAGGAGTCGATGACCACCAACCGCACCGGCATCACCTGGCTCAAGCGCCACCTCGAACCCCGCGGCTTCCGCGTCCACCCGGTTCACTTCCCCCTCGACTACTTCCCCTCCCACGTCGACTGCACCTTCGTCCCGCTGCGTCCCGGCCTCGTCCTGACCAACCCGGAACGCCCCCTCCTGGACCGGGACGCACGCCTGTTCCTCGACAACGACTGGGAACTGGTCGACGCCCCGCAGCCCACCACCGGCAACGACGAGATGCCCGACTTCTGCCAGTCCTCGAAGTGGCTCTCGATGAACGTCCTCAGCCTCTCCCCCACCACGGTGGTCTGCGAGGAGCAGGAGAAGCCGCTGCAGGACCTCCTCGACAAACTCGACTTCGAGGTCCTCACCGTCCCGTTCCGCAACGTCTTCGAGTACGGCGGCTCGCTCCACTGCGCCACGTGGGACATCCACCGCGAGGGCGCGCGGGAGGACTACTTCCCCAAAACCACCTACCGGCCGCTGGTCTGACAGCAGCACGCGCTGTGCTGCCGTCACTACCGACGGAACAGCCGGCTCGCCAGCGCCTCCTCCCCGGCCGGGGTCAGGCGCAGGGCGCGGGTGTTGGCGGCCAGGGTGATCCAGCCGGCGGTGGTGAAGGCGTCCAGGAGGTCGGCGCCGAGGCGGCCGACCAGGTGGTGCCGCTGCTCGGTCCAGTCCACGCAGAAGCGCAGCAGCGGACGGCGCCGGTCGTCGGCGAGGTGGCTCTCCGGCACCCCGAGGCCGGTCAGCACCGGTACGGCGGCCGGGCCGAGCCGGTACGGGTGTTCCGCGTCCGCGGGCCCGTCCTGCGGCCCGCCCGCGGGGACGAGTGCGCCGCTGTCCAGCAGTGCCTCGGTGACGGCGACGCCGAACCGCCCGGCGGCGTGGTCGAAGCACACGCGTGCCCGCCGCAGCGCCTCGGCGCGGTTGCCGGCGCGGAGCGTGCGGGCCACGGGCTGGGCCGGGGCGAGGGCGGCCAGGCCCTCCATGAGTTCGGCGATCCGGCGGTCGGCGAGCTCGTAGTAGCGGTGGCGCCCCGCCTGGCGGACGGTGATCAGCCCGGCCGCGCTGAGCCGGTTGAGCTGGGCGCTGGCGGCCTGGGCCGTGACGCCCGCGTGCTCCGCCAGCGCGCCCGCGGGCAGGCTGCGGCCGCCGGCGAGCGCCATCAGGATGCGGGCGCGGGTGCCGTTGGCGAACAGGCCCGCCACGCGGGCGATGTCGGGTTCGCCGGTGCGCGCGGGGGAGGTCATGCGGTCATTGTGCCCCTGGCACGCTTCCACGGGCGTGGAAGCGGTTCGCTGCGATCGTCGGGGCATGAATCGGAGAGTCCTGGCCGTGCCGCTCGCTCCCCCGACGCCCGTCCGCGTACGGCGACGCGTGCTCGCCGCGACGGGAGCCGCCTACGTCGTCGTCCTGCTGGACGCGTCGATCGTGACCGTCGCGCTGCCGGGCGTCTCCGGCAGTCTCGGCGTCGGCGTCGACGGGTTGCAGTGGGTGGTGAACGCCTACACGCTCGCCTTCGCCGCCCTGCTCCTGACCGGCGGCACTCTCGCAGACCGTTGGGGTGCCCAACAGGCCTACGTGGCGGGCCTGTTGCTGTTCACCGTCGCGTCCGCCGGCTGCGGCCTGGCGGCCGCCTTCCCCGCGCTGGCCGCCGGACGGGCGGTGCAGGGCGCGGGCGCGGCCGTCCTCGTCCCGGCCGCGCTCAAGCTGATCGACCAGGCCCATCCGGAGCCCGGACCGCGGGCCCGGGCGATCGGGGTCTGGATGTCGCTCGGCGCCGTCGCGATGGCCGCGGGGCCGCTGGTCGGCGGCGGCCTGATCTCCTGGCTCGGCTGGCGCAGCGTCTTCTTCGTCAACCTGCCGATCGGCCTCGCCGGGGTGTGGCTGGCGCGGAGCGTCACGGGGAGGGCCGTAGAGCCCGTGCCACAACGCCTGGACGTGGCCGGGCAGGTGGCCGCCGCCGTCGCGCTCGGTCTGCCGATCGCCGCCCTCATCCAGGGGCGGGACTGGAGCGCGGTGGCGGTCCTGGCCGTCCTGGCGGTGTCCGCCGCAGCAGCCGTGGCGTTCGTCGTCGCGGAGGTCCGCAGCCCGCACCCGATGCTCCCGCTGTCGCTGTTCCGCAGCCGCGTCTTCGCGGGCTCGGCCGTCGTCTCCGCGGCCTCGGCGCTGGTCTTCTACGGCCTGCTGTTCGTCTGCGGCCTCTACTTCCAGCAGGTGCGCGGCTATTCGCCCCTCCGGGCCGGGCTGGCGCTGCTGCCGCTCACCGCGACCGTCGCGGTCGGAGGCTTCGGCTCCGCCCGGGTGGCGCGGCTGCTCGGCCCGCGCTGGTCCATGTGCGCGGCCTTCGGCGCCTACGCGGCCGGGGCACTGGCCCTGCTCGCCGCCTCCCCCACCTCGCCCTACTGGCAGGCGGCGGCACCGATGGTGGCGATCGGGCTGGCCGGCGGCTTCATCTCCCCGGCCGCCACCGCCCCCGCCCTCGGCACCGTCGACAAGGCCCGCACGGGCATCGCCGCAGCCGCGCTCAGCACCGCCCGTCAATCCGGATCCGCCCTCGGCGTCGCCGCCTTCGGCAGCCTGATCACGACCGCCCACCCCTTCACCGGCGGCCTGCACGCCGTCCTCTACGCGATCGCCGCCGTCTCCGTCACCGCGGCGGCCGTGTGGGCGCGCACCTGGCAGCCGACGGGCTGAGGGGGCCCGGGACCGGAGCCGGTGCAGCACCGCCGCGTTGTCCGCCCAGTGCCGGTTCACCTGGTCGTACTGCTTCGTCATGGCGCTGCGGCCACTCGCGTATGCCTTGAGGGCGGCCGCCCCGGCGGCGGGCAGGGCGTCGAGGCGGTCCGGGACGGGCACGCGCGGCAGCGAGCGCTGCGGCACTGCGACGCTCCGGCGTATCGACGGGAGCCGGGCCGCCACGACGTGTGTCCTGCCCAGGCGACGTGCGAAGTCGCGAAGAGCGCCGTCAGACGAAGAACGCGTTCATGCCCGGCACGTCCGAGACGTAGGTCTCGATCGCGCCGATCCGCTCCCCGTGCAGGAAGCACACCGTGGCCAGGTGCTCGTCGAGCACTCGCCCGTCGCGCTCGGCGGTGTTGTGCAGGGACAGGGCGAGGTTGTCGCGGCTGAGCAGGGTGTGCCGGAAGTCGAAGTGCACGCCGTACGAGGCGATCAGCCGGATCCGCTCGATCACGGCGGCGGCGCCGCGGACGGTGCCGGAGACGGTGTTGTCGCCGGGCAGCGTCCACACGACGTCGTCGGTGAGCAGCGAGCGGATCAGGTCCCAGGCGGCCGTGGTGAGGCCGAGGCGGAAGCGGTCGGCGAGGGCGAGGCGCTGGTCGGCGCCGAGGGCGGTCGGGTCGGACATGGTGGTGAACCTCCGTCGCGGGGCGGGCTGTTGGTGGCGAGCCTCGCCGAGGGCCGCGGGGAACGGAAATGCCGTCCGCGACGGCGGACCATGCGCCGCGCGCATAATGGCGGGATGATCGCGGAAGAGCTGCGCTGGTTCCTGGCCGTCGCCGAGACCGAGCACGTCACCGATGCGGCCGCGCTCGTCGGCACCACCCAGCCGACGCTCTCCCGCGCGATCGTCCGGCTCGAACGGCGCCTCGGCACGCCCCTGTTCGACCGCGACCGCAACCGGCTGCGGCTCAACCAGGCGGGCCGGGTGTACCGGCGGCACGCCCAGCGCGCGCTCGACGAGCTGGAGTCGGCACAGGACCGGATCTCGGCGCTGCTCCCGGCGCCGGCCGACCCGCTGCGCCTGGCCTGTGCGCACTCGTTGGGCGCCTGGCTGCTGCCGGAGCTCCTCACGGCCTACCGGGAGCACGCGCCCGGCCACGCCGTCGACGTGCGCGAGGGCTCGGCGGCCGGCGTGCTCGACCTGCTGGCCGGCGGCGCGGTCGACCTCGCGGTCACGAGTCCGCAGCCGTCCCTGCCCGGGTACGGCTGGCTGCCGCTCGCCGAGGAGCGGCTGGTGCTCGCCGTCCCGCCCGGGCACCCGCTGGCCGGACGCACCGGGGTGGGCCTGTCCGAGCTGACCGACGGGCGCTTCGTGATCATGCGCCAGGACGTCGGGCTGCGCGAGGTCACCTGCGGCGTCTTCCACCGGTCCGGCCTGACGGCGCCCGTCGCGGCGGAGGCGGACACCGTCGCCGGGATCCTGGACCTGGTCGCCGCCGGTCAGGGGACGGCCCTCGTCCCGGCCAGGGCCGCGACCGGCCACCCGGGGGTCGAAGCGGTCCCGCTCACCGCCGCCGACGCCTACCGCTCCGTCGGCCTCACGTGGCGGCGCGGCCGCCCGCTGCCGCCGCACGCGCGCACGTTCCGCGTCCTCGCCGGCCGGGGGCGCTGAGCTCCCGGCCGACCGGGCGACTCCTCCCGTGGCCCGGCGGGCTCGGACCCCACCGAGCCGCAACTCTCAGGTTGCACCCAGGGGGGCGGCATGCAACTCTGGAGTTGCGTCCAACGCCACCGATGAACGGGAGCCCCCTCATGAGCGAGGACCGGATCGAACGCGAAACCCTGATCGAAGCCTCCCTTGAGCGGGTCTGGTCGCTGGTGGCCGAGCCCGGTTTCTGGGTGGCCGACAAGGCGAGCCTGCCCGGCACCGTGGCCAGGGAAGGCGAGGAGGTGGTGGCGAGGAACCCGGAGTACGGCGACTTCGCGGTGCGGGTGGAGAAGGTCGAACCGCCGACCTACCTGGCCTACCGCTGGGCCAGCGCGTTCCCCGGAGAAGAACTGCGCGAGGACAACAGCACCCTCGTGGAGTTCACGCTGACGCCGGAGGGCGGCAAGACGCGGCTGCGCGTGGTCGAGAGCGGGTTCGCGAAACTGGCCGGGTCCGAGGCACTGCGCGGCAAGGCGGTCGAGGACAACACCGGCGGCTGGCGCCAGGAGCTCGACGCGCTCAGGATGCGCGCCGAACAGCCATCCGCCCAGCCCTCCGCCCAACCGTCCGAACAGTCGTCCGAACAGCCCTCCGCGTGACCGACGAACCCGCCGGCGTCGCCGGCGCCGTCGAGGCGGTCGACACCGTCCTCGCGGCCCTCGCCGACCCGACGCGGCGCCGGCTGCTCGAACTGCTCGCCGCGCAGGGCCAGGCCACCGCGACGACGCTCGCCCGGCACCTTCCCGTCTCGCGCCAGGCCGTGGTCAAACACCTCGCCGTCCTGGACGCCGCCGGGCTGGTGACCGGTGGCCGCGTCGGGCGCGAGGTGCGCTACACGGTGCGGCCCGCGGCACTCGACGCGACGGCGCGGTGGATGGCCTCGCTCGCCGCCGACTGGGACCGGCGGCTGGCGCACATCAAACACCTCGCCGAAGCGGCGGAACAGGAATCGCCCTAGACGAGCCCTGACGGGTCACGTCCACCCGGCGCGACCCCGGAGAGGAGAATGATCATGTCCACGGAGAACCGACAGCTCACCCACGCCCCCGCCGCGTACGCGTGCATGGTGGTGCGCAAGCCCGCGACGGAGGCGTTCCAGGCCTTCGCCGATCCGGCCGTCACGTCCCGGTTCTGGTTCAGCAAGAGCAGCGGGCCGATGGTCGCGGGGGCCGAGGTGCGCTGGGAGTGGGAGACCTACGGGGCATCGGCCGACGTCCGCGTCCAGGAGGTGCGGGAGGGACGTCTGATCCGGTTCGAATGGGGCAACTACGAGCAGCCGACCACGGTCGAGCTGAGGTTCACCCCGCGCACGGCGCAGGCCACCTTCGTCGAGGCCACCGAGACCGGCTTCCGGGGCTCGGGGGACGACACCGTCCGCTGGGTGAACGACACCGTCGGCGGTTTCACCACCGCCCTGTGCGCGATGAAGGCCCTGCTCGAACACGGCATCGAGCTGAACGCCGTCCCCGACCACCACCCGGCCTGACCACCCGGGCCGCGTACGTGAGCCGCGAACCCGGCGGCGGGGCGGGCCCGCGCGCGGCCGGGGCGCGGAGGCCCTCCGCACCCCGGCCCGGGGTTCAGCCGCCCCCGAGCCGCTCCCGGACCGCCGCGGCCTGCTCGCCGTCGCCGAGGTCCTCGAAGAGGGCCAGCGCCTCGGTCCACGCCTCCCGCGCCGCCGTCCCGTCGCCGGCCGCGAGCTGCGCCTCGCCCAATGAGCGCACGGCTTCGGCGAGGAGCTGCTTGTCGCCGAGGAAGCGCAGGAGCTCGATCTGCTCCCGGTAGCCGCCGACCGCCCGCGCGGCCTCGCCCCGGGCCCCGTGCACCGTGGCCAGGTGGCCGAGCAGGATGGCCAGGCCGCGCCGGTTGCCGACCTTGGTGCTGTCGGCCTGGACGGCTGCGGCCACCGTCCGGTTGTCCTCCAGCGCGAGGAGGAAGTAGCGCTCGGCCTCGTCGAGGTCGCCCAGCGTCTGGTGGACGGTGCCGAGGCTCAGCCGGGCGGTCGCGCGGCCCCCGATCGCCCCGGACTTCTCGAACACCTCCAGCGATTCCTCGTACACCGCCAGGGCCTTCGGGTAGTCCTCGCGGAACTGGTGCACGCCCGCGATGTTGAGCAGGAGCGGTCCCATCCGCACCCAGTCCCCGAGTTCCCGCAGGATCGCGCTCGCCGCGCCGTAGCACCGCTCCGCGTCCTCCAGCCGCCCCAGCATCCGGTACGCCAGCCCCAGTCCGCCGGTGACGCGGGCCTCCACCGCCCGGTCGCCGAGCGCCCTGGCGGCCTCCACCGCGAGCTCGTGCCCGGCGGCGGAGTCCGGCAGGTGGTTGCGCAGCGCGGCGACGAACTTCCGCGCGACGGCCAGCTGCCAGACGGTGTCGTGGAGCCCGAGGTCCCGGGCCGCGAGCTGGACGGCGGTCAGGTTGTGCCACTCGCGGTCGAACCAGGCCAGCGCCTCGTCGTAGGAGTCGAACGTCGCCGGGCCGTGCTCGCTGGGCCTGGTGGGGAACGGGAGGTCGGGGGTGTCGACGGCCTTGGCCGCGTTGTACGCGGAGTGCAGGAACCACCGGCCGAGGCGTTCCACCGCCGCGTCGCCGTCGGCGCCCGGCTCCCGGGCCGCGGCCTCGGCGGCGTAGCTGCGCAGCAGGTCGTGCAGTTCGTACCGGCCGTAGGTCTTCTGCTGGAGCAGGTGCTCGTCCTGGAGCAGTTCCAGCAGCGCCTCCGCGTCCGGCTCCGGGAGGTCCGCCATGGCCGCGACGGCCGGGACGGTGTAGTCGACGCCGGGGTGGCGGCCCAGCAGGCGCAGCACGCGCTGCGCCGGGCCCGGCAGTCCGCGGTAGGAGAGGTCGAAGACGGGCCGCAGCGTCCTGCTGCCCGACCCGATCGCGTCCGGGGCCTGCCCGCGCAGCGCGTCCGCCAGGTCGGCCAGGCTCCAGGCGGGCCGTGAGCGCAGGCGTCCGGCGGCCAGGGCGACGGCGAGCGGCAGGTACCCGCACAGCTCGACGACCTCCCCGGCGGCCGCGGGCTCGGCGGCGACGCGTCCCGCGCCGGTGATCCGCGCCAGCAGGGCCGTCCCCTCGTCACGGCTGAACACGTCGAGCGGGAAGAGCGCGGCGCCGTCGAGCGCGGTGAGGCTGCGCCGGCTGGTGACCAGGACCAGGCACCTGGGGCTCGCCGGGATCAGGGCCCGCACCTGCTTCTCGTCGGCCGCGTTGTCGAGCAGCACCAGGGCGTCCCGGTCGGACATCCGGTCGCGGTACATCGCCGCGCGCTCGTCGAGGCCGTCCGGCACCTGCTTCGGGGGGACGCCGAGCCGGCGCAGGAAGCCGCCCAGGAGCTCGGCCGGGTCCGCGGGCGGGTGGTCGGGGTCGAAGCCGCGCAGGTTCGCGTACAGCTGGATCCCGGCGTACCGCCCGGCGGCGACGAGGCGGCGGGCGACGTGCACGGCCAGCGTGGTCTTGCCGACGCCGCCCATGCCCTCGATCGCCGAGATGACGACCGTCGGGGCGCCCCCGGGGGTGTCCGGCACGGCCGCGATGAGCGCGTTCACCTCCCGGGCGCGGCCGGTGAACGTCGCGAGGTCCGCGGGCAGGTGGCGCAGGACCGCGTCCGGTCCGCCCGCCCCGGCCTCTCCGTGCACGCGCACGCACGCGCGGCGCCACCGGTCGGCCTCGTCGTCCGGCAGGCCGAGCGCGCGGACGATCGCGACCACCAGGTCGAAGTCCAGGCGGCGGCGCTTCGGCCGGAAGGCGTCGACCACCGTGGACGCGGCCACCGGCTGCGGCACGGGCAGCAGCCGGCCCACCGACCTCGCCAGCTCCCGGTACGACGGCGCGCCCGCCCACGACCGCAGCCGCCCGAGGGCGTCGATGAAGTCCGCGAGGTCGTACGCCTCGTCCGGGTCCGGCACCGCCTGCCCGCCAACCACACGTCACCTCCGCTGGGACACGGCCGAGGCTCCTCGGCAACGGCCCAGTGTACGGAGCGTGTTGACGTGCACACAGGGTTTTGGGGATGCCGGCCCGGAGGGCTGGAGCCGCGAACCCCGGCAGGGACGTGCGGTAGGGACGTGCGGTAGGGACATGCGGTAGGGAAAACCCGACCGTCAGGTCTCCACCTGGCCGTCATGACCGCCGGGCTCCGGCTCGGTGGAATGGACGGGTGCTGATTCCCCAGGTCAAACCCCATCTCCGGTGGAACCGACGGCTGTTGTGGACGGTCGGCTGGCTCGCCGCCGCCGGGTGGGCGGCGGCCGTCGCCGCCGTCTCCGCCCTGGACACCCACCGGGTCTGGGGCGCGCTCGGCGCGGCCGGCTACCTCGTGGCGGCCGCCGTCTCCACCGGACCGGACCGGAACCGGACCCGTGCCGTCGCGGTGGGTGCGGCGCTGGCCGGGGCCGTGGTCGCGCCACTGCTGTACCTGCTGGCGACCGGCGCGGCGCAGAGCGAGGTCGAGGTGATCGAACGTTCCGGGCGGCTCCTCGTGGAGCACGCGACGCCGTACCTCGACGATCCGCGCTCGGTCGTGGAGGTGACCCCGTACCTGCCCGGCATGGCCCTGCTGGGGCTCCCGAGGGCGGTCCTCGGCGGCGACGGGCCGGTCGCCCGCGTGCTCGGCGACGCCCGGCCGTGGTGCGCGGTGGTGCTGCTCGGCTGCCTGTGGGCAGGCGGACGGGTCGTCACACCGGGGACGGGCGGTGCGTCCCGGGCTGTCACGCCGGGGACGGGCGGTGCGTCCCGGACCGTCACACCGGAGACGGGCGGTACGTCCCGGACCGTCACACCGGAGACGGGCGGTACGTCCCGGACCGTCACACCGGAGACGGGCGGTACGTCCCGGACCGTCACACCGGCGACGGGCGGTACATCGCGCGCCGTCACGCCGGGGACGGGCGGTGGGTCCCGGGCCGTCCTCGGGGCCCTCGTCGCCTCCCCGGTGATCGCCCTGCCCCTCGCCGTCAGCGGTGTGGACCTGCCCCTCGCCGGGCTGCTGTGCCTGGCCCTCGCGTTCGCGTCCCGGAATCGCCCGGTCGCGGCCGGGCTGGCCCTGGCCGCCGCGTGCTCGATGAAGTGGACGGCCTGGCCCGCCGTTTGCGTCGTGTTCGCGCTGCTCGCCCACCGGGCCGGGCTGCGGGCCGCCGTCCGCGGCGCCGTCACCGCGCTGGCCGGAACGGCCGTGGCCGTCCTGCCCGGAGTCCTGCTCTCCCCACGGGCCATGGCCGAGCAGGTCTTCGCCTTCCCCACGGGCCGCGGGGAGTTCGCGACCCCGGCGAGCAGTCCGCTCCCCGGGCGGCTGCTCGCCGACCTGGGGCCGGCCGGCTGGTACGCGGCCGTCGGCCTGCTGCTGGCCGCCGGACTCGCGATCGGTGTCTCGCTCGTGCTGCGGCCGCCCGGCCACCTGGTGGGCGCGGCCGATCGGCTCGCCCTCGGGCTCTCCGCCGCGTTCCTGCTCGCCCCCGCCGGACGTTTCGGCTACCTCGCCCTGCCGGTGCTGCTCGCCTGCTGGGCGCGGGCCGCCGCGCCCGCCCGTCCGCTCTCCGCGCCCGCCCTCGCCTCCGGCACGCGGGTACTCCCCGCCGCACTCAAGGACGTCCCCGCATGACCACCCTGATCGTCACCAACGACTTCCCGCCCCGCCAGGGCGGCATCGAGACCTTCGTCCACGCGATGGCGATGCGGATGCCCGGCCACGACGTGGTGGTGTACACCTCGCGCGAACCCGGCGCGGACCGGTACGACGCCACGCTGCCCTTCCCCGTCGTACGGGACCCCTCGCGCATGCTGCTGCCCACCCCGCGCGTCACCCGGCGGGCCCTGGCCATCGCCCGGGAGCACGACGCGGACCGGGTGTGGTTCGGGGCCGCCGCCCCGCTCGCCGCCATGGCCCGCGACCTGCGGCGCGGCGGCATCCGCCGGACGGTGGCCACCACGCACGGCCACGAGATCTGGTGGGCCCGCACACCGGGGGCGCGGCGCCTGCTGCGCCACGTCGGTGACCACGTCGACGTCGTGACCTACCTCGGCGAGTACACCCGCAGCCGCATCGCCCCCGCCCTCGGCCCGCACGCCCGCCTGGAGCGGCTCGTTCCGGGCGTCGACGCCGAGGCCTTCCGACCCGCCCACCCGGACGACGAGGGCGCCGAGCGGATACGCGCGCGGCACCGGCTCGCGGGCCGCAACGTGATCCTGTGCGTCGCGCGGCTGGTGCCCCGCAAGGGGCAGGACGTGCTGATCAGGGCGATGCCCGCGATCCTGCGGCGGGTGCCGGACGCGGTCCTCGTGATCGTCGGCCAGGGGCCGGACGCGACCCGGCTGCGCCGGCTCGCCGCACGGTGCGCGCCGGGGAGGGTGGTGTTCACCGGCGGGCTCGACCACGCCGCGACCGCCGGCTACTACGCCGCCGCCGACGTGTTCGCCATGCCCTGCCGCACCCGGAGGGCCGGGCTGGAGGCGGAGGGCCTGGGCATCGTCTTCCTGGAGGCGTCCGCCGCCGGGCTGCCGGTCGTCGTCGGCGACTCCGGCGGTGCCCCAGACACGGTCCTGGACGGCGTCACCGGCCGGGTGGTCGACGGCCGCTCCCCGGCCGCCGTCGCCGCGGCCCTCGCCGAGACGCTGACCTCGCCGCAGGAGCGGGAGCGACGCGGCGCGGCGAGCCGGGAGTGGGTGGCCCGGCACTGGACCTGGGAGGGCTCGGCGCAGCGGCTGAGCCGCTTGCTGGACCCGGACCTGCCGATCACCGTCACTGGCCGTGTCCTCGCAGGTAGGCAAGGACGGCGAGCACCCGCCGGTTCCCCTCGCTCGGGTCGACATCGAGCTTCATGAAGATGTTGCTCGCGTGCTTGACCACGGACGCCTCGGTGACCGTCAGCCGCCGGGCCACGGCCTGGTTGTTGAGGCCCTCCGCCATCAGCCCGAGCACCTCGCGCTCGCGCGGTGTCAGCCGCTGCAGCGGCGCGTCGGAGGCCTTCAGCAGCACCCGGATCACCTCCGGGTCGACGACGGTCTGCCCGCCGGCGACGCGGTCCAGCGCGTCGAGGAACTCGGCGACCTCCCCGACCCGGTCCTTGAGCAGGTAGCCGAGGCCGCCCCCGTCCGCCGCCGGGCCGGTGAACAGCTGCTTGGCGTAGGCGGTCGCCACGTACTGGGAGAGCACCAGCACCGGCAGGCCGGGGTGCCTGGCGCGCAGCTCCAGTGCGGCGCGCAGCCCCTCGTCGCGGAAGTCCGGCGGCATCCGGACGTCGGTGAGGACGACGTCGGGACGGTCCGCGTCCACCGCGCGCGCCAGCTCGGCGGCGTCGCCGACGGCGGCCACCACCTCGTGGCCCACCCGGGTGAGCACCTCCACCAGCCCGGCCCGGAGCAGGACGGCGTCCTCGGCGAGCACTACGCGGAGCACGGCACCTCCACCCGCAGCCGGGTCGGTCCGCCGACGGGACTGGTCACGATGAGCCTCCCCTTCAGGATCGCCACCCGGTCGGCCAGGCCTTGCAGCCCGGACCCGGCGGACGGGTCGGCGCCGCCGCGTCCGTCGTCGCCGACCTCCAGGACGAGCCGGTCGCCCACCAGGCGGCCGTGGACGGTGACCGCCGCGGCGCCGCTGTGCTTGGCCGCGTTGGCCAGGGCCTCGGTGACGGTGAAGTACGCCGTGCTCTCCACCGGGGCGGGCAGCCGGCGCGGCAGGTCGATGTCGACCGCGACGGGAACGGGGTTGCGCAGGGCGAGTTCCTCCACGGCCGCCGCCAGGCCGTGGTCGGTCAGCACCTGCGGGTGGATGTCACGGACCAGGCTGCGCAGCTGCTCCAGCGCCTGGCGGGCCTCCCCGCGGGCCCGGGCGATCAGCGGCAGCGCGGCGGACTCCTGCCCGCGCAGCTCCAGTTCGGCCAGTCCCAGGGTCATGGTCAGGGCGACGAGCTGCTGCTGGGCGCCGTCGTGCAGATCGCGCTCGATGCGCCGCCGCTCGGCCTCGAACGCGTCGACCAGCCGGGCCCGGGAGCGGGTCAGCTCGATGATCCGCCTGCCGAGGTCCTCCTCCCGGGCGGAGAGGAGGAGTTGGGCCGCCTTGACCTGCGCCCCGGCGAGCAGCCCGCCCGCGTACGCGGCCAGCACCAGGCCGACGAGCCCCGCCGCCGTGCCGGGCAGGCCGCCGACCGGGTCGGAGATCGACCGCCCAGGGATCAGCATCACCGTGTCGGGGGCGATCGCCCACACGATCACCGGGGTGACCAGCAACATCGCCGAGAACGCGAGGAGGGCGGTGAAGCCGAGGCCCGCCGCCGTGAACACGACGGCGTGCAGCAGGGTGTAGGACAGCTCCCGCCAGGTGGCGCGCTCCTTGAGCCGGGTCCGCAGCCACGGCCACGCGCCGGCCCCGGGGAGCGAGGCGTGCGGGTCGGGCAGCGGCACCGGCTCCACGATCCGCATCCGGCGGCGCTCCAGGGCGGCCACCGGGATCCCCACCACCGGGACGGCCGCCAGGACCAGCAGGCCCACCCCGACCACGGACAGCCCCAGCCCCACGGCCAGCAGCAGCGCGAGGACGACGAGCAGCAGGACACCGAGGACCGTGCCGCTCAGCAGGAACGCCCATGCGCGCAGCGGCCACAGGGACCGGAGGAAGCGGTCGGGGCGCCGGCGTACGGCCTCCCAGACGGCGACGGTCATCGTGAGGGCCCTCCCCGTGGGTTCGGGGAACGCCTCCCCGCATGCTCCGTACAAGATCCACTGTAACGGGTGGCGACTCCCGCCCTGCAGGAGCCTGTCGCCACTTGCACTGTAAATGCTCATAGTTGCAAATTCTGTCGCTCTTATTGACGTCAATGAGCAGGCACAGTGCACTGGTTGCGCACTCCTCCACAGCCCCCGACGCCAGGAGTCCGCCATGCAACCCTTACGCACGTCCTTCCGGACGGCCTTCCGCAGGCCCTTCCGCACGTCCCGGCGCAGACTCGCGGCCGGCGCACTGTCAGCCGCGCTGCTCGCCCTGCCGTTGACCGCCACGACCTCCCACGCCTCCCCCACCGCCACCTCCACCCCCACCGCCACCTCCACCTCCGGCGCCGGCGCCGGCCGGGCGCTCGCCGTCACCCCGCCGATGGGCTGGAACGACTGGGCCCACTACCAGTGCGGCATCGACGAACGGACCGTCACCGCCAACGCGGACGCCCTGGTCTCCACCGGCCTCGCCGCCAAGGGCTACACCACCGTCACCGTGGACGACTGCTGGATGTCCACCGCCCGGGACGCGAGCGGCAGCCTCACCGCCGATCCGGCCAAGTTCCCCCACGGCATGGCCTGGCTCGGCTCCTACCTCCACACCCGCGGCCTCGGGTTCGGCATCTACGAGGACGCCGGCTCCAGCACCTGCGGCGGCTACCCCGGCAGCGGCACCGGCGCGAACGGCGAACCCGACCACTTCGCGCAGGACGCCGCCACCTTCGCCGCGTGGGGCGTCGACTACCTCAAGCTGGACGGCTGCAACCTCCGGGTCGCCGCCGGCCAGACCCAGGAACAGGCCTACCGCCAGGCGTACGACGCCCAGTCCGCCGCCCTCCGGTCCACCGGCCGCGACATCGTGTTCTCCGAGTCCGCGCCCGCCTACTTCCAGAGCGGCGAGTGGGGCGACCGGAACTGGTACGACGTGCTCTCCTGGGTCGGCCAGGACGGCCAGCTCTGGCGCGAGGGCTACGACATCGCGACCTACGACGCCGCCCACCCCGCCGCGAGCCGCTGGTCCAGCGTGCTCGGCAACTACGGCTACAACCGCTGGATCGGCTCCTTCGCCTCCCCCGGCAACTGGAACGACCCCGACTTCCTCATCGCCGGCGACGGCGGCCTGACCGACGACGAGGCGCGCAGCCAGGTCGCCCTGTGGTCGATGACGGCCGCCCCGCTGATCCTCTCCTCCGACGTCTCCCAGCTCACCCCCGCGGGGCTGGGCGCGCTCGGCAACACCGACCTGATCGCCGTCGACCAGGACCCGCTCGGCCGGCAGGCGGGCGTGGTGTCCAGCACCTCCGCCGCCGACGTGCTGGCCCGGCCGCTGGCCGGCGGGGACCGCGCGGTCGCGGTGCTGAACCGCTCGGACAGCGCGCAGGCCCTCACCGTCCCGCTGGCGACCATCGGCCTGCCCGGCTGCACGGCGACGGCCAAGGACCTCTGGACCGGCCGGACTTCGGCCGTCTCCACCGCCCTGAGCCAGACCGTCCCGGCCCACGGCACCGCCGTCTGGCGGCTCACCCCCGGCACCGGCTGCGCCCCCGCCGTGCCGACCGGCCAGGTCACCGGCAACGGCGCCAAGTGCATGGACGACACCGCCAGCGGCACCGCGGACGGCACCCCGGTGATCCTCTACGACTGCACCGGCAACGCCAACCAGCGCTGGACCAGGACCGCCGACGGCACCGTCCGCACCCTCGGCAAGTGCCTCACCGCCACCGGCCCGTCGGCCGGCAGCCGGGCGGTGCTCGCCACCTGCACCGGCAGCGCCCTCCAGCAGTGGACCCCGGCCCCGGACGGCACCCTCACCGACTCCGGCCTCTGCCTCGACGTGACGGGCGGCGCCACCGCCCCCGGCACCGCACTGGAACTCTGGACCTGCGGCAGCCACCAGGCCAACCAGTACTGGTCCCTCCCGGTCTGACGGACCAGCGATCGACAGGGTGCTCTCCGCGGGCCGACCAGCCGCCTGCGGAGAGCACTGTCGGTGCCGGGTGCCATGATCGCGCACATGGGTGTTCTCTTCGGCTACTACGCCGCCGACGGTGACGAGCTCGCGCGGCGGGCCGTCGCGCGGGAGCAGCAACTCTACTGCTGGATCCGCCCGTAGCCGAGGGTCGCGCCGGGCCGGTCTGTGGCAGCGTGGAGGCATGAGCGACACGACCACGCCCCCGCCGCCCCGAACGCTGATCGTGCTGCGCCACGCGAAGTCCGCGTGGCCGGCGGGCGTGCCCGACGAGAAGCGCCCGCTGGGCCCGCGCGGGCGGCGCGACGCGCCCGAGGCCGGCCGGTGGCTGCGCGACCGGGGGCTGCTGCCGGACGCGGTGGTGTGCTCGCCGGCGCGGCGGGCGCGCGAGACGTGGGACCTGGCGGCCGCCGAGCTGCCGGGTGCGCCCTCCGCGACGGTCGACCCCCGGGTGTACACCGCGGACGCCGACGACCTCGTCGAGGTCCTGCGGGAACAGCCCCGCGACGCGATGACCGTCCTCCTCGTCGGCCACAACCCGGCCCTGGAGGACCTGATCCTCGACCTCGCCGCCGACCCGGGCGGCGAGGCCCTCGACCGCGTCCGGGAGAAGTACCCGACCAGCGGCCTCGCGGTACTGGAAATCGTCGGTGGGTGGGACGAGTTGGACTCGGCCCGCCTCCGCGACTTCGTCGTCCCCCGCGGGGCGCGCACCTGACCCGATCCCGCCCACGCCGGTCAGCGATCGATCGCCGGAGCAGCCGGCGGTCCTGGCGAACGAACACGGCCCACCCGAGGCTAACGGGCCGGCCGGGGGCGGATCAACGGCTCGGGGTGGGCAGGGTGTTCGAGTGCCGACGGGGAGCGGTTGAACGCGGGTGGGGCGTTCGGGGGCGGGGGTGGTGGGCGGGTGCGGGGGCGGTGTACTCGTTGCCGGGTCGGATCGGTGCGGACCTGGGGAGTTCTCCGTGGTGGGACAGCAGAGTGGGGTCCGGGTGGCCCTGGTGACCGGTGGGGTCTCGGGCATCGGGCGGGCGGTGGTGGAGGACCTGGTGCGACACGGGCACCGGGTGGTGGTGCTGGACCGGGAGGAGCCCCGGGAGCCGCTGCCCGACGGGGTCGCCCTGGTGCTCGGAGACGTGCGCAGCGCGGCGGACAACGAGCGGGCGGTGCGCACCGCGGTGGAGGCGCACGGCGGGCTGGACGTGCTGGTGGGCAACGCCGGGATCCACGACGGCGGGGTCGGGCTGCGCGACCGGCCGGCCGCCGAACTGGCCGAGCTGGCGCGGCGGGTGCTGGACGTGGACGCGGTGGGCTACCTGCTGGCGGCCCGGGCGGCGGCGGAGCCGCTGCTGGAGCGGCGCGGCGCGATGGTGTTCACGCTGTCCGACGCCTCGTACGTGGTGCGCGGCAACGGTTCGGGGGTCGCCTACGCGATGGCCAAGCACGCCGCGGTCGGGCTGGTCCGGCACCTGGCGGCGGACCTCGCGCCCCGGGTGCGGGTGAACGCGGTGGCCCCGGGCGGCGTGGTGACGGGGCTGCGCGCGGCGGTGGGGCCGGAGGGGTCCGCGGAGGTGTTCGGCGATCCGGACGGGATCAGCGCGGTGATCCGGGACTTCAATCCGCTGCGCGTGGTGCTGACGCCCGCGCAACTGGCGCCGCTGTACCGCTTCCTGGCCTCGGACGACGCGCACGGGATGACGGGCGAGGTGCTCCGCCCGGACGGCGGCCTGGACGTGCGCTGACGGGTGCGGGAGCACCGCCGTGGGGCCGGGCGCCGCAGGAGCGCCCGGCCCCGCGGGCGTGCCGTCACACCGGTGGGGGCGTCCAGGTGCCGGGGTCGGGGCGGCCGATCAGGGTCGCGGAGACGAGTTCGTCGCGCGCGTTGGCGGTGCCCCAGACGTCGGTGGTCTGGGCGTTGGCCGGATAGACCTTCGGGGTCCAGCCGTGCTCCTCGTCGATCACCTGGGCGGCGGTGGTGTACTCCAGTACGAAACCGGAGGACGGCTCCTGGAAATAGGAGAAGGTGTTCTGCCCGACGCCGTGCCGTCCCGGCCCCCAGACCGGGGCAATGCCCGAGCGCATCAGCGCGCCGGTGGCCCGCATGAACTCGTCGAGTCCGCGGACCTCGAAAGCCACGTGGTTGAGCGAGGTGTGCGGGGCGCGGGTGAAGGCGATGGTGTGGTGCACCGGGCCGGTGCGCAGAAAGCACATCACGTCCTCGACCCAGTCGGTCACCCGGAATCCCATGACCGTCTCGTAGAACTCGCGCGCCACCTGGATATCGGGCGTGTTGAGCACGACGTGGCCAATCCCCTTCGGGCGGGTCTCGCTCGCGGTCACGGGTGTGAACACCCGCCCCGCCACGTCGGCGGAGACCTCGACCGTCCGGCCGTCGCAGTCCAGGAACCGCACCGCGTGGCCCCCGCCGAGGTCCTGGCGCGGGCCGGGCTCGCCGAGCAGCCGGCCGCGCGGGTGGGCGGCCACCCGCGCGGCGACGCGGTCCACCTCGGCCGCCGACTCGGCCGCGAGCGCGATCAGGTCGACCCTCGGCTCGTCGGTGGCGCGCAGCCGGAGCACGTGGCTCTCGGGGCAGCCCGCACCGAAATAGATCCGGTCGCCGTCGCGTTCGACGACCTCCAGTTGCCAGCGATTCTCGTAGAATTCCGCGGCGCTCCGGAGATCCGGTACGCCCAGACCGACATGCCGCACGTGCAGGACCATGCTGCTCCCTGAGGACATTTCGAGGATTCACGCCGTGGAATAGCGCGGGAAATCAATGGATGAACTCGAACGGAACGGCCGGAGTTCGACCCGCTTCGCACCCTAGGCGGATTTCCCGGGGAAGTCGACGGTGGCCGAGCACCCGCTATTCGCACACGCATCCGCACGTACACCCGGCCGCGGATGCGCGCGGCCTGCACACCGCCACCCTCCGCCGTGCGCGCATTCTCATGAGGATTCGCACGCACATTCGCAGCCGGCCATGTACGGGCGCCGGGCCGCCCCGGCCGGATCCCGACGCTTCGGCGGCGGATCGACGCCAGTGGCGGGATTCCGCCACCAGCCCTGTCACACGGGCATCCTGACGTCCCGCAGGGCGCTTGAGGCCCACTCCGGGCGCGACGGACCGGGCCGCGCGCCCGCCGCCCCGGCGGCGCCCCACGGCCGCGAGCACACCGCGCACCCGATCGGCGCGAACCACGCCGACGTCGCTTTGGAATTGACCGAAGCTTTCCGTTGATTCGTCCGCCGCCGGCGCCCCCGGCGCCCGGGAACAGGATTGCCTACCCGGCCGCGGCCCGCCTCACACCCGGGGCCGGGAATTGTCCCGGGGCCGTCGGAGCCCTTGACTGTTCGCAGCTAAATCACGCATTGTCAGGAACATTGACGGGGGGCGACAACGGGATGCGGACGCTCGGCGGGCGCCGATCCACGGGTCGCCCCAGAAATTGGAAAATCCGCTGAACCTCAACGACTTCGGGAACGTTACCGCCTGAGCCGACCCAGGCGCGCGTTCCCGGACAACGGTTCCGTCACACACGGGGAGTAGCGTCGAGATGAGCACGACTCAGCCTTTCTGTCACGTCGGCGATCCCACCTCACTGCTGTTGTCGCTCCGGCACGACAAGCTGCAGCGGTCCGCCGTCACCGTCGTGCCGATCCGGGTGCTCCTCGACGCCGACTCGCCCAGACTGGAGGGCGAGGACGGCGAGCACGTGCGGCTGCTCGCCGCCTCCGACGCCACCCACCCGCCGATCCTGGTGCACCAGCCGTCGATGCGGGTGGTCGACGGCATGCACCGGCTGCGGGCCGCGGAGCTGCGCGGCCAGCAGGAGATCGAGGTCCGCTTCTTCCAGGGCAGCGAGGCCGACGTCTTCCTGCTCTCGGTGGCCGCCAACATCAAGCACGGGCTGCCGCTCTCGCTGGCCGACCGCAGCTCGGCGGCCCGGCGGATCTTCGCCACCCACCCCGCCTGGTCGGACCGGATGGTCGCCTCCGTCGCCGGGCTGTCCGCCAAGAAGGTCGCCGAGCTGCGCCAGGAGCAGGTCTCCCACCTGCCCAAGCTCACCAGCCGGATCGGCCGCGACGGCCGCTCCCGGCCGCTGGACTGCTCCCAGGGGCGGGAACGCGCCGTCGAACTGATCGCCAGCAACCCCCAGGCCTCGCTGCGCCAGATAGCCAGGGAGGCCGGCATCTCCCCGGCCACCGCGGCCGACGTCCGCGACCGGCTGCGCCGCGGCGAGGACCCGGTGCCGGCCCGGCGCCGCGGCGGCGGCGCCGAGCGGAACGCACCGCCGCGCGAGCCCGCGGCGCAGCGCCAGGAGCCCAAGTCCCCGGCCGAGTTGGCCGGGCTGTTCGACCGGCTGCGCAAGGACCCGTCCCTGCGCTTCAACGAGACGGGCCGCACGCTGCTGCGGATGTTCGACGCCTGCCACGCGGTGGTCCGCGAGCAGCAGGAGATCGCCCAACGCCTGCCCGCGCACTGCCTGGTGTCGGTGGTCGAGCTGAGCCACGGCTGCGCCGGGATCCTCCAGTCGCTGGCCGACAGCCTCCAGCGGGGCGACGCACCGCGGGCCGCCGGGCCGGTTCAAGCGCGGACGAGCGTCAGTTGAACACCGCCGCGGCGCAGCCGCCGTCCCCCGGAACCGAGGTCGACGTGGTCGTGGTCGGCGCCCGCTGCACGGGCTCCCCGCTGGCCATGCTGCTCGCCCGGCAGGGCCACCGGGTCCTGGTGCTGGAGCGCGACCGCTTCCCCAGCGACACCATGTCCACCCACTGGGTGCAGCGGCCCGGGATCGAACGGCTCGCCCGCTGGGGCCTGTTGGACGCCCTCGCCGGCACCGGCTGCCCGCCCCTGGAGCGGATCAGCCTGGACTTCGGCGGTCTCGCCCTGAGCGGCGCGCCGACCTCCGACGACGCGGCCACCGGCCCGGCCGTCACCTACGCGCCGCGCCGCACCGTCCTGGACCGGCTGCTCGCCGACGCGGCCCGGGCCGCCGGGGCCGAACTGCGCGAGGGCGTCACCGTGCTGGACGTGCTGCGCGAGGCGGACGGCGGTCCCGTCACCGGCGTGCTCGCCGGGACCGCGGACGGCGGCCGGTTCACCGTCCGGGCGAGGGTCGTGGTCGGGGCCGACGGCCGCAACTCGACCGTCGCCCGCGCCGTCGACGCCCCCGTGCTCGTCGACCGCGGCCCGCTCGCCGCGACCGCCTACGCCTACTGGACCGGGCTTGCGGTGGACGGCGTCGAGGCGCACTTCCGGTCGGGCAGCGGCCTGTCCATGTGGCCCACCCACGAGGGCCGCACCGTCGTCGCGCTCAGCCTGCGCCGCGAGGCGTTCCGCGCCTGGGGGCGCGACCGGCGGCGCGGCTACCTCGACGCGCTCGCGGGCTTCCCCGGCGCCGCCGGACGGATCGCCGCGGCCCGCCTCGCCGGCCCGGTGCGCGGCGCCGCCGGCCTGCGCAACTACTACCGCCAGTCGCACGGCCCCGGCTGGGCCCTGGCCGGCGACGCCGGCCACCACAAGGACCCGATCGCCGCCCGCGGCATCTCCGACGCCTTCACCGACGCCGAGAACCTCGCCGCCGCCCTGCACGACGCCCTCACCGGAAAGCTGCCGCCGGACCGCGCCCTCGCCCGCTACCAGGCCCGGCGGGACGCGGGCACCGCCGCGATGTTCGAGTTCGCGTGCCGCCAGGCCGCGCTGACCGGGGCGGACGAGCACCTGACCTCGGCCGTGCGGCAGGCGAGGGAGGACCCGGTCGCGGCCGGCCGGCTGCTCGGCGTCTTCGCCGGGGCCCGCCGCCTGGACGAGCTCCTCCCCCGCACCGCCCCGGGCACCCGGTGACGGCGCGCGGGCTGCTCGACTGGCTGGACGCACCGGACCCGGACCGCGGCATCCGCTTCCTCCGGCCGGACGGCACCTGGACGCGGCACCCGTACCCCGAACTGGCGGGCGCCGCTCACGCGGTGGCCCGGCGGCTGCGGGCGGCCGGCGTGCGGCCCGGCCGGGCGGTGGCCCTGGTGCTCGGCTCCGGGCCGGAGTTCATCGCGGCCTTCTTCGGCGCGCTGCTGTGCGGAGCGGTACCCGCGCCGCTGGCGCCGCCGGCGACCTACCAGGACGAAGACGCCTACCGCGACGGGCTGGCGGCCCGACTCGCCGTCCTACGACCGGCGGTGATCCTGACCGGCGCCGAAACGGCGGGCCTCGGTCCGCCCACCACCGCCGCCCCCGTGCTCGACCTGGCCGCCGCGTGGCCCGACGGGTGCGCCGCCGGCGCTGCTCCCGTGGGGACGCCCGCGACCGCGCTCGTCCAGTTCACCTCCGGCTCCAGCGGGCCGGCCCGCGCGGTCGTGGTCTCCGCGCGGGCCCTGGAGGCGAACCTGGCCGCCGTCCGGCAGTGGCTGCGCATGGGGCCGGACGACCCCACCGCCACCTGGCTGCCGTTCCACCACGACATGGGGCTCGTCGGCTGCCTGCTCACCCCGGTCACCACCGGCGCCGACCTGTGGGTACTGCGCCCGGAGGACTTCGTCCGCTCACCGCTCGCCTGGCTGCGCTGCTTCGGCGAGCACGGCGCGCGACTCACGGCGGCGCCCGCGTTCGGGCTGGCCCACGTGCTGCGCAGGGTCCGGCCGGAGGCGCTGGCGGGGCTGGACTTCGGGCGGTGGCGGGCGGTCATCACCGGTGCCGAGCGGATCGATCCGGCCATCCTGTCCGGCTTCGTGGAGCTGCTGGCGCCGCACGGGTTCCGCGCCGCGTCGATGCTGCCGGCCTACGGACTCGCCGAGGCCACCCTGGCCGTCACCGGCGTGCCGCTGGCCGAGGAGCCGACCACCCTGCGAGTGGACCGGAGCGCGCTGCGGACGGGCGAGCCGGTCCGGCCGGCCGCTCCCGGCACCCCGCCGGACCGACGCCTCGAACTCGTCGGCTGCGGAAGCCCGCTGCTGCCGGACGGCCGGATCCGCATCGTCGACCACCGGGGCGAGGAGCTGCCGCCGGGCCGGGTCGGCGAGATCGTCTGTGCCGGGTCCTCGATCGCCGACGGCTACCTCGGAGCCGCCTCCTTCGACCCCACCGGGCTCCGCACCGGGGACAGCGGCTTCCTGCACGAGGGCCGGCTCTACGTCCTCGGCCGCCTCGGGGACAGCCTGAAGCAGCGGGCCCGCACCGTCTTCGCCGAGGACCTGGAGGCGGTGCTGGCGGGCGTCGCGGAACTGCGGCACCGCCGGCCGGCCGTGCTGCTGGGCGCCCTCGACGGCGTCGACACCGCCGTGGCGGTGGTCGAGGGCCGGGAGGGGGCCTGGGTGGCGACGGCCGTCGAGCGGCTGCGGCGCGGGCTCGACGGCGCCGCGGTCGTGGTGGTGGCCGGTCCGTCCGGGCTGATCCGCCGCACGTCCAGCGGCAAGCCCCGGCGACGGCCGATGTGGGAGGCCTTCGCGGCGGGCACGCT
Source organism: Kitasatospora sp. NPDC059408 (assembly GCF_042751525.1). Lineage (NCBI taxonomy): Bacteria > Bacillati > Actinomycetota > Actinomycetes > Kitasatosporales > Streptomycetaceae > Kitasatospora > Kitasatospora sp. NPDC059408. The sequence continues at coordinate 68,671 of NZ_JBHYWI010000016.1, forward strand.
GGGCGGGCGGGTGGTGGGCGGCACCGCGGGCACCCGACGCGCGTGACCGGCCCACCACCTGCGCTCCTCAGCCGAGTTCGGCCCGCAGCACGGCCGCCACCGCGCCCGGGTCCTCCAGCAGCAGGTTGTGCCCGCCGGGCAGCAGGCCGAGCCGGAACCCGCCGGTGGTGAAGCGCGACCAGGCCGCCACGTCCTCCTCCGCCACCGAGTGGTCCGCCTCGCCGAGCAGCGCGAGCACCGGCGCCCCGATCGGGTCGACCGCGAACTCGTGCCGCTCGATGGCCTCGTAGTCGGCCCGCAGCGCGGGCAGGACCAGCTCCCGCAGCTCGGGCTGGCCGAGGACCGCCTCGGGCAGGTAGCCGTCCCGCGCCACCTGGGCCAGGAACTCGTCGTCGGGCAGCCGCCAGGTGTGCACCGGGGGGATCCGGTCCGGCGCCTGCTGGGCCGAGAGGACCAGCCCCGACAGCAGCCCCGGGGGCAGCCGGCGGGCCGTCTCGTAGGCGAACACCGCGCCGCCGCAGTGGCCGTAGAACACCACCCGGCGCCCGTCGGCGTGCGCGGCGACCTGCTCGGCGAGGCCGTCGCACAGGGGGCCGAGCTCGGTGTACGGCTCCTCGTCCATCCGCGACTCGCGCCCGGGCAGCCGCACCGCCACCGCCCGGCAGGCGTCGCCCAGTCCCCGGCACAGCGGCTTGACCGCGGCGGCGCCCGCACCGGCGTGCGGGAACGCGTACAGCACCGTCGCGGCGGAGTCCTGCCCGGATATCTCCACCAGCCATCGATATTTTGCCATGGACGGCATGATAGGCATTTCCGGCGCCCGCTGTCCGCGTTCCGGTCAAACGCCGCTTTACCCTTCCTCCGTGGACCGTCAGACTTTCTCCCGAACCATTCGACGTGGAGAATTGGAGCGCTGAATGCATGGTCCTCAGCTCAGGGTGGCACTCGTTCAGCAGGGCGTCTGGGACATGCCGCTGGAATCCATGCCGCTGGCCTCCGGATACCTGAAGGCGATGATTCTGGAGGACCCCGGACTCCGGTCCGGGACGGCGGTCGAGATCTGCAACTTCCGGGGCCGCGTGACGCACGGGGAGATGGCCCACCGGCTGTTCCGCGAGGAGCTCCCCGACCTCGTCGGCTTCTCCGTCCTGGGCTGGAACGTGCGGGCCTTCGGGGCGCTCGCCGCGACCTACCGCCAACTGCAGCCCGACGGCTGGACGGTGTTCGGCGGCACGCACGTCAGCGGCCAGGCGGAGCGGGTGTTCCGGCTCCACCCGGAGGTCGACGTGATCGTCAACGGCGAGGGCGAGCTGACCTTCCCCGAGCTGGTCAGGGCCCGCCGCGACGGCCGCTCCCGGCACGAGCTCGACGACATCGCCGGAATATCCTTCCGGCGCCCCGACGGCACCGTCGTGACCACGCCGGACCGGCCCCGGATCGAGAACCTCGACATCATTCCCTCGCCCTTCCTGACCGGCGCGATCGACCTGCTCGACGAGGCCGGGAACTTCCGTTACGACGTCGCCCTGATCGAGACCAACCGGGGCTGCCCGTACAAATGCGCCTTCTGCTACTGGGGCGGCGCCGTCGGCCAGCGCGTGCGGGCCTTCTCGCGCGAGCGGCTGCGCGCCGAACTCGAACTCTTCGGCAAACTCGGCGTGCACACCGTGGTGGCCTGCGACGCGAACTTCGGGATGCTGCCGATCGACCTCGAACTGGTCGAGGACCTCATTTCCATCAATCGCCGGCTGGGATTTCCCCGGGCCTTCGAGACCTCCTGGGCGAAGAACAAGTCGAAGGTGTTCTACGAGATCGTGCGGCGGATGAAGGAGGCCGGCCTGCGCAGTTCGTTCACCCTCGCCCTGCAGTCGCTCAGCCCGGACGCCCTGGACTCGATGCGCCGGCGCAACATGAAGGTCAACGACTGGCGGGAGCTCGTCGAGTGGCTCGGGCGCGAGGGCCTGGACTGCTACGCCGAGCTGATCTGGGGCGCACCGGGCGAGACCGTCGAGTCATTCCTGCGCGGCTACGACGAACTCGCCGAGCACGTCTCGCGGATCGCCGTCTATCCGATCATGCTGCTGCCCAACACGGAGTACTCCGAGCAGAAGGAGGTCCACGGGATCGTCGCGCTGCGCGGCGACCACGACGACTTCGAGTACGTGCTGGCGCACCGCACCATGACCTTCGAGGACAACGCCCGGATGCAGCGGTTCCTGTTCTGGGCGCGGGTGGTGGCCGAGAACGCCGTGCTGCGGCACTGCTGGCTGCCGCTGCGGCGGCTGGCCGGGTGGACCCAGTCCGAGGTCCTCGACAGCCTGGCCGACTGGATCGACACCACCCCGGCCCCCGAGGCCGCGCCGCTGCGCGAGGCGGCCGCGCGGGCGCACGGCGGCGGCGCCCCCGCCTACGCGGCGGCGATCGGCTACCTGTTCACCGAGCAGGCGGGCCGCACGGCGCTCGAACGCTGGTGGGACGAGGCGGTGAGCCCCCGGCTCGGCGCGGAGCACCGGGCGTTCCTGGACGAGGTGTTCCGCTACGACCTGCTGACCCAGCCGGTCGTGGCGGACCAGGAGGCGCTGGTCGAGGAGGTGGCGGGCCGCGGCTACTTCCGGCGGGCCGGGGTGACGTTCAGCCACAACGTCCCGGCGGCACTGGCCCTGATGCGGGCCGGGCAGGAGCCGGACCTCGGCCCGGACCCGACCTGCCTGGACCTCTACTACCGCAGCGGCGCGCTGAACGCGGTGCGCTCCACGAACCACGAGGAGATCGTCCACTTCATGGGCGAGCCCCGGCCGGCCGGGGCGGCGTTCTGACGGGCCCCGCACGACGGAACGGGCGGGGTGGGGGATCTCCCGCCACCGCCCGTTCCGGCGTTCCCGCTCAAGGCGTCAGAGCAGCCGCAGCAGCGCCGCCCGGTCCACCTTGCCGGTGTCGCGCACCGGGAACGCGTCCACCGCCAGCACCCGCGCGGGCACCAGGTGCGCGGGCAGCCGGGCGAGGAGGTGCGCCCTGGCCTCCTCGGGAGCCGGCCCGTCGGCCGCCGGCACGTAGAAGGCGACCAGGTCCCGGCCGCCGGGCTGGTCCACCGTGGTGACGAGCGCCGCGCGCACCCCCGGGCACTGGTGCAGGGCGTGCTGGACCTCGCCGAGTTCGATCCGGTGGCCGCGCACCTTCACCTGCTCGTCCAGCCGGCCGAGGAACTCCAGGTTGCCGTCGGCCAGCCAGCGGGCGCGGTCGCCGGTGCGGTACATCCGCCCGCCGGGCTCCGGCGAGCCGGGTTCGGGACGGAAGGACGCGGCGGTCAGCGCGGCCCGGCCCGCGTAGCCCGCCGCGACGCAGGCCCCGGCGATGTAGAGGTCGCCCGGCTCCCCCACGGGCAGGGGCCGCAGGGCGGCGTCCAGGACGTGGTAGCGGGCGTTGGCCATCGGACGGCCGTACGGGATGCTCGGCCAGGCCGGGTCCACCTCGCCCACCGGGAAGGCGTTGGACCAGACCGTGCACTCGGTGGCACCGCCGAGGGCCACGACCTCGGCGCGGGGGAAGGCCGTGCGGATCTCGTCGGGGAGCGTGAGCGGCACCCAGTCGCCGCTCAGCAGCACCAGGCGCAGCGAGCCGCGCGCCTCGGCGGGGAGGCCGTCGGCGGGCCGTCCGTCGAGGAAGGGGGTGAGCATCGCGAGCGCGGCCGGTGCCGAGTCCCACAGGGTGATCGGCTCGGCCTCCAGGAGGTCGATCAGGACCTCGGGTTCGGCGATCTCGGGCTGGGTCGCCAGGTGCACCGAGCCGCCCGCCGCGAGCACCCCGAAGAGGTCGTAGACGGACAGGTCGAAGCAGAAGGAGGCGACCGCGAGGATGCGGTCCCCCGGCCCGACCGCCCAGGTCCGGTTCAGCCAGTCGATCAGGTTGACGACCGGGCGGTGCTGGACCATGACGCCCTTGGGCTTGCCGGTGGAGCCGGACGTGAACACGGCGTACCCGAGGTCGTCCGCGGTGACGGTGCCGGGCGGCAGCGCTCCGGCGGGCCTGGCCTCGATGTCGGCGCCGGTCCACACCCGGCCGGGCCGCACGGCGGGTGCCGTGCCCTCCCCCACGGTGATGAACGCGTCGTAGCGGTGGGAGAGTTCGCCGGCGAAGTCCTCCGCGCGGCGGCGGCGCACCTCGACCCCGGCGACCGGCGGCAGCAGCTGCGGGAGCCGCTCCAGCAGGGCGGGCGGGATCCGCAGGCCCGCGTGGGCCTCCAGGCCGGGGTCGATGAGGTCGGCCAGCAGCAGGGTGCCGCCGGGGCGGAGCATCGGCAGCAGGCCCCGGAGGGTCTCCAGGAAGTAGTCCAGGTCCGGGAGGAACTGGACGGTGCTCGCCATGATCGCCAGGTCGAAGGTTCCGGACACGGCCTGCGGCACCTCGTGGGCGTAGCAGACCGCGCCTTCCGCCGCGTAGCCGCCCGCGGCCGCCGCGGCCAGGTTGCGGTCGACGGCCACCGAGGACGGGTCGACCGCCACGTAGCGGGCGGCGGTGGGCGCCAGCGCCTCCGTGATCAGGCCGGACCCGCAGCCGACCTCCAGGATCCGGGCGCCCTCGCCGGCCGCCTCGCGGCCCAGCCGCCCGACGTGGTCGCGGTAGCCGGTCACGTCGCCCGGCCGGTAGGGGCGTTCGGAGCGGCGGAGGTTGAAGCCGGCCGCCTCCAGCGGGTCGGGCTCGCCGGAGAGGAAGTCGAAGAACTCCTCGACCATCTCGCGGTCCAGCACCTCGGCCCAGGTGTCCTTCGCGGTGATCTCGGGGCAGATCACCTCGCGCACCGAGGGCGCGTCCCAGCGCAGTTCCTGGACGGCCTTGAGGCGGGCGCGGCCGGCGACGACGCAGCTCACGCCGAGGTCGGTGAGGAGTTCGAGGGCGCGGGCCCGGGGCCAGGCCGGGTCGATCGGCACGTACGCGGCACCGGCTTTGAGCACCGCCACCAGGGAGGCGGCGGCCGACGGGGTGCGGTCGGCGTACAGCGCCACGTACGAGCCGCGGCCGATGCCGCGCTCGGCCAGCAGTCGGGCCAGCCGGTCCGTCCAGGCGTCGAGTTCGCCGTGGGTCAGGGCTGTGCCGTCGCTCGCCACCAGGGCGGGCCGGTCGGGGTGGGCCCGGGCGGCGGCCCGCAGCAGGTCGGGGACGGTCGCGGTGTCGGGGAAAGGGCGGCCGGTGGCGAACCACTGCGGCGGGGGCAGGAGGCGGTCCGGTCCGGTCATGACGCGCCGGCCCCCTTCTCCTCGCGGTCCTCGCCGGGGACGAGCCCCCGGGCCGTGAGCGCTCCGGCGAGGTCGGAGACGGTCGGGTGGTCGAAGAACATCCGCAGCGGCAGGCGGGTGCCGACCCGCCTGCCGATGCCGGCCATGATCCGGGCGACCAGCAGCGAGTGGCCGCCGACCGCGAAGAAGTCGTCCTCGTCACCGAAGTCGTCGCGCCCCAGCGCGGCCGCCCAGCCGGCCCGGACCAGGGCGGTGGCGGAGGGGAGAAGAGGGTGGGCTGTTGACACTACTGGCCTCCTGCGAGTGGGTGCGCGCGGTCCGCGGCGGGGACCGTCGCGAGCGTGGACACGATGGCCGTCAGGCCGGTCAGGACGCGGTCGAGCAGCCGCTGGACGTCGGTCTGCGGGTGAGCGACGGCGTTGTGGCGCACCCGCACCAGCAGCCGGTCGTCGATCAGCAGGGCGCTGACCTCCAGCGGGTAGGGGCGCGGGTTGTCGGGGCCGCGGTCGCCGGTGCCGGCGAGCGGCAGCGGGGTCAGCGCCCGGCCCTCGGCGGGCGTGCCGCCGCCGACCAGACGGCCCGCGCGGCCCAGGTAGTTGACGTTGACGGTGGCGGGCGGGCGCGCGACCAGCCGGGCGCGCACCGCGGGATCGCTCGCGGCGTGGCGGAGCAGGCCGTGGCCGAGGCCCTCGGCGGGCAGCCCGGCCAGCAGCGCGCGGACGGTGCGGTAGGTGGCGGCGGGGCCGGCCTCCCCGGTCTCCCTGGCCTCCCCAGTCTCCCTGGCCTCCCCGACCTCGCCGGCCTCCCCGGGCGACCGGTCCGGTGCGACCGTCACCGGGTGGACGGCGGTGAACCAGCCGACGGTGCGGCTGAGGTCGACGTCCGGGAACAGGTCGGCCCGGCCGTGCGTCTCGACGTCCAGCACCACCTCGCGCTCCCCCGTCCACTCGGCGACCGCCTGGGCGACGGCGGCGAGCAGCACGTCCTGCGGGCGGTCGCGCCCGCGGCCGCCGGTCGCGACCAGCAGCGCGGCCGTCGCCTCCGCGGGCAACGCGGCCTCGGCCAGGGCGGCCTGGCCCTCCGTGCCCGCGTCGGGGCGGGCGACCGGCCGGGCGGCCGGGCCGCTCCAGCGCTCCAGTTCGGCCCGGACGGCGGGCGAGTCGGCGTGGGCGTGCAGCCGGGTCGTCCACTCGGCGAAGGGGGTGGTGAGCGGGGGCAGGTGCACCTCCTCGCCCGCGAGCAGTTGCTCGCAGGCGCGGCCGAGGTCGTCCAGCAGGATCTGCCAGGAGACGAAGTCGACGACGAGGTGGTGCGCGGTGAGGAGCAGGCGCAGGCCGGGCTCCTCGCTCCCGGGGAGGAGCACGGCGGCGAACAACGGTCCGTCGGCCAGGTCCAGTTCGGCCTGCGCGCGGACGGCGGCGCTCTCCGGATCGATGCCCGTGCCGGTGGCGTCGATGACGCGGACCGGCTCGGCGTCGGGCCGGGCGGTCTGGTGCCAGCCGTCCTCGTCGCGGTGGTAGCGGAAGCGCAGCGCCGGGTGGTGCGCGGCGACGGCGAGCAGGGCGCGGCGCAGCAGGTCCGCGTCCAGGCCTGGGGCGGCGCGCAGCAGCAGTGTCTGGTTCCAGTGCTGCGGCCGGACGAGCGGCAGGTCGAGGAACCACTGCTGGACGGGCGCGAGCGGGACCTCCACAGGGCCGTCCGGCGACACCGGGGCGGCGGGCCCGGGTGCTGCCGTCCGTTCGGCGACGGCGGCGAGTTCGCGCACGGTGGGGTGGGTGAAGATCTGCCGGGGCGTGAGCCGCAGACCGGCCTCGGCGGCCCGGGAGACGATGCTCATGCTGGTGATCGAGTCGCCGTCGAGATCGAAGTAGTCGTCCTCGGGGCCGACTTCGGCGACGCCCAGCACCTCGGCCCAGATCGCGGCGAGGACGGCCTCCACCGGGTCCGTCGGGCCGGCCGGGCGGTCCGGCTCCTCGGTCCGGGGCTCCTCGGTCCGGGGCTGCGCGGCCGGCGCCGGGCCGGTGCGGGCGGTCTTGCCGTTCCGGGCGGCGGGCAGGCGGTCGGTCAGCAGCACCTCGGCGGGCAGCAGGTACTCGGGCAGGAGCTCGCGCAGCGCCTCCCGCAGGCGGGGCGTCGACCGCCCGACGGCCACGCGGGCGACGAGGTCGGTGTCCTCCGTCACGGCGACGGCGCCCAGCACCCCGGGCAGCCCCAGCAAGGCGGCCTCCACCCGGCCGGGCGGAACCAGGTAGCCGTTGCGCCGGGTGAGATCGCCGGCGCGGCCCAGCACGACGATCCCGCCGTCGGGCAGCCGGCAGGCGAGGTCGCCGGTGCGGACGGGCTCGTCGCCCGCGAAGCGCGTCACCCACAACTCGCCGGACACCCCGGGCGGGGTCGGACGGCCGACGTCGTCGAGCACCCGGGCGGTCATCCCGTCCAGGGCCCGCCCGACCGGCAGCGGCCGGAAGGGGTCGGTCGCGGGCAGGTCGTCGGCGACGACCTCGCGGGCGCAGACGACGGGCGCGGTCTCCGCACCGCCGTAGCCGTGCAGCAGCCGGGAGCCGGGGCTCACCGCCCGCCACCGCGCGGCCACCGCGGGGGTGAGCGGCTCCCCGGTGACGAGGAGCGTGCGCACGGCCGGCTCGCGGCCGGACGCGGCGAGGCCGGGGAGGAGCGCGGAGAGCTCGGACGGGGTGACGGTGACGAGGTCGAAGGAATCGGTGCCGCAGAGGAGCGGGGACAGCTCGCCGGAGGTGGCGACCACCACGGTGCCGCCCGCGGCGAGCGCCGCGAGCGACCTGGCCAGCACCTGGTCGGCGCCCGGCCCTCCGTGGACGAGGACGCGACCGCCGGGCCCGCACTGTCCGGCGAGCCAGTGGGCCCAGGCGGCCAGCGCGCCGTGCGGCTGCACCACGACCCTGGGCTCGCCGGTCACGCCGGACGTGTTGAGCACCAACGCGGGATCGCCCGGCCCGACGGGGACCGGCTCGACCCGGCCGGCTTCGCCCGGCGCCTCCGGGCAGAGCACCGGCACAGGCAGCGCGCCGAGTTCGGCACGGCCCTCCGCCGTGGTGATCAGCAGGGCCGCGTCCGCGCACGCCGCACGGACCTCGGCGGCCGTGTCGAGCGGCTCGGCGACCGCGCCGCACCACAGCACGGCCAGCCCGGCGGCCAGCAAATCCGCGGGCCGCCCGGGAAGCCGGAGCAGGACGCGGGCGCCCGGAGCCAGGCCCAGCGCGGCGATCCGGGCGGCCAGCTCCGCGGCCCGGTCGGACACCTGCCCGTACGTCAGCGTGTCGGCGCCCGCCACCAGAGCGGTCCGCCCGGGGTGGGCGCGCGCCAGGTCGCCGATCGCCTGCGGCAGCGCGGGCGGCGGGCCGGCCGGAGCGGTGCGATCGGGCCGAGGGCCGCGACCGGCGACCTGCCTGGCGGCGGGCGCGACCGGATCGTCGACCGGCCCTCCCTCCGGCGCGTCCCCCGCCGACGGCCGCTCCGGCCGCTCCGGCCGCACCGCCGGGCCACCCGTGGCCGGGCCGGCGAACGGCGCCACCGCCCCGCCACCCGCGTCCAGCTCCGCCAGCGGCAGCTCCGGCCGCTCCAGGAGCCGCCCCACCCACTCCTCGAACCGGGCGGCGAACCGCTCGACCGTGGCCGCCTCGTAGAGGTCGGTGTTGTACTCCCAGGCGATCGCCACCGAGTCCGCGGACTCGTGGACCGCGCCGGAGAAGTCGTAGACCACACCGCGCCGCCGCAGCGGGAGCGACTCCAGCGCGAGCGAGCCCAGCCGCAGTTCCTGGCCGGCCCCGGACAGGAAGCGGCTCACCGCGAGCATCCCGCCGTCCTGGGCCTTGTTCTGGCCGAAGCCGATCTCCACCAGCGGCGTCCGGCTGCGGTCGCGCCGGCGGCCGGGGTGTTCGGCGGCCAACTGCTCCACGACCGTCGCGAAGGGCAGTTGCTGGTGCTCAAGACCCGCCAGCAGCCCGCGGCCCGTAGAGGCGAGCAGGTCGGTGAACGGGAGCTGCGGGTCCACCTGCGTGCGGCACACCACCGGGTTGACGAAGTAGCCGAGCACGTCGGCGAATTCGGAGCGCTGCCGGTTGGTGGTGATGGTCGCGACGGCGATGTCGCGCTCGCCGGTCCAGGCGTGGAGGTAGCCCTGGAAGGCGGCGAGGAGGACGGTGTAGACGGTGCTGCCGTGGCGGCGGGCGAAGTCCTGCAGGGCCTTGACCCGCGGCTGGTCGAACTCGTGGACGTGGAGGGCGCCGCGCTGGCTCTGGACCACCGGGCGGGGCCGGTCGGCGGGGAGTTCGAGGGCGGGCGGCGGGTCGGCGAGGAGGTCGCGCCAGTACGCCCGGTCGCGTTCGGCCGCCGGGCCGGCGAGGGTCTCGGCCTGCCAGCGGACGTAGTCGGTGTAGCCGTGCCGGGGCGCGGGCCGGTACAGCTCGCCGTCGGCGGCGTGGGCGGCGGCGAGGTCGCGCAGGAGGGCGACGGTGGACCAGAAGTCGGTGGCGATGTGGTGCACCGTCACGAGCAGGACCGGGCCGTCGGCGGCGCCGAGGTGCAGCCGGACGCGCAGCGGAGTCTCGCGGTCGAGCTCGAAGGGGCGGAACGCCGTCGCGCTCAGCTGCTCCGTCCGGTCGGGCCAGTCGGCGGGGACGGTGAGCACCGCGAAGTCGACGTCCGCGTGCTCGGCGACGCGCTGGACCGGGCGGCCGTCGCGCAGCGCGAAGGTGGTGCGCAGGGCGGGGTGGCGGTCGACGAGGGCCTGGAAGGCGCGGTGCAGGGCCGCGGGGTCGCAGTGCGAGGTGATCCGGGCCGCGAAGCTCTGGTTGTAGGCGGCGGCCTCCGGGACGAGCTGGTCGGCGTGCCAGATCGCGGACTGGTTGTGGGAGAGCGGGAACTCGCCGACGACGGGCCCGCGGACGACGAGCGCCTCGGTGGGCCCGGCGGTGTCCTCGGCGAGGCGGCGGGCGAGGGTGTCGAGGCTGGCGCCGCCGAGGAGTTCGGGCAGGCCGACGGTGCGGCGCAGGTCGTCCTGGACGGCCATCTTGAGGCGCAGCGCGGCCAGCGAGTCGAGGCCCTGGGCGTGCAGCGGCGCGGCCGGGTCGAGCCGCTCGGGCGGGACGGCCAGCAGCTCGGCGGCGCGTCGGCGGAGGTGTTCGGTGAGGAGGCGGGCGCGCCGGCGCGGGTCGGGTTCGTGCCGGATCCCGGCGGCCGGGCGGTCCGCGTCGGCGTCCACGAGGGCGGCGAGTTCGGCGGCCAGGCGGCCCCGGCGGAGCTTGCCGAGTTCGGTGCGCGGCAGGCCGTCGACGGTCTCGAAGCGCGCCGGGACCTTGTGCCCGGCGAGGCGGGCGCGGCAGTGCGCGCGCAACTCCTCGGCGGGGACGGGGCCGTCGTCGCCCGGTACGACGGCGGCGACGAGCAGGTCGCCGCCGCCGGCCAGGGGGACGCCCACCACGGCCGCCGCGCGGACCGCCGGGTGCGCCTCCAGGACCTCCTCGACCTCGACGGGGTTGACCTTGTGCCCGCCCGTGTCGACCAGGATCCGCTTGCGGCCGGTGAGGTGGAGGCGGCCGTCCTCGTCGAGCCGGCCCAGGTCGCCGGTGAGGTAGCGCTCGCAGCCGGGGCGCAGCAGGGTGCCGCCGGGGGCGAGTTCGCCGAGCATGACGGAGCGGCTGGTGACGGCGATCTCGCCGGTGCTGCCGGTCGGCAGGGCGCGTCCGTGCTCGTCCAGGACCTCGACCCGCACCCCGTGCAGGGGGCGGCCGACGGACTCGGGGACGAAGCCGTCGGGGTCGCAGTCCCAGCTGACGCTGCCGGCCTCGGAGCTGCCGTAGGTCTGGCGGACGGGGACGCCGAACCGGGCGAGGAAGCGCTCCCGGACGGCGGGCGGCAGGAAGTTGCTGCCGGAGAGGCAGAGCCGGACGGAGGAGAGGTCGGCGGGGCGGTCCTCGGGCCAGTCGGCGAGGGCGCCGAGCAGGTAGGGCACGGACGGGAGGACGGTGACGCGGTGGCGGGCGACGAGCGCCAGCAGGTCGGCGGGGTCGGGCCCGCCCGCTCCCGCCGCACCGGAGGGCTCGGGCAGGACGAGGGTGGCGCCCGCCAGCACGGCGACGATCATGCAGCAGAACTGGCCGAGCGCGTGGTACAGCGGCACGGGGCAGAGCAGGACGTCGTCGGGGGTGACGGCGGCGCTGGCGATGATGTGGTCGGCCTCGGCCAGCTGGTTGTCCTGGCTTCGGCAGATCCGCTTGGGCTCGCCGGTGGAGCCGGAGGAGTAGGTGAGCACCCACGCCCGGTCGGGGTCGGCCGGGCGGGCGGGCAGCGCGTCGGCGCGCATCAGCTCGTCGAAGTCGAAGGGGTGCCCGGCCGCCACCGGGCCGCCGACGACCACCAGGGCGGCGCCCGGGGCGAGTTCGGCCCAGCGGGGGGCGAGCGCCGCCGTGGTGACCACGACGTCGGGCCGGCCCTCGGCCAGCACCCGGCGGTACTCCGCCTCCGTCAGCCCCGGGTCCAGCGCGAGCACGCGGGCGCCGATGCCCGCCGTGGCGAAGTAGCCGACCACGAACTCGGGGCAGTTGGGCAGCGCGAGCAGCAGCAGGCCGTCCGGTCCGAGGCCGAGCGCGTGCAGTCCGCCGCGCGCCCGGGCGATCCGGTCGGCGAGTTCGCCGTGGGAGATCCGGCGCTCGCCGCAGACCAGCGCCGCCCGTCCGGGCCCGCGGTCCGCCACGGCGCGCAGCCGTCCGTCGATCACGCCGCGCCCCCGCTCGCCTCGGCCCGGGCCAGTTCGGCGACCACGTACTCCTGGACGTCGCTGAGCCGGCGGATGAGCCGGGCCCGCTCGCGGTCGATCGCCGGCAGGCCGTACTCGTCCTCCAGCGCGAAGGCCAGTTCGAGCAACGCGAGGGAGTGGTAACCGAGTTCCTCGACCAGCTCCGGGTCGGGCCGGTCGGCGAGGCCCTGATCGGGCGCCATGCCGATCACGATGTCGCGGATGTCCCGCCGGATCTCTTCCGCGGTGCGCTGGGTCATGGAGGTTGTCTCTCCCTCTCGAAGGAAACGGGATTCAGTCGCCGACGCGGACGTCGAGCAGGTACGGCCGGGGCGAGGCCAGGGCGGTGCGCAGGGCCCTCGCCAGGCGGGCCGGGTGCTCGACCCGGCCGGCCGCGCAGCCCTGGGCGCGGGCGAGGGCGGCGAAGTCGAGGCCGCCGATCCGCGTCCCGACGGCCTTGCCGAGCCCGAAGCGGTCGGCGAAGCGGTCCACCGTGGCGTAGCGGCCGTTGTTGACGACCAGGACGGTCAGCGGCAGGCCGAGTTCGGCGGCGGACCACAGGGCCTGGATCGAGTACATCGCGGAGCCGTCGCCGACCACCGCGATCACCCGCTCGTCGGGCCGGCCGAGGGCCATGCCGACGGCGGCCGGCAGCGAGTGGCCGAGCGAGCCGCTGGCGCACGTGTAGAAGCTCTCGGGCCGCTCGTTGGGCAGGTACTCGCACATCACCGGGCGGCTGCTCGGGGCTTCCTCGACGATGACGCTGCGGGCCGGGCGCAGGTCGGCGAGGGTGCGCATCAGCAGCGGCTGGGTGATGACGTCGCTGTCCGGGACGGGGGCCGGTGCGGGCCGCGGGGGCGGGAGTTCGCGGGGGACGGCCGGGTCGAAGGCGAGCAGGTCGCACACGCCGAGGCGGATGCCGGTGAGCAGCGCGTCGCCGACCGGGGTCCAGGCGGCGGTGGCCGGGTCGTCGGTGAGCTGGTGGAGCGCGGTACCGGGCGGCAGCACCGGACCGGTGCCCGCGACGTGGTAGGTGAAGACCGGTGCGCCCAGCGACAGCACGAGGTCGTGGCCGGTGAGCCGGGCCACGATCTCCTCGCGCACCGGGGGCAGGAAGCCCGCGAAGAGCGGGTGGGTCTCGGGGAAGGCGCAGCGCGAGGACATCGGCGCGGCCCAGACGGCGGCGCGGTGGCGCTCGGCCAGCTCCACCACGTCGGGAACCGCCCGGTCCTGGTCGACCGCGGCGCCCACCACGAAGGCGGGGCGGGCGGCGCCGGCCAGGGCGCGGCCGACGCGTTCCAGCGCCTCGGGGTCGGCGCGCAGCGTGGTGGAGACCGTCCGGGGTTCGACGGGTTCGCAGGGCCGGTCCCAGTCGTCGGCGGGCACCGAGACCAGGGTCGGGCCGTAGGGCGGTGACATGGCCAGGTAGCAGGCGCGGGCGATGGCGGCCGGGACGTCCTCGGCACGGGCCGGCTCGCGGCTCCACTTGACGTACGGTTTGGGCAGTTCGGCCGCCTGGTCGTTGAGCAGGTACGGTTCCCCGCCGAGCAGCGAGCGGGCCTGCTGGCCGGCGACGATCACGAGCGGGGTGCGGTTGCGCCAGGCGGTGAACAGGCTGCCCATCGCGTGGCCGACGCCGGCGGCGGAGTGCAGGTTGACCACGGCGGGGCGGTGGCCGGCCTGGGCGAAGCCGTCGGCCATGGCCAGCACCACGGACTCCTGGAGCCCGAGGACGTAGCGGAAGTCGGCGGGGAAGTCGCGGAACATCGGCAGCTCGGTGGAGCCGGGGTTGCCGAAGACCGTGGTCATGCCGAGGCTCCGCAGCAGCGCGAAGGTGGCCTCGCGGACGGTGGGCGGGCGGCCGGTCGGCTCGTCCTGACGGGCTGGCACGCTGGTGGTCCCTTCGGGGTCGGGGGTTGCGGCGGTACGGTCCGTGCGGGTCAGTCCCGGTCGGCCTCCGAGAGCTCCTTGGCCTCCGACAGCGCCGCCCAGATCCGTTCCGGCTTGAGCGGTGTGGCCGTCAGCCGGTGGGCGATGTGCGGGACGGCGGCGGCGACGGCCCCGGCCACGGTGGCCGGGGCGGGGATGACCCCGCCCTCCCCGAGGCCCTTGAAGCCGCCGGGGATGACCGTGCTCGGCGTGCACCGGTGCTCCACCGTGACCGGCGGGACGTCGGCGCAGACCGGGAGCACGTAGTCGGTGAAGCCGGTGGCGAGCGGCCGTCCGGTGGCCGGGTCGTGCACGGCCTCCTCGACCAGGGCGATGCCCAGGCCCTGGACGACGCCGCCGACGATCTGCCCGTCGGCGATGGCCGGGTTCACCAGGACGCCGCTGTCGTTGACGGTCCAGTAGTCCTCGACGGTGACCTCGGCGGTCTCCAGGTCGACCGCGACGGCGGCGCCGTGCGCGCTGTAGGAGTAGGTGATGGCGGGCGGGTCGAAGTCGACGCTCTCCTCCAGCCGGATCCGGTCCGGGTCGGGCCGGCCCCAGCCCCGCCAGCCGCGGGCGGCGACCTCGGACCACGCGGTCGTGGCGTTCCCGGCCGGCCAGCGGAACTGGGCGCCGTCCAGCACCACTTCGTCCGGCGGGGCGCCGAGGTGGGCGGCGGCGAGGGCGTGCATCCGCTCGCGCATCCGCCCGGCGGCCCGCACGAGGGCCCCGCCGGCCAGCGTGACCGAGCGGCTGGCCTGCGAGGTGAGGTCCGAGTAGGGCGCGGTGGCGGTGTCGCCGAGCTCCACCGCGATCCAGTCCAGGGGCACGCCGAGCCGGTCCGCGACGATCTGGGCGAGGGTGGTCTCGATGCCCTGGCCCACCGGGATCACCCCGGCGAACACGGTGACGGTGCCGTCCTGGTTGACCCGCACCCGGGCGCTCTCCCAGCCGGCCCAGTCGATCCGGAACAGTTCCAGCAGCGCGGAGGGGGCGAAGCCGGTGATCTCCACGCTGGCCGTCACCGCGACTCCTCGGCGCACCGTCCCGGTGGACTCCCGGGTGCGCTCCCGGGCCAGTTCGGCGGCGCGGCGCAGCGCGGCGGGGTAGTCGCCGTTGTCGTAGGTGAGCCCGGTCCGCGTGGTGTACGGGAGTTCGTCCGGCCCGAGCAGGTTGTGCAGCCGCAGCCGGACGGGGTCGTGGCCGAGTTCGCGGGCGGCCTCGTCGATCAGCCGTTCGCGGATCCAGGCCGCCTCCTGCATGCCGTAGCCGCGGTAGGCGCCGGTCGGCACGGTGTTGGTGTGGACGGTGGTGATGGTGGCCCCGGCCCGCGGGAACCGGTACGGGCCCTCCAGGGCGAGCCCGGCGACCTGGAACGGGCCGCTGCCGGCCTGGATCGCGAACGCGCCGAGGTCCCCGGTGATCTCGGCGGCGAGCGCGAGGAAGCGCCCGTCCGCGTCGAGGGCGAGGCGGGCGCGGGCCCGCTGGCCGCGTCCCTGGTAGGAGGAGCTCAGGTTCTCGGTGCGGTCCTCGATCCACTTGACCCGGCGGCCGAGCCGCACGGCGGCCAGGCAGACCAGCGCCTCGTCGACGTACAGGGTGACCTTGCCGCCGAACGACCCGCCGACGTCCGGCGTCACCACCCGCACCTGGTCGACCCGCAGGCGCAGCGCGGTGGCGAGCTCCTGGCGGACGGCGTGCGGGGACTGGGTGCTGCTGTGGACCGTCAGGCGCCCGGTGGCGGGGATCCACTCGGCGAGCAGGCCGCGCGGCTCCATCGGGCTGTGGTTGATCCGCTGCACCGCGAACTCCCGCTCCACCACGTGCGGGGCGGCGGCGAGGACGGCGTCGAGCGCGGCCGGGTCGTCGCCGAAGTGGATCCGCCCGCCGATGTTGTCGGGGGCCTCCGGGTAGAGCCGCGGGGCGTCCGGCGCGAGCGCGGCGGCCAGGCCGATCGCGGCGGGCAGCGGGTCGATGTCGACGGCGACCAGCTCCGCGACGTCCTCGGCGAGCGCCCGGCCGCGCGCCACCACCAGGCCGATCGGCTGGCCGACGTAGCGGACGGTGCGGTCGCCGAGGGCCACGGTGCCGGTGAGCTGGCCGGGGATCCGCCAGGCGGTGGGGATCGGGTCGGTGAACCGCTCGATCTCGTCCGGGCCGAGCACCAGCAGCGCCTCGCCGCCGGCCAGCGCCGCCGCCGGGTCGAACCGGGTGATCCGGCCGTGCGCCACCCGGCTGCGCAGCACGACGGCGTGCAGGGCCCCGGCGTCGTCGATGTCGTCGACGAAGCGGCCCTGGCCGCGCACCAGCCGGGGCGCGTGCACGCGCGGGACGGCGCGCCCGATCATGCGGCCGGCGTCGGGACCGGGCCCACGGCCGGCGTCGGACGCGGTCATGCCGTCGCCCCCTCGCCCTGCCAGTGCCGCTCGATGGCGGCGCGGATGCCCGCGTAGCCGGTGCAGCGGCACAGGTGCCCGCGCAGCACCTCGGTCACCGCCTGGTCGGCGCTCAGGCCGGCCCGGTCGGCGTAGGTGAGGCCCATCAGCACGCCGGGCGTGCAGAAGCCGCACTGCAGGCCGTGCTCGTCGGTCATGGCCTGCTGCAGCGGCGCGGGCCGGCCGTCCTCGGCGAGGCCCTCGACCGTTTCCACCCGGCAGCCGTCGGCCTGGCGGGCGAGCATCAGGCAGGAGCGCACCGGTTCGCCGTCCACCAGCACGGTGCAGGCGCCGCACACGCCCTGCTCGCAGGCCACGTGGGTGCCGGTGAGGCCGAGGCCGTGGCGCAGGAAGTCGCTGAGCAGGGTGCGGTCCTCGGCCTCGGCGGTGTGTGCGGTGCCGTTGACGCTCAGGCTGATCGATGTGCCGCTCATCGGTGACGTGGGCACGGGCTAGCTCCCCTCGGTGAGCAGGTGGACGGCGGCCCGGCGGAGGACCGCGCGCAGCAGGTCGCCCCGGAACCCGGCGCTGCCGTGGAGGTCGGAGGGCGGGCGGGTGCCGGCGACGGCCGCGTCGGCGACCTCGCCCAGCGCGCCGTCCGCCGCGGCGGCGCCGTACCCGGCCAGGGCCTGTTCGGCCCCGGTGAGCCGCAGCGGGCGGTCGGCCACCCCGCAGGCGGCGATGCGGGCCTCGGCCACCGCGCCGGCCTCCAGCCGTACGCCCACGCACACGCCGACCAGGGGGAAGCCCGCCCCACCGCGCCGGGTGACGGACTCGAAGCGGTAGCGGAAGCCGGGCCTGCGCGGGAAGGAGACGGCGGTCAGGAGTTCGTCCGGCCGACGGACGGTGCGGTGCGGCCCGGTGAAGAACTCCTCGGCGGGCACGGTCCGTTCACCGCCCGCCCGGCGCAGCCGCAGCGTCGCCCCGAGCGCGACCGCGGTGGCCGCGAGCTGCGCGGCGGGGTCGGCGTGGCAGAGCGAGCCGCCGAGGGTCGCGCGGTGGCGGATCTGCCGGTGCGCCACCCGGGCGGCGGTCTGCGGCACGACGGGCAGCGCTGCTCGCAGCCCCTCGTGCCGTTCCAGGTCGTGCAGCCGGGTCATCGCCCCGACCAGCACGGCCGTGCCGGTCACCTCGACGCCGGCCAGCTCGGTCAGCCGGTTGAGGTCGAGCACCACGGCGGGCCGCACCCGGCGCAGGTTGAGCAGCGGCACGAGGCTCTGCCCGCCGGCCAGCGGGGCGATGCTGTGCCCGGGCGGGTCGAGCAGGGCGAGGGCCTCGTCGAGCGTGCCGGCGGCCCGGTACTCGAAGGGTGCGGGTTTCACGGGGCGACTCCTACGGCGGTGGCGTCCCCCTCGGCCGGGCCGGCGCCCTCGGTGCGCTCGCGGACCAGGTCGGCGGCGCGCTCCGGGGTCAGGTGGCACAGGGCGTCCAGCACGGTGGCGTCCAGGAGGACGGCCGCGCCGGAGCGTTCCGAGACGAGTTTGAGCCGGGTCCCGTTCCCGGTCGGGTAGCTCGACACCGTGACCGCCGCCGACTCGCAGCAGATCCGGCACAGTTCGGTCTCCCGGCGTTCCTCGGCCGTCCAGGCCAGCCCGTTCATGCCGCTGCCTCGCCTCCCGCGGGCCGGCGCGTGCCGGCCCGCGCTAGAAGATGATCGAGAGTTGCTGGTGCGTGGCGACCTCGGTGTCCAGCAGGACCCGGCGCCGCAGCAGCCGGTAGCCGGCGCCGGGCAGGCAGCGCACGATGTCGTGCCGGGCGGCGGTGGCGAGGGCGGCCTCGCCCCGGCCCCGCGTCCAGGAGGCGAGCACGTTGCACTCCACCCGCCAGGTGTCAGCCTCGGGCGCGGCGAACACCCGCACGCCGCTGATGAAGTGGCGCGTCACCCCGCCCGGGCGGTCGGACCACGCGTGCCGCAGGCCGGTGCGGCCGAGCTTCATCGCGAGGATGTGCTTGGTCGCCTCGAACAGCAGCGCCCGGTCGCTGTGCCGGGGCAGGGCCGGGTCCTCGCGCAGCAGCGGGACGGGCACCTGGTAGAGGAAGCGCTCGTCGAGGAGGTCCAGCCAGTCCTGGTGGCGGCCCTCGTCCAGGGCGGCCGACTCCTCGGTGAGGAAAGCGCCCGCGGAGGCGTCGAGTTCGACCTGGCGGGCCCCGCGCGGCGGGAACGGCTGGAGCTCGTAAGCGGGTTGGTGGTCCGTGCGGACGGGCTCGCTCATCGTCGCCCTCCGAACGCGGTGCGGGCGGCCTCACGCATCGTCGCCCTCCATCAGCTCGGCCCAGCGGCGGTAGAAGGCCCGCTGGTTCTGCTCGGACAGGGTCAGGTACTCGGCGCGGCCGGGGCCCGGGAAGTCCGGCACCGGTTCGCCGAGGCCGAGGCCGAGCGAGAGGTCCAGCGGGGCGCCGTCGGCCACCGTGCCGCCGATCGCGGCGTCGATCCGGGCGAAGTTCTCGAAGTCGTCCATCTCGAAGAGGATTCCGCCGGCCGACTGGGAGCGGGCCTGGAAGGCGTACGAGCGGCGCTTCCACTCCTCGTCCACGTGCCGCTTGGGCACCAGCGTCCAGTAGAGGCACTCGGTGTGCCGGGCGTCGATCGGGTTGTGCACGCGCCACACGAAGTACTTGGTCAGCGGGTCGTCCTCGCGCCCGATCGCCCGGTCGTGCGAGACGCTCAGGAAGGCGGCGTTCGGGAACAGCACGCCGTGCACGACCTCGCAGTGCGAGTTGAAGCGCACCTGCTCGGGCGTCTGCCCGGCGGTGAACGCCTCCCACACCTCGCGCGGGTAGCCGATGTAGGCCGGGTCCTCGACCTTGGCCGGCAGGGTGCGCCGGCCCTTCTCGACGACGTAGCCGGCCCGCACCGCGTGCCCCTGCGGCGTGGGGACGTTGATCCCGATCAGCTCCAGTTCGCCCTTGCCGAGCGTGCCGTCGGCCAGGCTGGAGCCGTAGATGCCCTGCTCGAACGCGGCCTGGTGGGTGGTGCCCATGTGGTAGCCGTCGCCGGCGAAGTTGTCGGTGACGACCTTCCAGTTGCCGGTCGTCACCGAGCGCTGCGGCGGCCCGTACACCTCCCACTCGCCGCCCGCGAGGTCGAGCAGCGCGTCCAGGTACCAGCGGGCGTCGCCCAGGTACTCCTCCAGCGGCGGGGCGCTCTCGCTCCAGGTCGCGAAGACGAAGCCGCGGTAGCAGGTCACCCGGGCCCGGGGCAGGTCGTAGCGGTCCTTGCGGAAGTCCTCCGGGTAGTTGCTGCGCAGCGCGGGCACGCCCACCAGGCGGCCGTCGTTGGCGAACGTCCAGCCGTGGTAACTGCACCGGAAGTGCGCGGCGTTGCCGAACGTCGCCCGGCACAGCTGGGTGCCGCGGTGGCTGCACGAGTTGAGCAGCACGGTGAAGCGGCCCTGTTCGTCGCGGGCCACGATCACGCTGTCGTTGCCGAGCGTGCGGACCAGGTAGTCGCCGGCGTCGGGCAGTTCCGACGCGAACGCCAGTAACTGCCAGGACTCCCGGAACACCCGGCGCAGTTCCCGGTCGAGGACCGCTTCGTCGGAGAACGCCCGACGGTCCAGCGGATATCCGGGCAGGACTTCCTGCCAGGGCAGAGCTTCAGCCATCCGTACTCCACGGGCCGGTCGGCGGACGGGGGAAAACAACAGGGAAAGCGGGGGACGCGAAAACGCAGGTTAGGCCGTCCCGCCGCGCACTGGCCAGTGTCCAACCGCAGCCGCCCGAACACCGCGCTGACCTCGGGCGATGGCCCGATCACCGTTCACCGGTGACGCCTTGTCAGGCGTTCGGCGCCTTTGGTCCACTGAGGCCGTCCACGACCCGAATCCCGCCCGGAGGAATTTCCTTGGCCACCCACGCGCTCGCCGCCGAAGATTTCTCGCACAACGACTTCGAGTACATTCCCGACCCTTTCTCCTTCTACGACCGAATGCGCGCCGAGCACCCGGCGTACCGCTCCGAGAAGATCTTCGGCGGGGCCTGGCTCTTCTTCGGCTACGCCGACTGCCTGGCCCTGATGAAGGACGAGCGGCTCTCCAACGCCCGGGCGGCAGTGCCGCTCTGGTTCCTGCCCGAGGAACAGCGCACCGACTACGCCGACATGCTCGGCGTCTACGAACGCTGGCTGGCCTTCCACGACGGCGCCGAGCACACCAAGAACCGGCGCCAGGCCAACCGCAGTTACGTCCCCTTCACGGACGCCGCGCTGGAGCCCCGGATACAGCGGCTGGTCGACGGGCTGCTCGACGCCGTCGACCCGGCCGGCTTCGACCTGATGACCGACTTCGCCTTCCCGCTGCCGGCCATGGTCATCGCCGACGTCCTCGGCGTGCCCGTCGAGGCGCACCCCGAGCTGACCCGCTGGACCGACGACATCGCCTACCTCTTCGGCTCCACCAAGGTCACCGTCGAGCACCTCGACCGCACCCGCACCAGCACCCGCGAACTCGCCGAGTTCCTCGCCTCCCCCGAGTGCGCCAAGCTCTCCGAGGAGCAGAACGGCCTGCTGCACACGCTGCGCACCACCGAGGTCCACGGCCACCGCTTCAGCGACGAGGACGTCGTCGCCCAGGCCGCGCTCCTGCTGTTCGCCGGGGTCGCCTCGATCCGCTACCTCATCGGCAACAGCGTGCAGGCCCTGGAGGAACGCCCGCTGCACGAGCGCGACCTGCTGCTGGACCCGGCCACCGTCGGCCCGGCCGTCGAGGAGCTGCTGCGCTTCTGCACCCCGGTCCAGTTCGTCGGCCGGG
Source organism: Kitasatospora sp. NPDC059408 (assembly GCF_042751525.1). NCBI lineage: Bacteria > Bacillati > Actinomycetota > Actinomycetes > Kitasatosporales > Streptomycetaceae > Kitasatospora > Kitasatospora sp. NPDC059408. The sequence goes on from NZ_JBHYWI010000016.1 coordinate 89,786, forward strand.
TCGCCCGCGAGGACTTCTCCTACACCACCGCCGCCGGCCAGGAGATCGTGCTGCCGGCCCGCCGCCCGATGATGCTCTACGTCGGCTCCGCCAACCGCGACGCCGCCGCCTTCGACCGGGCCGACGAGCTCGTCCTCGACCGCCCGCTGCCCAACCGCCACCTCACCTTCGGCGCCGGCCGCCACCTGTGCTTCGGCGACCCGCTGGTGCGCCAGACCCTCCGGATCGCCCTCGCCACCCTGTACCGGCGCTGGCCCGCGCTGCGCGTCTCGCAGGACGGCTTCAACTGGAACAACAACCTCGGCTTCCACGGCTTCACGTCGCTGCGGGTGAGCGCCTGAGCGGCGACGACCGCCCCCGGATCCGCCGACCCCGCCGCCACCGCCGACCCACAGGAGCGCTGATGACCCCTCCCCGCCTGCCCCGCCTCGGCAACTTCGTCGACGGCCGGTCCGCCGAACCCGCCGACGGCACGTACACCGAACTGCTCGACCCCTGCACCGGCACCCCGTACCTGCTGGCGCCCGACAGCGGCGAGGAGGACGTCGACCGGGCGATGCGGGCCGCCGCCACCGCCTTCGAGCAGTGGCGCTGGACCAGCCCCGCCGAGCGCCAGGACGCCCTCCTGCGCATCGCCGACGCCCTCGCGGGCCGGCTCGACGAGTTCGCCGCCGCCGAGGCCCGCAGCACCGGCAGCGCGGCGGCGGCCGGCGAGACCCCGCTGATGGTCGACCAGCTGCGCTTCTTCGCCGGCGCCGCCCGGGTGCTGGAGGGCCTGGCCGCGGGCGAGTACTCCCCCGGCCACACCTCCTACACCCGCCGGGAGCCGGTCGGCGTCTGCGCGCAGCTCGCGCCGTGGAACTTCCCGCTGCTGATGGCCGTGCTCAAGAGCGCGCCCGCCCTGGCCGCGGGCAACACCGTGGTGCTCAAGCCCGCCGAGACCACCCCCGAGACGGCCCTGCTGCTCGCCGAGCTGGCCGCCGAGGTGCTGCCGCCCGGGGTGCTCAACGTGGTCTGCGGCGGCCCGGACACCGGGCGGCTCATGGTGCGCCACCCCGTCCCGGCGCTGGTGTCGCTGACCGGGTCGGTCGCGGCGGGCACGGAGGTCGCGCGGGACGCGGCGGCCGGGCTCAAGCGGGTCCACCTGGAACTGGGCGGCAAGACCCCGGTCGTGGTCTGCGCCGACGCCGACCTCCCGGCCGCCGCCGCGAAGATCGTCGAGGGGGCGTACGGCAACGCCGGCCAGGACTGCACGGCCGCCACCCGGGTGCTGGTCGACCGGGCGGTCCAGGAGGACCTGCTGGTGGCGCTCACCAAGGCCGCGCAGGCGGCCCGCCCCGGCCCGCCGGACGACGCCGGCGCGCTGTACGGGCCGCTCAACAACGCCGACCAGCTGGCCCGGGTCGACGGCTTCGTCCGCCGCCTGCCCGCCCACGCGCGGGTCGTCACCGGCGGCCACCGGGTGGGCGAGGCCGGGTACTTCTACGCGCCGACGGTCATCGCCGACGTCCGCCAGGACGACGAGATCGTGCAGCGGGAGGTCTTCGGGCCGGTCATCACCGTGCAGCCGTTCGCCGACGAGGACGAGGCGGTCGCCCTCGCCAACGGCGTCGAGCAGGGCCTGGCCTCCGCGGTGTGGACCACCGACCACGCCCGCGCGATGCGGTTCACCCGCCGGCTGGACTTCGGCTGCGTCTGGGTCAACACCCACCTCGGCTTCCCGAGCGAGATGCCGCACGGCGGCTTCAAGCACTCCGGGTACGGCAAGGACCTGTCGGTGTACGGGTTCGAGGCCTACACCCGGGTGAAGCACGTGATGCACCACCTGGGCGAGTAGCCCGGCCGGCCGGAACACCGAAGGGGCCCGAGCGTTTCGACGCTCGGGCCCCTTCGGTGTCACGCCTGTGTTCAACTGCCGCCGCCGCGCACTCGGACAGCGTCCTGCGCGAGCCGCGCGACGAGCTCCGCCAGCGGCCGTCCGGGCTCGGCGACGGCCGCTTCCGCGAGCCGCCGGAAGTCGGCGGTCAGGCCCTCGACCCAGGCCGGGTCGAAGCGGCGGCGGTCGTACCAGACCTGCCCCTCGATCCGGTCCTCGGTGGGCATCAGCACGAACTCCAGGTCGAACCGGCTCGCCATGCCGCCCGGCGGGTGGACCTGGGTGACCTCCAGGCCGCTCAGCCTCAGCGCGTACTCGGGCCCGACCGCGACCTGGAACAGGATGTTCTCCAGCCCCTCGCCCCGCTCCCCCCGGCCCTGCGGCACGAGGTGGTACGGGACCTCCTGGTGGGCGAGCGAGTCCAGCACGGTGTCCCGGGTCGAGCGCAGCACCTCCAGGAAGCCCGCCTGCGGTTCCAGGTCCAGGCGCAGCACCAGCAGGTTGCACAGGAAGCCGACAGTGCCCGCCAGTTCGGGCCGCGTGCGGTTGGCGAACATCGAGGCGAGCGCGACGTCCCGCTGCCCCTCCCGGCCGTACAGCACGCCGGCGAACAGGGCCAGGGCGGCGACGAAGATCGTCGAGCGCTGCTTGCGGCACAGCGCCGTCAGGCCCGCCACCAGCTCCGGCTCCAGGGTGAGGGCGGCCAGTCCGGGCAGCTGGCCGACGCCGTCGCGGATCGCCGACGTGCCGGGCAGCCGGGGCGCCTCGGCCCCGGCCAGGGTGTCGCGCCAGTACTTCTGGCTCTCCGCCAGCACGCCGTCCTCGTAGCGCTGCCGCTGCCACTCGCTGAAGTCGGCGAACTGCCAGGCCGCCTTGCCGAGTTCCGCCGCCGCCTCGCCGCCGGGCCGGTACAGCCGCCCGAGCTCCTGGGAGAGCACCCCGCCCGACCAGCCGTCGGTGGACAGGTGGTGGATGTTCAGCACCAGCACGGACTCCTCCGGCCCGACCGTCAGCAGCGCGGCGTGCAGCGGGGTGACGGCCAGGTCGTGCCGGTGCCGGGCGTGCCGCAGCAGCGCCTCGGCCAGCGCCTCGGGCTCCGGCCCGACCTCCTCCTCGACCAGCGCGGCCGGCCAGGGGGTGTGGACGTGCTGGACGAGCCTGCGCCGCACCGACTCGTAGGTGGTGCGCAGCGCCTCGTGCCGTTCGACGAGCCGGTCCAGCGCGGTCCGCAGCGCGGGCCGGTCGAGCGGGCCGCGCAGCCGGTAGCAGGCGTTGACGTTCAGCGGGGTGTCGGCGCCGCGGTAGTGCTCCATCATCCAGAGCAGCCGCTGCCCGGGTGTGGCGTCGACGGTCCTGAGGACGGTCATGTGTGAGCCCTTCTGGTGGTGGCGGGGCCTTGGGGTCAGGCCCTAGGACTGGGCCGGCGCGGCCTCCGTGACCGGGGCCGGGCGGGCGGTCCCGGCGGAGTGGCGCACCGCACGGTTGACGGTGGTCAGCACCGCGAGCAGGATCAGCCAGCCGCCGAAGATCACCGTGGTGGTGCGCGGGCCGAGGCCGTCGATCATCACGCCGCCGATCAGCGCGCCGAGGGACATCGCGCTCATGCCGAGGGTCTGCACCGCGCTGGAGACCCGCCCGCGCAGGTGGTCCGGGGTCGCCGCGAGCCGGTAGCTGGACAGCGCGACCATGTACACCGGCGCCAGCACCGACTCCGCGGCGGCCACCGCACCGAGCAGCCAGGCGTTCGGGGCGACGGCGTAGAGCGGGAACATCAGCGCCTCGACCCACAGCGTCACGGTGGCGATGCGGCCCAGCGGGAAGCGGTCGTTGACCCGGCTGGAGACCAGCGCCCCGACCATCGCACCGACGGCCGCCCCCGTGAAGACGAACCCGATCTCGGTGGGCGAGGCGCCGATCCGCTCGGCCAGCGTGATGATCACCAGGTAGCCGGCGCCGTAGCGGATCGCGTCCGCCGCCGAGATCAGCGCGAGGAAGCGGATCAGCGGCTGGCCCATCAGCCAGCTCAGGCCGGCCCGGACCTCCTTCAGCAGGCCGGCGGGGGTCTCCTCGCTGCGTTCCTCCTGGAACTTCGCCCGGGTGAAGCGCAGCGAGATCGCGGAGAGCACGAAGGAGACCGCGTCCACCACGAACGGCACCGCCCGCCCGAGCGAGTACAGCGCGCCGGCGACCATGCCGCCGCCGATCCGCACGGTGTTCGTCGCGGTCTCGAACCGGCCGAGCGCCGCCCCCAGTTGCCCGGCGCCGACGACGTTCGGCAGGGCCGCCGAGTTGGCCGACTCGAAGAGCGTCTCCAGCACCCCGTTGAGCACGGCCACCGCGCACAGCTGGGCGACCGTCAGGCCGTCCAGCCACATGGCGAGCGGCACACTGACCGTCACCACGGCGCGGCCCAGGTCGCACAGGATCATCGTGGTCTTGCGGTCCCAGCGGTCCGCCAGCGCGCCCGCGAAGGGGCCGAAGAGCAGCCAGGACAGCGAGCTGAGGCCCATCACGAGCCCGGCCTGGGTCGGCGAGCCGGAGACGGCGAGCACCAGCAGCGGCAGCGCGAAGACCTGGACCTGGCTCCCCAGGAACGAGACCACCTGACCGCTGATCAGCAGCCCGAAGTCGCGGTTGCGCCAGAGCCCCTGGGGCTTCTCGGCAGGGTCGGTGTCTGGGGACTGGGCCATGTGGGACCTCTTGTTCGGGGCCGCCGCGGTGCGACGGCCGTGGTGGACCGGACACGGTCAGCGACCGTACTCAGGTCGGATCGTCGACGACAAGTGATCAGGTGTGCACACGGCCGGTCCGCGCACCGAGCGCCGCCCGTTCCCGCCGGACCCGGGCGACGGTGTCCGCGCTCAGGCGGCTCAGCAGGTCCATCGACTCCAGGCCGCGCATCACGCGCGGGGTGAGCAGCCCGATCCGGGCGAGCATGGGCACCACCCGGGAGAACAGCATCTGCCGGTAGCCGGCCAGGCCGGGGTCGGCCAGCGCGAAGGCCGTGCCCTCGGCGGCCGGGACCTCGAAGCGCTCCCACAGGTCGCCCAGCAGGAAGCGGCGGCGCATGAGTTCGACGGACGCCAGCAGGAAGTCCTCCCTCCGCGCCAGTTCGGCCGCCGACAGCCCGGGGACGACGTCGCGCAGCAGCAGCACCCCGAAGGAGACGTGGCGGGCCTCGTCCCGGGCCACCCGGGCGGTGATCTGCTTGATCAGCGGATCGTGGAAGGTGGCCTCCGCCAGCCGGAAGCCGGCCAGTGCCAGCGGCTCGACCAGGCACTGGACGGCCAGCGCGAGGAGGTCCCACTCGGTGGCCCCGAGCGCGTCCGCGAACAGCCGCCGCAGCCCCTCCGAGACCGGGTACGGCTCGGGGACGTGCTCCCCGACGTAGCGCCCGAACGCCTCCGCGTGCCGGGCCTCGTCCCCGGCCTGGCTGACGGCGCACAGCTTCGCCTCGATGTCCGGCAGCACCTCGGCCAGCCGGGCGCCCGCGAGCATCGCCGCCTGCTCGCCGTGCAGGAACTGGCAGACCGTCCAGGCCTGGGTCTGCCAGCGGAAGTCGTCCCAGGCGCGGGGCCCGCGCCGGCCGATCGGCGAGGCGCGCAGCGAGTCCAGCGCGTACGCCGAGCCGGCGGGCAGCGGCTCGCCGAAGGGGACGTCCAGCGACCAGTCGATGTCGGTGGCGGCGTTCCACTGGGCGAGCTTGGCGCCCTCGTACAGCTGGGCGAGCCCCGAGCCGGCCGTGGAGCGCTCCCAGCCGAGGACGGCGGTCACCGGGGTGTCGACCCGGAGGTCGGCCAGCCCGGCGAGGGCGGTCGGGAGCCGGGGCGCCGCCGGCCGGGGCGGCCGGTCGTCCCGGGGCGGGGGCGTCACGCCCGCCCGGCCTGCTCCGCCATCAGCCGGCGCAGACTGAGCGGGCGCAGGTCGGTCCAGACCCGGTCGATGTGCGCGGTGCACTCGTCGAGGGTGCCGGTGGTGCCCTCGGCGGTCCAGCCGGCCGGGATCTCCTGGTCCTCGGGCCAGACGGAGTACTGCTCCTCGTGGTTGAGGACGACGTGGAAGCGGGCGGTGTCGCTGTCGAACACGGTGTTTCCCTTCGGTGGTTTCGGTCGGGTGATCACGGGGGGGACGGGGACGGGCTCAGCACCCGTCCAGGGCCTCGGCGACGAACCGGGCGATCGCGGCCAGCGGCTCGGGGCGGGTCAGGTCGAAGTGCTCGGCCGCGACCTCGTGCCGGTCGATCCCGCCGGCCGCGTACGGCTCCCAGGCCTCGGCGCCGGGCGCGTCCCCGGACCGGCCGAGGGTCGCGGTGACGTGCAGCACGCGGCCGTCGAACCGTCCGGTCGGGGCGTCCGCCACCGCCCGGACGACGGCCGTCGCGGTGGCGGCGAGGTGGTCGAGCGCGGCGGCGCCGGGGGCGAACCCGCCGCCCTCGCGGCCGAGCAGGTCGGCGACCAGCGCCGCGTCGACGTCCTCGGGTTCCGCGCCCCAGTGTCCGCTCTCGACCGGGTAGGCGTCCAACACGGCCAGCAGGCGCACCTGTTCACCGGCGGCGCGCAGCGCGCAGGCCATGGCGTGCGCGATGTTCCCGCCGGTCGACCAGCCGAGCAGGTGGTAGGGGCCGGCCGGCTGCACCTCGCGGATCCGGTCCACGTAGTCCCCGACCATCGCCGCCAGGTCCGCGGGCCGCTCGGCGCGACGGTCGAGCCCGCGGGCCTGGAGGCCGTAGACCGGGCGGTCCGGCAGCCCGTCGGCGAGGCCGGTGTAGCAGCGGCCGAGGCCGGTCACCGGGTGGACGCAGAACAGCGGCGGCCGGTCGCCCTCGCCGCCGAGCCGCACCAGCACCCCGGGGTCCGCGGCCGGGCCGCCGTCCAGCAGGGCGGCCAGTCCGGCCGGGCTCGGGGCGCGGAACAGGTCGGTCAGCTCGGCGGGTTCGCCGAGCTCGGCGCGGATCCGGGTGACGAGGCGGGTGGCCAGCAGGGAGTGGCCGCCGAGGTGGAAGAAGTCGTCCTCCACCCCGACCTCGGGCAGGCCGAGCGCCTCGGCGAACAGCCGGCAGAGCGCCTCCTCGCGGGCGCCCCGGGGCGCGCGGGTGACGCGCACCTCGGCCTCGGGGGCGGGCAGGGCGCCGCGGTCCACCTTGCCGTTGCCGGTCAGCGGCAGCGCGTCGAGCACCACGACGGCCGACGGGACGGCGTACTCCGGCAGGACGGTGCCCAGGTGGCGGCGCAGTTCGGCGCCCGTGACGGCCGCGCCCTTGCGCACCACCGCGTAGCCGACCAGCCTCCGGTCTCCCGGGCGGTCCTCCCGGACCACGGCGACGGCGCCGGTGACGTCCGCGCGGCGCTCCAGCGCCGCCGACACCTCGCCCGGCTCGATCCGGACTCCACGGACCTTCACCTGGTCGTCCGCCCGGCCCACGAAGACGAGTCGGCCGTCCGCCGTCCACCGCACGAGGTCTCCCGTGCGGTACATCCGCTCGCCCGGCCCCGCGAAGGGATCCGGGAGGAAGCGCGACGCCGTCAGCCCGGGACGCCCGAGGTAGCCGCGCGCCACCTGCGCCCCGGCGACGTACAGTTCGCCGGCCACGCCGGCCGGCACCGGCCGCAGCCCGGCGTCCAGCACGTAGACCCGGGTGCCGTCGAGCGGGCGGCCGATGGGCGCCCCGCCGTCCGGCCGCAGCGGCTCGCTGGCGGTCGCGCAGACGGTGGTCTCGGTCGGCCCGTAGGCGTTGATCAGCTCCCGGCCGGGTGCCCACCGCGCCACGAGCTCGCCGGGCAGGGCCTCGCCCGCGACGACCAGGACGGCCAGTCCGCCCAGGTCCGCCGCCGACCGCGCGGGCAGCGTCGCGAGGACGGCGGGCGTGATGACGGCGTGGGTGACACCGCGCTCCGCCAGCACCCGCGCGAGCGGCTCGCCGGACCGCGCGTCGGCGGGCGGCAGCACCAGCGCCGCTCCGGCCAGCAGCGCGTTGGCCCACTCGTAGACGGCCGCGTCGAAGCCCGGCGAGGCCAGCTGGAGCAGCGAGCGGCCCGGACCGAGGCGCAGCTTCGCCGCGGACGCGGCCACCAGGTTGGCGAGGCCGGCGTGCGGGACCTGGACGGCCTTGGGGGTGCCGGTGGAGCCGGACGTGTAGATCAGGTAGGCGGCGTTCTGCGGGTGGACCCGGCTAGGCAGGTCCTCGCTCGGATGTGCCGCCACGACGGCCGTCACCGTCGGGTCGTCCAGCAGCAGGCACGGCCCGTCGATCCCCAGCGCCGACGTCGTGAGCACCAGCGACGGACGGGCGTCGGCCAGCATGAACTCCACCCGCTGCCGCGGATATCCCGGATCCACCGGCAGGTACGTCCCACCGGCCTTCAGCACTGCCAGCACGGACACCACAGCGTCTGTGGAGCGAGGCAGCGCCACTGCCACCACCGACTCCGGCCCGACACCCCGCACCACCAGCTCCCGCGCCAACCGGTTCGCCCGCGCGTTCAGCTCACCGAAGCTCACCTCGCGGTCCCCGTCGACCACCGCCGGCGCGGACGGCTGCTCCGCCGCCCTCGCCTCGAACACCTGGTGGGCGAGCAGGCCGGAGTCCGCAGCGCGCACGGCTCCCGTCCCGTGGGCCAGGAGGGCGGCCCGCTCGGCGGGCTCCAGGAGCTCCAGCGCGCCGACCCGGGCTTCCGGGTCCGCCACCATCCCGGACAACAGCCGGACGAACCGGCGCGCGAGCGTCTCCGCCGTCGAGCGGTCGAACAGGTCCGTCGCGAACTCCAGCTCGCCGCCGATCCCGCCCGGCCCGCCGTCGCCGGTCCGGCGCTCCCAGAGGCCGGCCGCGAGGTCGAACTTGGCGTTCGGCAGGTCGACCGGGACCTCCTCGACCTCAAGACCCGGCAGCCCGGCCTCGGTCCACGCGTTGTTCTGCAGCACGAGCGCGGTCTGGAAGAGGGGGTGCCGGGCCGCCGACCGGACCGGGTTGAGCACCTCGACCAGCCGCTCGAACGGCACGTCCTGGCTGCCCAGCGCCTCCAGGTCCGCCTCCCGCACCCGGCGCACCAGCTCCCGGACGCTCGGGTCGCCGGAGACGTCGGTGCGCAGCACCAGGGTGTTGGCGAAGAACCCGACCAGGTCGTCGAGCGCCTCGTCCGAACGGCCCGCCACCACCGTGCCGACGGGGATGTCCGCCCCGGCCCCGAGGCGGGACAGCAGCAGCGCCCAGCCCGCCCGCAGCGCCATGAACAGCGTCGCCCCGGACTCGCGCGCCAGCGCCACCAGTCCCGCGTGCACGTCGGCGGGCACCTCGACGTCCACCGTGTCGCCCGCGAAGGTCGCGACGGCGGGCCTCGGACGGTCCGACGGCAGCGCCAGCTCCTCCGGCAGGCCGCGCAAACGGTCCTTCCAGAAGGCGAGCTGACGGTCCATCACATCCGGCTCGCCGAGTACCCGGTGCTGCCAGAGCGCGTAGTCGCCGTACTGGACGGGGAGTTCGGACCAGGCCGGAGCCCCGCCGCTCGCACGGCGGGTCGTGTACGCGGCGGTCAGGTCGCGCAGCAGCGGGCCCATCGACCAGCCGTCGCACGCGATGTGGTGCACCACCAGCAGGAACACGTGCTCGTCCGGTGCGACGCGGAACAGCGAGGCGCGCAGCGGAAGTTCGCGCGCCAGGTCGAACTCGTGCCCGGCCGCGCCGGCGATCCGCCCGGGCAGGTCCTCCGGGGCGCAGCCGGCCGCTTCCCAGGGGACGAGCGATTCGCCCGTCACCGGCACCACGTGCTGCCAGGGCGAGCCGTCCGCCACCGGGAAGACCGTCCGCAGGCTCTCGTGCCGGCCCACCACGTCCTCCAGCGCCGCCCGCAGCGCCCCCTCGTCCAGTGCCCCCTTCAGTCGCAGCGCGGTCGGCACCGTGTACGTCGAGGCGCTCCCGGTGCCCTCCCACTCGCGCAGGAACCAGAGGCGCTGCTGGGCGTACGAGAGCGGCGTCCGCTCGCCGCGCTCCACCGCGACCAGCGGCTCGTGCGGCGCTGCGGTCCGCGACTGCAGCAGCGCGGCGAGCCGGGCGGCCGTCGGCGCCTGGAAGAGGTCGCGGATGCCCAGCTCCACGCCGAGCGCCGCCCTGGCCCGGACGAGCAGGCGGATGGCCTGCAGGGAGTGCCCGCCCAGCGCGAAGAAGTCCTCGTCCACACCGACCCTGGGCACGCCCAGGATCTCCGCGAAGAGCCCGGCGAGGAGTTCCTCGCGGGCGTCGCGCGGGGCGTGCGCGACCTGCGCGACGACCGCGGGCGCGGGCAGGGCACGGCGGTCCACCTTGCCGTTGCCCGTCAGCGGCAGCGCCTCCAGCACCACGACGGCCGACGGCACCGCGTACTCCGGCAGCACCGACGCGACCTCGCCGCGCACGGCGGCGGCATCGGGTGAGGCCCCCGCGACCGGGACGACGTAGCCGACGAGCCGACGGTCCCCAGGGCGGTCCTCCCGGACCACCGCGACCGCGGCGACGACGTCCGCACAGCGCTCCAGCGCCGCCGACACCTCGCCCAGCTCGATCCGGAAACCGCGCACCTTCACCTGATCGTCCGCCCGCCCCACGAAGGCGAGTTGGCCGTCCGGCAGCCACCGCACCACATCGCCCGTGCGGTACATCCGCTCCCCCGGACCGGCGAAAGGATCCGGGAGGAAGCGCGACGCCGTCAGCCCGGGGCGGCCCAGATAGCCGCGCGCCACCTGCGCCCCGGCGAGGTACAACTCGCCCGGCACCCCCACCGGCACCGCACGCAGCCCCGCATCCAGCACGTAGGCCCGCGTGTTCGTCGTCGCCCGGCCCAGGACCGGCGAACCGGCCGCCGACAGCGGCGTCATCACCGTGTCGACGGTGCACTCGGCCGGTCCGTACGCGTTGTGCGCGACCAGGCCGGGCGTCGCGCGCAACCGCTCCCACAGCGGTGCCGGGAGCGCCTCGCCGCCCAGGAGCAGGGTCCGCACGACGGGCAGGCCCTCGGCCGGATCCGGGTCGAGCAGTCCCTCCTCGACCAGTTCCGCCGCGTAGGCGGGCGTGGTGTCCAGCAGGTCGACGCCCGCGCGGCGTAGGTCCGCCACGGCGGCGGGGCCGTCCCGGCGGGTCTCCTCGTCCAGCACGTACAGCTCGTGTCCGAGGAACAGCGCGCTCAGCGACTGCCAGCTCGCGTCGAAGGAGGACGACGACGTGCTCGCGACGCGGGCCCGGGAGCGGCCCGTCGCGGCGAGGTGGTCGGCCAGCACCGAGCGGTCGAGGTGCCGGGCGAGGTTGGCGAGGCCGGCGTGCGGGACCTGGACGGCCTTGGGGGTGCCGGTGGAGCCGGACGTGTAGATCAGGTAAGCGGCGTTCTGCGGGTGGACCCGGCAGGGCAGGTCCTCGCTTCCATGTGCCGCCACGGCGTCCATCACCGTCGGATCGTCGAGCAGCAGGCACGGCCCGTCGATCCCCAGCGCCGACGTGGTCAGCACCAGCGACGGACGGGCGTCCGCCAGCATGAACTCCACGCGCTGCCGCGGATACCCCGGATCCACCGGCAGGTACGTCCCACCGGCCTTCAGCACCGCCAGCACGGACACCACGGCGTCCATCGAGCGCGGCAGGGCCACCGCCACCACCGACTCCGGCTCCACACCTCGCACCACCAGCTCGCGAGCCAGCCGGTTCGCCCGCGCGTTCAGCTCACCGAAGCTCAGCCCGTGGTCGCCGAACACCAGAGCGCGTTCGGCCGGGCGCGTCCTCGCCTGCTGCTCGAAGAGCCGGTGCACCGGCTCGACGTCGAGCTCGGGCGCCACGGCACCGGCCCACTCCTCCAACTGGTGCCGCTCCGAGTCCTCCAGGAGCTCCAGCACGCCCACCCGGGCGTCCGGGTCCGCCACCATCCCGGACAACAGCCGGACGAACCGCCGCGCGAGCGTCTCCGCCGTCGAGCGGTCGAACAGGTCCGTCGCAAACTCCAGCTCGCCGCCGATCCCGCCCGGCCCGCCGGCCGCCGTCGTCAGCTCCCAGCAGTCCACCGACAGGTCGAACTTGGCGATCCGGTGCTCGACCGGGACGTCCTCGGTCTCCAGTCCGGGCAGGTCCAGCTCGGACCAGGTGGTGTTCTGCAGGATCAGCAGCGTCTGGAAGAGCGGGTGCCGGGCCGCCGACCGGACCGGGTTCAGGACCTCGACCAGCCGCTCGAACGGCACGTCCTGACTGCCCAGCGCATCCAGATCCGCCTCCCGCACCCGGCGCACCAGCTCGCGAACACTCGGATCGCCCGACAGATCCGTCCGCAGCACCAACGTGTTGACGAAGAACCCGATCAGCTCGTCCAACGCCTCGTCCGAACGACCCGCCACCACCGTACCGACGGGGATGTCGGTACCGGCCCCAAGGCGGGACAGCAGCACCGCCCACCCCGCCCGCAACACCATGAACAACGTCGCACCACTCTCACGAGCCAGCGCCACCAGCCCGGCGTGCACGTCGGCGGGTATCGCGAGGTCCACGGTGTCGCCCGCGAAGGTCGCGACGGCGGGCCTCGGACGGTCCGACGGCAGCGCCAGCTCCTCCGGTATGCCGGCCAGCCGCTCGCGCCAGAAGTCGAGTTGACGGTTCATCAGTGAATCGGAGTCATCCTCCTCACCCAGCACGCCGAGCTGCCAGAGCGCGTAGTCGCCGTACTGGACGTCGAGTTCGGACCACGCCGGGGGCTCGCCCGTCCCGCTGCGGGCCGCGTACGCGGCGGTGAGGTCGCGCAGCAGCGGTTCCATCGACCAGCCGTCGCACGCGATGTGGTGCATCACCAGCAGGAACACGTGCTCATCGGGAGCGATCCGGAACAGCCAGGCCCGGAGCGGGAGTTCGCTCGCGAGGTCGAAGACGCCGTGCACGGCCCCGTCGATCAGGCCGGTGACGGCCTCCGCCGCACACGCCACGCTCTCCCAGGGCACGAGCGGTTCGCCCGTCACCGGCACGACCCGCTGCCACGGCACGCCGTCGACGACCGGGAACACCGTCCGCAGGCTCTCGTGCCGGCCCACCACGTCCTCCAGCGCCGCCCGCAAGGCGCCCTCGTCCAGCGCACCCCGCAGCCGGACGGTCAACGGCATCGCGTACGTCGCCGTCCGGGCCTCGCTGTCCACGGTCCCGAGGAACCAGAGGCGCTGCTGGGCGTGCGAGAGCGGGAGCCGCTCGGGGCGCTCGACGGGCCGCAGCGGCGGCCTCGGGTCGGCCTCCCCGCGCTGGTCGAGCAGAGCGGTCAGCCCGGCCACGGTCGGCGCCTGGAACAGGTCGCGGATGCCCAGCTCCACGCCGAGCACCGAGCGGACCCGGGCGACGAGGCGCATGGCCAGCAGCGAGTGCCCGCCGAGCGCGAAGAAGTCGTCCTCCACACCGACCCGCGCACGGCCCAGCACCTGCTCGAACAGCCCGCACAGCACCTCCTCCCGCGCGTCCCGGGGCGCCCGCGTGACATGCACCTCGGCCTCCGGCGCGGGCAACGCACGGCGGTCCACCTTGCCGTTGCCGGTCAGCGGCAGCGCCTCCAGCAGCACGACGGCCGACGGCACCGCATACTCCGGCAGGAGCGCGCCGAGCTCGCGCCGCACCTCGGCACCCGTGACGGCCGCGCCCTCGCGCGCCACCGCGTACCCGACGAGCCGCCGGTCTCCCGGGCGGTCCTCCCGGACCACCGCAACCGCGGTGACGACGTCCGCACAGCGCTCCAGCGCCGCCGACACCTCACCGAGCTCGATCCGGAACCCGCGCACCTTCACCTGGTCGTCCGCCCGCCCCAGGAAGGCGAGTTGGCCGTCCGCCGTCCACCGCACCAGGTCCCCGGTGCGGTACATCCGCTCCCCCGGACCACCGAACGGGTCCGGCAGGAACCGCGACGCCGACAGCCCGGGGCGGCCCAGGTAGCCGCGCGCCACCTGCGCCCCGGCGAGGTACAACTCGCCTGCCACGCCCACCGGCACCGGACGCAGCCCCGCGTCCAGCACATAGGCCCGCGTGTTCGTCGTCGCCCGCCCGAGCAGCGGCCCGTCGGTGTCGCCGAACCACGCCGCCAGCGCGTCCACGGTGTTCTCCGTCGGGCCGTAGGTGTTCTGCCCGGTCCACCCCGGCGCGTCCAGCATCCGGCGCCACAGCGACTCCGGCAGCGCCTCGCCGCCGACCACGAGGGTCCGGGGCGAGCGCGGGTCCGCCTCCAGCAGGCCCTGCTCGACCAGTTCGGCGGCGTAGCCCGGCGTCGTCTCCAGCAGCTCGATGCCTTCCCGCCCGATGTACTCGGCCAGTCGGGCGGCGTCGCGGCGGTCGTCGTCGTCCGTCAGGTGCAGTTCGTGGCCGAGGAACAGCCCGAGCACCGGGGTCCAGCTGGAGTCGAAGGCCAGCGGCGCGGTCGAGATCATGCGGATCCGGGTGGCGCCCGAGCGGGCCCGGTGACCGGCGAAGGTCACGCGCTCGTAGTGGTGGCAGAGGTTGGCGAGGCTGCCGTGGTCGATCACGACGCCCTTGGGCCGGCCCGTCGAACCCGAGGTATAGATGACGTACGCCGCGTGCCGCGGAGCCAAGGCCACCGCAAGGTCCTCATCGGCGTGCCGTGCCACCGCCTCGTCATCGAGCAGCAGTTGAGCGACGTGCGGATAGCCGGCACCCAGCTCCCGATCGGTGACCAGCACCTCCGGAGCCGCGTCCGCCAGCATGAACTCCACCCGCTCACGCGGATACTCCGCGTCGACCGGCAGATACGTACCACCCGCCTTCAACACCGCCAGCAGCGCCACCACCGACTCCACCGACCGCGGCAACAGCACCGCGACCCGCACCTCCGGCCCCACACCCCGCGCCACCAGCTCCCGCGCCACCCGGTTCGCCCGCGCGTTCAGCTCGCCGAAGGTCCAGGCCCGGCCGCCGAACACCAGCGCCCGCTCGTCCGGGCGGCTCCGGGCCTGCTCCTCGAAGAGCCGGTGCACCGGTTCACGGTCCACGGCCGGCTCGACGACACCGGCCCACTCCTCCAGCAACCGGTGCCGCTCCGACGGCTCCAGCACCTCCAGCGCGCCCACCCGGGCGTCCGGCTCCGCCGCCATCGCCGCGAGCACCCGGACGAACCGGCGGGCCAGGTCCTCGGCGGTCGACCGGTCGAACAGGTCGCTCGCGTACTCCAACTGACCGCCGAGCCCGACCGGTTCACCCGCCGGGCCCGCCTGCTCCCAGAAGTCGACGGACAGGTCGAACTTCGCGATCCGGTGGTCCACCGGGATCTCGTCGACCCGCAGGCCCGACAGGCCCGGCTCCGACCACGCGTTGTTCTGCAGGATCAGCATGGTCTGGAAGAGCGGGTGGCGGGCCGCCGACCTGGCCGGGTTCAGGACCTCGACCAGGCGCTCGAACGGCACGTCCTGACTGCCCAGCGCATCCAGGTCCGCCTCCCGCACCCGGCGCAGCAACTCGCGCACGCTCGGATCGCCCGACAGATCCGTCCGCAGCACCAGCGTGTTGACGAAGAACCCGACCAGGTCGTCCAACGCCTCGTCCGAACGGCCCGCCACCACCGTGCCCACGGGGATGTCGGTGCCGGCCCCGAGGCGGGACAGCAGCAGCGCCCACCCCGCCCGCAGCACCATGAACAGCGTCGCCCCGGACTCCCGCGCCAGCGCCACCAACCCGGCGTGCACCTCCGCCGGCACCGCCACGTCGACCACGCCGCCGGCGAAGCCCGGTTCGAGGGGCCGCGGCCGGTCGGTGGGCAGCGTGAGCTCCTCCGGCAGGCCGGACAGCCGCGAGCGCCAGAAGTCGATCTGACGGTTCGTCAAGGACTCGGGATCGTCCTCCGCGCCCAGCACGCCGCGCTGCCACAGCGCGTAGTCGCCGTACTGCACCGGGAGTTCGGACCACCCCGGAGCGTCGCCGGTCGTGCTGCGGGTGGCGTGGGCGGCGGTGAGGTCGCGCAGCAGCGGTCCCATCGACCAGCCGTCGCACGCAATGTGGTGCACCACGAGGAGCAGCACGTGATCCTCCGGGGCGATCCTGAACAGCCAGGCCCGGAGCGGGAGTTCATTCGCGAGGTCGAAGCCGTGGCCGGACGCCGCCGCCAGCCGCTCGTCGAGCTCCTCCCGGCCGCACGCAGACACCTCCCACGGGACGAGCGATTCGCCCGTCACCGGCACGACCTGCTGCCACGGCACGCCGTCGACGACCGGGAACACCGTCCGCAGGCTCTCGTGCCGGCCCACCACGTCCTCCAGCGCCGCCCGCAGCGCACCCTCGTCCAGCGCGCCCCGCAGCCGCAGTGCGGTCGGCACCGTGTACGTCGAGGCGCCGCTCGCCCGTTCCCACTCGCGCAGGAACCAGAGGCGCTGCTGGGCGTACGAGAGCGGGAGCCGCTCGGGCCGCTCGACGGGCCGCAGCGGCGGCCGCGGGGCCACCGCGCCGCGCTGGTCGAGCAGGGCGGTCAGCCCGGCCACGGTCGGCGCCTGGAACAGGTCGCGGATGCCCAGCTCCACGCCGAGCACCGAACGGACCCGGCTGACCAGGCGCGTCGCCAGCAGCGAGTGCCCGCCCAGCTCGAAGAAGTCGTCCTCCACCCCGACCCGCGCACGGCCCAGTACCTGCTCGAACAGCCCGCACAGCACCTCCTCCCGCGCGTCCCGGGGCGCCCGCGTGACGTGCACCTCGGCCTCCGGCACGGGCAGGGCGCGGCGGTCCACCTTGCCGTTCCCCGTCAGCGGCAGCGCCTCCAGCACCACCACCGCCGACGGCACCGCGTACTCCGGCAGCGCCGACGCCGCCTCCCTGCGCACGGCGGCGGGATCCGGCGCGGCTCCGGCGGCGGGGACGACGTACGCCACGAGCCGGCGGTCCCCCGGGCGGTCCTCCCGGACCACGGTGACGGCGGCCGAGACCTCCGCGCAGCGCTCCAGCGCCGCCGACACCTCGCCCAGCTCGATCCGGAACCCGCGCACCTTCACCTGGTCGTCCGCCCGGCCCAGGAACACCAGTTGGCCGTCCGCCGTCCACCGCACCAGGTCCCCGGTGCGGTACATCCGCTCCCCCGGACCGCCGAACGGATCCGGCAGGAAGCGCGACGCCGACAGCCCGGGGCGCCCCAGGTAGCCGCGCGCCACCTGCGCCCCGGCCACGTACAGTTCCCCGATCACCCCGGCCGGCACCGGCCGCAGCCCGGCGTCCAGCACGTAGGCCCGCGTGTTCGTCGTCGCCCGGCCCAGCACCGGCGACGGCGCGACGGCGAACCACGCCATCAGCGCGTCCACGGTGTTCTCCGTCGGGCCGTAGGTGTTCTGCCCGGTCCACCCCGGCGTCGCCAGCACGCGTCGCCAGAGCGACTCCGACACCGCCTCGCCGCCGACGTTCAGCATGCGCGCGAAGCCGGACTCCCCGTCCAGGAGCCCCTGTTCGACCAGCTCCGCCGCGTAACCCGGAGTGGTGTCGAGGAACTCGACCCGGGCCCGGTCCAGGTACTCCACCAGCCGCGCGGCGTCGCGTCGGGTCTCGTCGTCCAGCAGGTGCAGCTCGTGGCCGACGAACATGGCCAGCAGCGCCACCCAGCACGAGTCGAACGCGAGCGGGGCCGTCGTGGCGACGCTCGCCCGCTCCCGGCCGGTGGCGGCCAGCAGTTCGGCGTAGGTGGTGACCTCGTAGTGGTGGCAGAGGTTGGCGAGGCTGCCGTGGTCGATCACGACGCCCTTGGGCCGGCCCGTCGAACCCGACGTGTAGATGACGTACGCCGCGTGCCGCGGAGCCAGGGCCACCGCGAGGTCCTCATCAGCGTTCCGTGCCACCGCCTCGTCATCGAGCAGCAGTTGAGCGACACCCGGATACCCGGCGCCCAGCTCCCGATCGGTGACCAGCACCTCCGGAGCCGCGTCCGCCAGCATGAACTCCACCCGCTCACGCGGATACTCCGCGTCGATCGGCAGATACGTACCACCCGCCTTCAACACCGCCAGCAGCGCCACCACCGACTCCACCGACCGCGGCAACAGCACCGCGACCCGCACCTCCGGCCCCACACCCCGCGCCACCAGCTCCCGCGCCACCCGGTTCGCCCGCGCGTTCAGCTCGCCATAGCTCAGTTCCCGCTCTTCACAGACCAGAGCGCGCTCGTCCGGGCTCGTCCGCACCTGCCGCTCGAACAGCCGGTGCACCGGTTCGGGGTCGGCCGCCGGCTCGACGACACCGGCCCACTCCTCCAGCAACCGGTGCCGCTCCGACGGCTCCAGCACCTCCAGCGCACCCACCCGGACGTCCGGATCGGCCACCATCCCCGCCAGCACCCGGACGAACCGCTCCACCAGCCCCTCGGCCGTCGGCCGGTCGAACAGGTCGCTCGCGTACTCCAACTGGCCACCGAGGCCGGCCGGCTGCCCGTCCTCGGCGAAGTGCTCCCAGGCGTCCAGGGACAGGTCGAACTTGGAGATCCGGTGGTCCACCCGGAACTCCTCGGTCTCCAGGCCCGGCAACCGCAAGGTCGTCCAGGAGTTGTTCTGCAGCACCACCATGGTCTGGAAGAGCGGGTGCCGGGCCGCCGACCTGACCGGGTTCACCACCTCGACCAGCCGCTCGAACGGCACCTCCTGGCACCCGAAGGCGTCCAGGTCCGCCTCCCGCACCCGGCGCAGCAGCTCGCGCACGCTCGGATCGCCCGACAGGTCCGTCCGCAGCACCAGCGTGTTGACGAAGAAGCCGATCAGCTCGTCCAACGCCTCGTCCGACCGGCCCGCCACCACCGTGCCGATCGGAATGTCCGCCCCGGCGCCCAGCCGCGACAGCAGCAGCGCCCACCCCGCCCGCAGCACCATGAACAGCGTCGCGCCGCACTCCCGCGCCAGCGCCACCAGCCCGGCGTGCACGTCGGCGGGTACCGCGAGGGCCACGGTGTCGCCCGCGAAGGTCGCGACGGCGGGCCTCGGACGGTCCGACGGCAGCGCCAGCTCCTCCGGCAGGCCCTCCAGCCGCTCGCGCCAGAAGTCGAGCTGACGATCCATCAGTGAACCGGGATCGTCCTCCTCGCCCAACACCTCCCGCTGCCACAGCGCGTAGTCCCCGTACTGCACCGGGAGTCGCGACGACCAGACCGGCGCCTCGCCCGTCGCGCCACGCGCGTCGTACGCGGCGGCCAGGTCACGCAGCAGCGGCCCCATCGACCAGCCGTCGCACGCGATGTGGTGCACCACGAGCAGGAACACGTGCTCCTGCGGCGCCGTCCGGAACAGCGAGGCCCGCAGGGGCAGTTCGTGCGCCAGGTCGAAGGCCCGGGCCACGGTCGCGTCGACCAGCCCGGTCAGCTCCCGCTCGGCACACTCCCGCACCTCCAGCGGCACCAGCGGCTCGCCCGTCACCGGCACGACCTGCTGCCACGGCACGCCGTCCACCGCGGGGAAGACCGTCCGGAGGCTCTCGTGCCGCCCCACCACGTCCTCCAGCGCCGCCCGCAGCGCCCCCTCGTCCAGCGCACCCCGCAGCCGAACCGCGACGACCTCGTTGTAGACGGCCGCGCCCTCCTCCAACTCCCGGAGGAACCACAGGCGTTGCTGGGCGTACGAGAGCGGGAGCAGCTCGGGGCGCGCCATCGCCTGCAGCGGCGCCCGCTTCTCCGCCGCGCCGCTGTCGAGCAATTCGGCGACGCCCGCGACGGTCGAGGCGTCGAAGAAGTCCCGGATGCCGATCTCCACCCCGAAGACCGCCCGGATCCGCCCGAGCAGCCAGGTGGCCAGCAGCGAGTGCCCGCCGAGGTCGAAGAAGTCGTCCTCCACCCCGACCCGCGGCCGCTCCAGCACCTGCTCGAACAGCCCGCACAGCACCTCCTCGCGCGCCGTCCGAGGCACTCGGGGCTCACTGGCGAAGGGCTGGTCGGGGTTGGTCGGCATGGCGTCACCTCAGCGGGATCGTGGGGCTTCGGGGGCTCCCTGGCAGGCGGGCGCAGGGGCATCACAAGGGAGAAGGGCACTACGGGGAAGGGCACGCGGCACAGCGCGCGGACGGACGGCCGGGCACCGCCGAAGCCGTCGCAGCGCATCATGGCCCGAGGGGCCGGGCGTCCACCAGGGCCGTGGCCGTCGGTCAGCCGAGCGCCAGGACGAACTCGACCTCCGGCGGCTCGCCGGCGTCCGGGGCGTGCCGGGCGAGCGCCTCGCACACCGCCCGCCGCCAGTCCTCCGAGACAGCGGGCGGCACCAGTTGCTGACGGCACCCCGCGCCCGGCGCCGCGGCGGGCACCGCGACCCGGTAGTGCGCCTGCTCGTCCGCGTCCAGGCCCGGGAACCACGCGTCGTAGTCCCCCGGCCGGCCGTCCAGGCTCCAGCGCAGCCGGACGGGCCGCCCGTGCCGTTCGGCCAGCCGGTGGACGGCCTCCGGGTCGAGGCCGGGCGCGCCCGGCCCGTCGACCGGCTCCGCCCGGCGGGCCGCGTGCAGCCGGCGGGCCTCGCCCAGGCGGGCGTTGGCGATCCCGCTGACGCCGAACGCCGCGGCGTCGCCCGCCAGCAGCCAGTCGAGCTCGTCGAGCCCGATCCGGGCGGCGGGCCGCCACGGGCCGGCCTCCGCCGGGGCCGGGCAGCCCACGTGCAGGACGGCGTCGTAGCGGAACAGCGTCATCTCGGTGGGCGCCGCGCCCAGGCGCGGGGCGAGCTCGACCGCCGTGATCGCCGGGAAGCGCCGCGGCAGGTCCGCCAGGTAGCCGGGGTCGACGCTCAGCTCGACGTCACCGGCGAGTTCGACCGCCACGTGGTCCAGGCGCAGGCCGCTGCGCGGTCCCGGCTCCCGCCGCAGCTCGTGCTTGAGCACCGCGAAGTGCTCCAGCAGGCGGGAGTCCCGCAGGTCGCCGAGGAACACGTGCCCGCCGGGCGCCATCCGCGGCAGCGTCGCGGCGATCACCGACTCCAGGTACGCCACCGAAGGGAAGTACTGGACGACCGAGTTGACGACGGCGGTGTCGTAACCGCCCGGCGCCGCGGCCGGCGGGGCGGGCACGTCGGCCGCGGCCTCCGCCACCGTGATCACGGCCTCCGGCCTGCCCCGGCGCAGGTCGTCGCCCAGCCGGCGCAGCAGGCGCACCGCCTCGGCGGAGAAGTCCGTCGCGGTGTACTCGCGGACGCCGAGCCGCTCGACCAGCGGCCGCGCGAGCAGCCCGGTGCCGGCACCGATCTCCAGGACGGCGCGGGGCCCGAGCCGGGCGAGCCGCTCCACCGTGGTGTCCACCCACTCGGCCATGTGCGCGGCGACGATCGGCCGGCCGGTGAAGCTGTCCGTCCAGCCCGCCAGCCGGCCCGCCTCCGGACCGTCGTCGTCCGCGACCAGCCCGTACGCGTCCTCGAACACGGCCTGCCAGGACTCGACCACGACGGCCTCGTCGTCCTCGTCACCCGCCGGCCCGGGTTCGGGCAGCACCTCGACGAGCAGCCGCCGCGCCCCGGCCCCGTCGGCCCGCACGGTCACCGCCCGCACCGGCACCAACGGGGCCAGCGCGGCGGCGACCACGCCGGACAGGTCCGGCCGGGCGTCGTTCTCGTGCTCACGCTCTCGCACTGACACAGCATCAACTCCGGGATCGGGGTGCCGGAAACGGAGGTCCGCCCGCGAACGGCGGGCCACTGCTGCGCCATTTACCTGGAGCCGCGAACGGTCTGTCAATCGATCACCGCACCCCCCGGTGTCCAACCGCAGACGCCCGCGGTTGGACACCCGGCCGCCCGTCCCCGGACACCCGCCCCGCGCTGCTACCCTCGCGGACCGGCCCCTTCCGCTCCAGGTCGACCGGCGGCCCCGGCGGTTTCGATCAACCCCCGACGGGCCCGCGCGCTATACGTTTGTCCTCGTCGCCCGCGCCGCCCCGAGGAGAACCGTCATGGCCGACCAGACCCGCGCCCACCTGCTCACGGCCATCGAGCTCGCGGCCTCCGCCCGGGCCCACGGCAACCACCCGTTCGGCGCCCTGCTGACCGACGGCGCCGGCGGCGTCCTGCTCACCGCCGAAAACACCGTGCTCACGGACCACGACGTCACCGCCCACGCCGAGACCAACCTCGTCCGCCAGGCCTCCCGCCACCTCGCCCCGACCCAGCTCACCGGCGCCACCCTGTACTCCAGCACCGAACCGTGCGCCATGTGCGCCGGAGCGATCTACTGGAGCGGCATCCGCCGGGTCGTCTACGCCCTCGCCGCCCCCGAGCTGAACGCCATCGCCGGCGTGGACCCGGACGAGCCCGTCCTCGCCCTCCCCTGCCGCGACGTCTTCGCCGCCGGCGGCAACACCGTCACCGTCTCGGGCCCCCACCTCTACGACGAGGCGGCCGCCGTCCACACCGGCTACTGGGGATAGCCGCCCGGTGCGGATCCGCGGCCGACAAACGACGTGACCTCCCGACCGGGTCGGTGTTACGGTGGAGCGGTTCGTGTTCGACCGGATCGAGGAAGTGGGGAGGTGGGGTTGATGACCGCGCTCAAGGCCGTCGCCGTGCGCAGCGCCCGGGTCACCCTCACGTCCCGGGCGTCGGCCTGACCCCGCCCTCGAATCCCCCTTCCCCGCCGGGAGCGTGAGCTCGCGGGGCCGGGGACGCATCGCCGTCCCCGGACGAACACACCACACCGGAACGGATCTTCGTTCATCATGACCATCTCCACCACCTCCACCCCGCGCTGGATCACCCGCACCGAGACCGCCGACGACGTCCCGGCCGTCCGGGAGATCGTCCTCGCCGCGTTCGGGTCGCCGTCGGAGGCCGACCTCGTCGACGCCCTGCGGACGGACGGGGCCTGGATCGACGAGCTGTCCGTGCTGGCCGTCACCCCCGACGGCAGCCCGGTCGGCCACGCGCTGCTCACGCGCTGCCACATCGGCGACGTCCCGGCCCTGTGCCTGGCCCCCTGCGCCGTCCTGCCCGCGTACCAGCGCACCGGCGCCGGCTCCGCCGCGATCCGCGCCGCGCTCGACGAGGCACGCCGCCTGGGCGAGCGCTTCGTCGTCGTCCTCGGACACCCGGACTACTACCCGCGCTTCGGCTTCGGCCGGGCCTCCGCCCACGGGATCGGGCTGAGCATCGAGGTGCCGGACGAGGCGCTGATGGCGCTGGGCCTGGACCCGGAGCACCACCCGCTGCCGTCCGGCACGGTCCGGTACGCGGCTCCGTTCGGCATCTGACGGTCCAAGCCCTCCGGCACAACCCTCCGGCACAGCCCTCCGCGGCCGGGACAGACGCCCTGTTCCGGCCGCGGAGGCGTCCGCATACGGACATACCGACTGCTGTTCCATCCGAGTTCAACCGCGCGCTCCTGACGCCGCCCCGCGCACCCCCTACCTTCCGTGGGGGACTGCGAGAAGGGGCCATGAACGACAGACAACATGCCGTACGGGCACGCGGATTGACGAAGCACTTCGGTGACGTCGTGGCGCTCGACGGGGTCGGGCTCGACCTGGCGGCCGGGCGGATCCACGGGCTGGCCGGGCCGAACGGCGCCGGGAAGACGACGCTGCTCGGGCTGCTGCTGGGCCTGGCCGTCGCCGACGGGGGCGAGTTGGAGGTGCTGGGCAGACCCGTCGGACGGGCCCTCGCCGGGCCGCCCGGCGTCGCCGGGTTCGTCGACGGCCCCGGCCTCTACCCGTCCCTCACCGCCCGCCGGAACCTGGCCGCCCTCGCGGCCCTGACCGGCCAGGACGCCCGCACCGGCCGCATCGACGGGGTCCTGGCCGAGGTCGGGCTGAGCGACGTCGCGGACGACCGCGTGCGCGGGTTCTCCCTCGGCATGCGCCAGCGCCTCGGACTGGCCGCCGCGCTGCTCACGGACCCGCGCCTGCTGGTGCTCGACGAGCCGTCCAACGGCCTCGACCCGGCGGGCAAGCAGCACGTGCACCGGGCGCTGCGCCGCCTCGCGGACGACGGCGTGACCGTCGTGCTCTCCAGCCACCGCATGGACGACCTGGAGGCGCTCTGCGACGAGGTCACGATCCTCGCGACGGGCCGGGTCCGCTTCTCCGGCCCGCTGGAGAAGCTCGCGACCGACAGCCCCGAGCTCGACTACCGCCTGCTCACGTCCGATCCGTCGGCCGCCCGGGCCGTGGCCGCCGAGACCCCTGGCATCAGGGCCGTCACCGGGACCGGGCCCCGGCGCGCGACCGGGACGCTCGTCGTGCGCGCTTCGGCGCCGGCCGTCGAGCAGTTCGTGGGTGCCCTGGTGCACGCGGGCATCGGGGTGCGGGAAGTCGCTCCCGTGGTCCCGCCGCTGGAGGCCGCGTTCCTCGCCCTGACCGACCAGCAGGAGGGTGCCCGATGAGCACCGCACTCGCATCCCCGAAGGCGGCCCCCGGGACGCGGCCGGTACCGGTCGCCCGGGTGTACCGCTTCGAGGTCGTCAAGCTCGTCTCCCAGTGGCGGATCCGGCTGCTGGTGCTGGCCTGCTGGACGCTGCCCGGCCTGTTCGTCGCCGCCGTGGCCCAGCAGGGCACACTGCCGTCCGACACGCTGTTCGGCCGCTGGATGCACGCCACCGGCTGGGCCGGGCCCCTGGTGGTGCTGGGCTTCGCCGGCTCCTGGGCCCTGCCCCTCCTCACCTCCGTGGTCGCGGGCGACGTCTTCGCCGCCGAGGACCGCCTCGGCACCTGGCGCCACCTGCTGGTCGCGATCCGCTCCCCGCGGCGGATCTTCGCGGCCAAGGCGCTGGCGAGCGGCACCGTGATCGTGCTGCTGGTGGCCGGGCTGATGGCGTCCGGGACGGCCGGCGGGCTGGCGGCGGTCGGGAACCGGCCACTGGTCGGCGTCGACGGGCACCGGCTGCCGCCGTCCGACGCGGCCGGCGGCGTCCTGCTCGCGTGGACCTGCGCACTGGCACCGACCCTGGCGCTGGCCGCGATCGGGCTGCTCGGCTCCGTCCTCCTCGGCCGCTCGCCGATGGGCCTGCTCGTCCCCGCGCTGACCGCGGTCGCGATGCAGCTCGCGCAGATGCTGCCGCTGCCGGTGGCGCTGCGCCTCGCGCTGCCCGGCTACGCCTTCGTCTCGTGGAACGGGCTGTTCGCCGACCCGGCGCAGCTCGACGAGCTGCTGATCTCGGTCGTGGTCAGCCTGGTGTGGGCTGTCGTGGCGACCGCCGCGGCCTACCGGCTGTTCGTGCGGCGCGACTTCACCAACGGCAGCGAGGACGGCGCGGAGCGCCGCGCGCTCACCTCCGGCGTCCTGCCGCTGGCCGGGGTGCTCGCGCTGACGTTCGGCGCGGTGGCCGTGGCCGCGCCGTCGACGGGCTCGGGGATCACCCAGGCGAAGGTGCAGCAGTCGGTGTCGACCGTGTTCGCCCACCTGTACCGGCTCCAGACCGAACAGCTGCACCGCCCCGCCGTCACCGAGGAGCAGCTGCGGGTCACGGCGGCGTGCGACCGCGGGGACGGCCACGTCGACCCGGAGGGCCCCGGCAACGACTGGCGCTGCGTCGTCACCTGGCACCTGCCGGGCGTGGCCGCGCCGGGCACGGCGGTCTACCAGCTCGACGTCGCCTCGGACGGCCGGCTGATGGCCGACGGCGACGGGCCGAAGGAGGTCAACGGCTACTTCCTGGTGCAGACCCCGGACAGGGACGCGCCGAACCCGCTGTGGCAGTTCGACGGGCAGCTCCCGCTGCTCTCCTCCTCACCCCACTGAACGCACCGCACACGCACCCCCCCAACCAGCCCCACTCACCGAAGGGATGACGCCATGCAGGTAACGCGTCGTCGTCGCGTCCCGAGAGAACACCCCGCCCTTCTCGGCCGGCGCATGGGCCGCCGTGCCACG
Organism: Kitasatospora sp. NPDC059408; assembly: GCF_042751525.1. Lineage (NCBI taxonomy): Bacteria > Bacillati > Actinomycetota > Actinomycetes > Kitasatosporales > Streptomycetaceae > Kitasatospora > Kitasatospora sp. NPDC059408. The sequence continues at coordinate 115,419 of NZ_JBHYWI010000016.1, forward strand.
CTCGCCACGGCGTGCATCACGGCGGTGGCCGTGGCCACGGGCACGGCTTTCGCGACCACCCACCAGTTCGGCACCGACCAGGTCGGCCAGGTCACGGTCAACGGCCAGGTGATCTCCAGTGACCAGTACATCGCCCCCTACGGCACCCGGTCGGTCGTCAACGACGGCAAGATCATGGGCTCCCGGGTCAGCCCGGACGGCGCCCATCTGGCCGCGGCGCTCGCCGACGGCGGCGCGTCGCTGGTCATCGTCGACCTCAAGACCGGGCAGGTGCAGCAGCGCGTCGGCACCGCGAAGGCGGACGACCTGCACCTGAGCGACGGCTCGGTCGGCCAGGAGGCCCCGGCCTACTCGCCGGACGGCAAGCAGCTGTGGCTGGGCCAGCTCGACGGCTACACCCGCTTCACCGTGAACGCCGACGGCACCCTGGCCAACCCGGTGAAGGTCGCGATCCCGGCCGACGGCGCCAAGCACGCGCTCGCCTCCGGCGCGGTGTTCTCCGCCGACGGCTCGACGGTCTACCCGGCCGTCAACGGCCAGAACCGGGTGGTCGCGATCGACGCGGCGAGCGGCACCGTCAAGCAGAGCTGGACGGTGGGCAACGCGCCGCGCGGCATCGCCCAGGTCGGCCACAAGCTGTACGTCGGCAACGAGGGCGGCCGCCCGGCCACCGAGGACGACGACACGCTCAACTCCTACGGCACGCAGGTGCCGGCCGACCAGGACACCGGCGCCACGACCTCCGGCACCGTCAGCGTGATCGACCTCGGGGACGCCTCCGCCGCCGTCGGCTCCATCGACGTCGGCCTGCACCCGACGGCGCTGTACGCCAAGAACGGTGTGCTGTTCGTCGCCGACACCGGCTCGGACACGGTGTCGGTCGTCGACACCGCGCACGACCGGGTCGTGCAGACCGTCTCCACCAAGCCGTGGCCGGAGGCCTCGGTCGGCTACGAGCCCACCGCGGTGACGCTCACCGACGACGGCCGCCTGCTGGTCACCCTGGGCCGCGCCAACGCGGTGGCCGTCTACCGGTTCACCGGTGCGCAGGAGCCGGTGAGCTACGTCGGCCTGCTGCCCACCGACTACTTCCCGGCCGAGATCACCACGGTCGGCTCGAAGGTCGTCGTCTCCAACACCCGCGGCATCGACGCCCGCCGCCCCAACGCCACCGGCGCGCACAACACCCACGACACGACGTCGAGCATCACGCAGTTCACACTGCCGGGCGACCGCGAGATCCGGGACCAGACCGCCAAGGTCTTCCGGCAGAACGGCTGGACCGACGGCGCGGTCCGGACGGCCGACCACAAGAAGGCCAAGCCGGTACCGGTGCCCGCGCGGATCGGCGACCCGTCGCCGATCAAGCACGTCTTCATGATCGTCAAGGAGAACCGCACCTACGACCAGCTCTTCGGCGACATCGCCAAGGGCAACGGCGACCCGAAGCTCGCACAGTTCGGCGCCAACGTCACCCCGAACCAGCACGCCTTGGCCCAGCAGTTCGGGCTCTACGACAACACCTACGACATCGGCACCAACTCCGCCGAGGGCCACAACTGGCTGATGCAGGCGGACAACCCGGAGTACACCGAGTCCTCGGCCGGCGAGTACCAGCGCAGCTACGACACCGAGGACGACGCCCTCGGCCACCAGCGCTCGGGCTTCCTGTGGACCGGCGCGCAGGCCGCCGGGACGGACGTGCGCGACTTCGGCGAGTTCCACCAGTTCCTGACCAAGCCCGACGGCGCGAGCTGGCAGAACCTGTACTGCGACGCGAAGACGATGGACGCGACCGGGCAGGACACCGCCTACCCGCTCAACTCCTCGTCGCCGATCCCCTCGCTCAACGACGTGTCGGTGCCCGGCTTCCCGAAGTTCGACCTCGACGTACCGGACCAGTACCGGTACCAGATCTGGAAGCAGGACTTCGAGCAGAACGGCCCGGCCGGCCTCAACATGCTGTGGCTGTCCAGCGACCACACCGGCGGCCCGGCGGGTCCGGCCGCGCAGGTCGCCGACAACGACCTCGCGGTGGGGAAGATCGTCGACGAGATCTCGCACAGCGAGTACTGGAAGGACTCCGCGATCTTCGTGGTCGAGGACGACTCCCAGGCCGGCCTCGACCACGTCGACGGCCACCGCGCCCCGATCCAGGTCATCAGCCCCTGGGCGCAGCACGGCACCGTCGACAGCCGCTACTACTCGCAGATCACCATGGTCCGCACCATCGAGCAGATCCTCGGGATCCACCCGATGAACCAGAAGGACAGCGCGGCCAGCCCGATGACCACGGCCTTCACCGACAAGCCGGACTTCACGCCGTTCACCGTGGTGCCCAACCGGACGTCGCTGACCGACGGCCTGAAGACGCCCCCGTCCTGCGGCGTCGACGTGCCCGGCGCGGTCCAGGACCGCGCGGCCGCCCCGGCCCCGACCACGGTCGCGCCGCCGGCGGCGGAGCAGGGCGTCGCGGCGCAGTGGGACTCCTGGAAGTCCAAGCAGCGCCTCACCGGCCCGAACGCCGCACCGGACCGCGCGAACCCGGCGCAGATGAACCACCTGACCTGGTACCAGACGCACAACTGGACGGCCCCGTACCCGGGAGAGTCCGAGATCCACGCCCCGAACGACGTCCCCGGCGCCTACATCCCGTCCGCCGGCACACGCCCTCGGTCATCCGACCGCCACGCCCGGGCGCTTGCGAGGACATCCGGACTGCCCTGACCCCCGGCCCCGCTCCGGCAATCCGTCGGTCAGACGGTGATCGTCTTGTACTCGGTGTAGGTTCCGAGCCCGACGGCCCCGTACTCGCGGCCGATGCCACTGGCCTTGAACCCGCCGAACGGGCCGTCGAAGCCGACGGACGCGCCGTTGACGGTGACCGTCCCGGTGCGGATGCGGCGGGCCACGGCGAGCGCGTGCTCCTCGCTGGCGGACCAGACACCGCCGGACAGGCCGTACTCGGAGTCGTTGGCGATGCGGACGGCGTCGTCCTCGTCGTCGTAGGGGATGACGACCAGCACCGGCCCGAAGATCTCCTCCTGCGCGATGCGCATGGAGTTGTCGACGTCCGCGAAGAGCGTCGGGGTGACGTAGTTCCCGCGCTCCAGCCCCTCGGGGACCTGCGGGCCGCCGGTGACGAGCCGGGCGCCCTCCTCGACGCCGAGGGCGATGTAGCGCCGGACCTGCTCCTGCTGGTCGCGCCGGATCATCGGCCCGACGAACGTGTCCGGGTCACCCGGGTCGCCCACCTTCAGGGACTCGATCACGTCCTTGAGCCCCGCCACGACCTCGTCGTAGCGCTCTCGCGGGGCGAGGATCCGGGTCTGCGCGATGCAGGACTCGCCGTTGTTGAGCAGGGAGGAGAACTTCAGGCCGTGAACCGCCGTCGCGATGTCCGCGTCGGGCAGGATCACCGCCGCCGACTTGCCGCCCAGTTCGAGGCTCACCCGCTTCAGCTGCTCGCCCGCGATCGCGGCGATGCGCCGGCCGGCCCGGGTCGAGCCGGTGAAGGCGATCTTGTCGACCCCGGGGTGGGAGACCAGGTGCTCGCTCGTCTCGCGGTCGGCGGGCAGGACGCTCACCACACCCCCGGGCAGGCCCGCCCGGTCGAGCAGCTCGGCGAGGAACCCCATGCTGAGCGAGTTCTCCGGACAGACCTTCAGGACCACCGAATTGCCCGCCAGCAGGGCCGGGATGAGCTTCGACGTCGCCGAGGAGAACGGCGAGTTCCACGGAATGACCGCGGCCACGACCCCGACCGCCTCGCGCCGCACGACGCTGCGCACCGGCGAGGCCGGGTCGGACGGGACCAGCGTCTCCTCCCAGCCGAACTCCTCCGCCGCCTTCAGGTAGGCGTTGGCCTGCCGGGTCAGCCCCGGCTGTCCGGCCCGGGTGAACCAGCCCGCCGAACCGTTCTCGGCCGCGATCAGCTCGGCGATCCGGTCGGCGTTCTCCTCCCGCAGCGCGTTGAAGCGCCGCAGCACCGTCACGCGCGCCGGCGGCGGGGTCTCCCGCCAGACGCCCTCGTCGAACGAGGCCCGGGCCGCGGCCACCGCCCGGTCCACGTCCGCCGGCCCGGCCTGCGCGGCCCGGCCGAGCAGCCTCCCGTCGTGCGGGGAGCGGATGTCCAGCAGCCCGGCCCGGCTCGGCTCGGTCCAGGCACCCGCGATGTAGAGCCGGTCGTACGTCAGCATGTTCCGCTTCCTCGTCCCTTGAGCGCGTCGTGGTCTCCGGACGAGTCTGATGCGTCATCAAATAACCTGTCAAGACAGTTACTCCTGAAGCAGCAAGCGGCACCGGGACACGCCGAATTCCAGCCGTACAACACCCAAATCTGCTGCATTCCAGCCAGGTCAGCGGACAGGCTCCTTGACAGCCATCCCGGCCGGCGCGAATAGTCGTCACCAGTCAGACCGGTTACCGCGAGGGCGGTCCGCCGGACCGAAGAGCAAGAGAAGAGCAAGAGGAGACACGGCCATGGCAGTCAGCTACACCGGTGTGGTCACCGTGACCGGCGAGGGCCGCAACGGCGGGCAGGTCGTCGCCGACGACGGCAGCCTCACCACGGCGCTCGCCATCCCGAAGGAGTTCGGCGGCGCCGGCGGCGCGACCAACCCGGAGCAGCTGTTCGCGGCCGGCTGGGGCGCGTGCTTCCTGGGTGCCGTCCGCCGCGCGGCCGGCGAGCGCAAGGTCCGGCTGACGAGCACCGCCATCAGGGTCGAGGCGACCCTCACCCACGGCGACGACGGCGAGTTCGGCCTCGGCGCGGTCCTCGACCTCGAACTCGGCGGCGTGGACCAGGAGACGGCCGACGAACTGGCCGCCGCGGCCCACCGGCTGTGCCCCTACTCCAAGGCGACGCGCGGCAACATACCGGTCACCGTCACCGCGACCGCCGTCTGACGCCACCACAGACCCCGCCCGGGCCCGACTCCCCCGACGGGCCCGGACGGACGCATGTCCCCGAGCGGTGACCACACGCTCGCGGGGGTCCCGCTACAGAGCGGCCGTCAGCTCCCGGCGCCGCCGTGCTGACGCGCCCGGTAGGTCGCGGCCTTGACCCGGTTCCCGCACGTCCGCATGGCGCACCACTCGCGCCGGTAGCCGCGCGAGCGGTCGAGGTAGACCTGGGTGCACTCGGGCCGGGCGCACTCGCGCAGCAGCGCCGCGTCGTCGCCGCCGAGGATCTCGACGGCCTCGCGGGCGAGCGCGGCCAGTCCCTGTGCCACGGACCCGGTCCTGGTGGCGCCCGAGGGGTGCAGGCGCAGCGCCACCGGCAGTCCCGCCGCGTGCCGGTTCACCTCGGCGATCGCCCGGGTCGGCATCGGCTGCCCGTCGAGCCGGGAGGCGACGAGCGCGTAGACCGCCTCGCGCAGGTCCACGGCGATGTCGAGGTCCGTGGCATCGGCGCCGGGCACGGTGTCGAACATCCCCGACTCGACGAACCAGGCGTCGAGTTGACCGGGCGTGGCCAGCTTCTCCATCGGCACCTCGTTGCGCCGCGCGCGGTAGGTGCCGACGAAGTCGAGGGGCAGGGTCCCACAGGGGAAGGCATGCATCACGTCACCATACTGACCAGTGACCGCTGGATGCGCAATGCCCGTGCCCCGGCCCCGGCCGTTGCCCCGGCCGCACCTTCATCACTGGCCAGACCGGTCACGACGTACGACGGCCCCTCGACACCGACCGTCAAGTGACCGATGTGACGCACGAAAGCGGAGCGGAAGAGTGACCCGCGCTCCGGACAGCCGCCTCCCCACCAGGGGACGCGTCCGCATCTCCCCGAGAGGAACCACATGATCGACAGGCGCAGTTTCACCAAGGCCGTCGGCCTCGGCGCCGGGGCGGCCACCGCCTCGCTCACCGGCCTGCAGGGCATCGCCGGTGCGGCGCCCGCCTCCGGCCCGGCCCCCGTCGTGCCGGACGTCGTCCCCGGCACGCACACCTCCTTCCCCGTCCTGAAGCAGGTCACCGCCGGCGTGCTCGACGTCGGCTACGCCGAACTCGGGCCCGCCGACGGGCCGGTGGTCCTGTTGCTGCACGGCTGGCCGTACGACATCCACAGCTACGTCGACGCGGCACCGCTCCTCGCCGACCTCGGCTACCGCGTGCTCGTCCCCTACCTCCGCGGCCACGGCACGACGCGCTTCCTGTCGTCCCGCACCCCCCGCAACGGCCAGCAGGCGGCCATCGCCCGCGACATCATCGCCTTCCTGGACGCCCTCCGGATCGACCGCGCGGTCGTCGCCGGCTTCGACTGGGGCTCGCGCACCGGCGCCGTCATGGCGGCCCTGTGGCCCGAGCGGGTCAAGGCCCTGGTGCCGGTGAGCGGCTACATCATCACCAACCGCGAGGCCCAGACGAAGCCGCTCGCGCCGGGCGCCGAGCGCACCTGGTGGTACCAGTTCTACTTCGCGACCGAGCGCGGCAAGGCCGCCATGCAGGACCGCACCCACCGGCGCGACCTGACCCGGTTCGTCTGGCAGACGGTCTCCCCGACGTGGCGCTTCGACGACGCCACCTTCGACCGCACCGCGGCCGCCTTCGACAACCCCGACTACGCGGCGATCGTCATCCACAACTACCGCTGGCGGCTGAGCATCGTCGAGGGCGAGCACCGCTACGACCACGACGAACACCTGCTGGCCCGCAGGCCCGCCATCGCCGTGCCGACCATCACCATGGACCCGGTCCTGGACCCGTTCACCGCCACCCCCGCCGACGGCTCCACGTACCGGGACATGTTCACCGGCCCCTACGAGCACCGCACCCTGACGGACGTGGGCCACAACCTCCCCCAGGAAGCCCCCACCCGCTTCGCCCAGGCCGTCGTCGACGTCGACCGGTTCTGACGACCGGGCACCACGCACCCCGGCCCGCACCCATCGGTGGGTGCGGGCCGGGGTGCGTCGCGCGGCGCCGGGGTCAGTCGCGGGTGGCCGGGGTGCAGCGGAAGCTGGTCGCGTCGGCCGGGTCGCCGTGGCCGTCGTAGCGGGAGACCTGCGGGTAGGGGCAGAGGTCGCGCTTCACCTGCCGGCCGGAGGCCGTCCCGAGGGTCGCCGGGAGCGTCTGCGGGGCCTTGCCCTGCTCGACCCAGGCGGTCAGGGCGCCGAGGTCGTCGGTGCGGCCGGTGAGACCGCAGTGGGCCGTGCCGGGGGCGAGGAAGAGGCGGTAGAAGTCGTCGACCTCCTCCGGGCCGCCCATCTCCCGCTCGACCTGCTCGCGGTAGCGCACCGTGCCGTCGGCCGGGATGAACTCGTCCGCGAGCCCGTGCCAGGTGAGCAGCTTGCCGCCGGCGTCGCGGAAAGCGGAGAGGTCCGGGTCGGCCGTCCCGATGACATCGCCGTACTCGGCCACCGACTGCCGGAACAGCCGCGCCAGGTCGCCGGAGGTGAGGGACGCGACCTGGAAGGACGGGTCCTTCTTCAGCCACGTCCCCACCCACGCCGCCGGCACCGGGAACGGCGCGCCGACGCGGTTGCCCGCGGCGTCGACCGTGCTGCCCGCGAGGCCGCTCAGGTCGGCGCCGACCGGGACGCCCGGCCAGAGTTTGCGGCCCGACGGCGTGCGCGGCCCGTCCCAGATCCGCCGCACCACCTCGGCGTCCGCCTCGCTGATGGTCACCTGCCTGCCCTCGCACTCCACGGTGGTGCCGATGAGCCGCCGTGGGTTGAACCCGCACTCGTCGGGTTTGCCGACGAGCCCGTCCACCGCCCCGTCCAGCCCGTCGCACGCCCGGACGGCGGCGTCCGTGAACGCCTTGAACTCGCACGCCGTCGGGTAGGTCTTCGCCTCGTTCATCACCACCTGCGGCCACAGCGTGGCGACTTCGAACCGCGTCCAGTCGATGGCGGGCGCGTTGGCGAGGATCCCGTTGTAGTCCTCGGGATACCGCTGGGCCTCCGCGTAGCCCTGACGGCCGCCGGTGGAACAGCCGTTGAAGTACGCGTAGGAGGCGGCGCGCCCGTAGTGGCCGGCGATGACGGCCTTGGCGACGACCGCCGCCTCGTGCTCGGACCGGGACGCGAAGTTCTCCAGCAGCGCCTCGTCGACCTTCCCCCGGCCGTCGAGCGCCCACTTGGTGTCGACGTACGAGCCGACGCCGGCGTCGGTCGTGGCCGCGGCGTAGCCGCTCTTGACGACGGCCGCGAGGTTGGCGCCGTAGTCGCCGGCGGCGTAGGCGAGTCCGCCGACGGTCTGCAGGCGGCCGTTCCAGTTCTGCCGGGGCAGCCAGACCCGCACCTTGGCGTGGTCGCCCTGGCCAGGGTGGGTGAGCGTGACGGTGACGTCGCAGAAGGCCGGGACGTCGGGGATGTGCGCGTCGGACAGCGGGAACACCGCGGGCACGTCGACGGTGCCGGCGGCGTGGGCGACGGCGGTGACGCCCTCCACCCGGGTCCCGGGCGGGGCCTGCACGGCGGGGGCAGCGCAGCTGTACGGGGTGCGGGTGTCCGCGACGGCGCTCGGCGCGTAGAGCGCGGCTGCGAGGGGCACGGCCGCCGCGAGGGCTGCCAGGAGTCGTCGGTTCATGGGTGTTCCCGTCCTTGGGTGTGAGCCGTGGCCCCATCGGGCCAAAAAGTAACCGTTCTGAACGGTTATCATGCTGGCGGGTATCCGACGCTCCGTCAAGACGCCCGGACCGCACCGCACCGTCCGAAATCCGGAGGCCGCCGCCACCCCGAACTGGTACGGTGACGAACGACGAACCCTCGTGACCGACGCGTGGAGCAGACATGGCAGGCGACGACGACATCTCCGGGTGAATCCCGGACCAGAAGGCCGTAGCGGGTGCGTGGCACCCAGCGCTTCGGCCCGATGCGTCGCGCCCAGCGCCCCTGTCCCCCTGTCGTTTCGGGCCGGACGTGCCTCCGCCCGCTCACTCCCAGGTCGCCTTCATGTCCTCTGCCTCGATCGTCTGCTCCCACCTGTCCTTCTCCTGGCCGGACGACACCCCCGTCTTCCGCGACCTCTCCTTCGCCGTCGGCACCGGCCGCACCGGCCTCGTCGCCCCCAACGGCTCGGGCAAGTCCACGCTGCTCAAGCTGGTCGCCGGGCAACTGCGGCCCGCCGGGGGCACGGTGGCGACGGCCGGCACGGTCGCGTACCTCCCCCAGGACCTGCCGCTGACGGCGGGCCTCACGGTCGCCGAGGTGCTCGGCGTCGCCGCGGTGATCCGCGCCATCGACGCGGTGGAGTCCGGCGACGTCGCCGAGGAGCACTTCACAACCATCGGCGACGACTGGGACATCGAGGAGCGCAGCCTCGCCCAGCTCGACCGCCTCGGCCTCGCGGGCCTCCACCTGGACCGGCCGCTGGGCACGCTCAGCGGCGGCCAGGTCGTGCGACTCGGCCTCGCCGCCCAACTGCTGCGCCGCCCGGACGTGTTGCTGCTCGACGAACCGACGAACAACCTCGACCTCGGCGCCCGGCACCACCTCCACGACGCGCTGGACGACTTCTCCGGCTGCCTGCTGCTGGTCAGCCACGACCGCGCCCTGCTCGACCGGATGGACCGCATCGCCGAACTGGACTCACATGAACTCCGGCTGTACGGAGGCGATTTCACCGCCTACGAGGAGGCCGTGCAGGCCGAGCGCGAGGTCGCGGAGAAGAACGTCCGCAGCGCCGAACAGGAGCTCAAGCGCGAGAAGCGCGAGCTGCAGCAGGCCCGCGAACGCGCCGAGCGCCGCGCCGGCAACGCGGCCCGCACCCTCAAGAGCGCCGGCCTGCCCCGCATCTTCGCCGGGAACATGAAGCGCGGCGCCCAGGAGTCCGCGGGCCGCTCCGGACAGGTGCACGCCGCCCGCGTCGACGAGGCCAAGTCCCGTCTGGACCAGGCGGAACGCGCCGTGCGCGACGACCAGCGCCTCACCCTGGACCTCACCGGCACCCGGGTGCCCGCCGGACGCGACCTCTTCATCGGCGAACACCTGCAAGTGCTGCGCGACGGCACGCCCTTGTTCGCCGGGGACGGCGTCGGCCTGAGCGTCCGGGGCCCGGAGCGGATCGCCCTCCTCGGCCCCAACGGAGCCGGGAAGACCACCCTGCTGCGCCTGCTCGCCGGGGACCTCACCCCGGACGAGGGCCGGGTGAAGCGCGCCGACGGCCGCGTCGCCTACCTCTCCCAGCGCCTGGACCTCCTCGACCCGGACCTCACCGTCGCGCAGAACTTCGCCGCGGCCGCCCCGGAGCGGCCGGAGGCCGAGCGGATGAACCTCCTCGCCCGCTTCCTCTTCCGGGGCGCCCGGGCCCACCTGCCGGTGCGCGCGCTCTCCGGCGGCGAGCGTCTGCGCGCCACCCTGGCCTGCGTGTTGTGCGCCGAGCCCGCGCCGCACCTGCTGCTGCTCGACGAACCGACCAACAACCTCGACCTCATCAGCGTCGGGCAGCTCGAAGGCGCGCTCGACTCCTACCAGGGGGCGTTCCTCGTGGTGAGCCACGACGAGCGGTTCCTCGCCGGGATCGGGGTCGACCGCTGGCTGCGGCTGGCGGACGGGGTCCTGGAGGAGACGGGCCCTCCCGTGATCTGACGGTCCGTCAAGGAGCCCGGCGGCTGACACGTGTGTTCTCCCGCGCGCTACCACGTGCGCGAACGTCACCCGACTGAAGGGTTATTTCACCTTCGACGCCGTGCGCGGGCCCTCGACACGGGTACCATGCGCAACAACGTCCACAGGCAGGAGTGACCGGTCGTGACCAGCCAATCAGCCGCCTCGCTCCGATCGCGGTACGCCGTACAGGCCGCGTCGGATCTCGCGGGGAACCGCCGCCGGCAGCAGGAGCTCGCCGACGAACTCACCAAGCTCCAGCAGGAGGAGGCGCTCCTCGTCGACATCATGTCGGTGGCCGAGCGCTACAGCGACGACACCGGGCCCGCTCCCGTCCAGGAGCAGGCCCCGGACTCGACGCCCGCCCCGGAGCCGGCCCGCACCCAGGACGAGCCGGCCCCCGCCGACGCGTCCCCCGACACACCCACCGAGGCACCCGCCGAAGCGCCCGCCGCGAAGGCGCCGCGCCGCAAGCGGGCGCCGCGCACCCCGTCACCGCGGGCCGGCTCCACGGCCGCCCCCACGGTCAAGGCGGCCGCCAAGTCCCGCCGCGTCGCGAAGGTCCCGTCGCAGCGCCCGCTGCTGGGCGACGTCCTGACGCACCTGCTCGCCGGCCACGGCGAGCCCCGCACCGCCAAGGAACTGCGCGACGAGTTCCTGGTGGCGCACCCGGACCGCGAGCCCACCCCGCAGGTCGTGCGCAACGCGCTCGGCGCGCTCGTCGCGAAGGGCCGCATCGAGCGCCGCAAGGACCAGCGGTCGGTGATGTACAGCCTCGTCGAGGACAGCGGCACCCCGGCCGGCTGACCCCCTCGGGGAACACCAGCGGGGCGGCCCGGGAACCGACCACGTCGGTCTCCCGGGCCGCCCGCCGCCGTCCGGGGCGCGGGCCCGAAGTACCGTCCTCGGTAGGCGCCACACCCTGGCGCGTGTTCCCGACGGCCTCCGCCCCTACGACCAGTGGTACTCGGCGACTTCGACACCGCGGGACGGTCGGTGTGGTGTCCCGGGTGTCCGCAGTGCGCCGGGGCGCCCGCACCGCGGCACGTGCCGGGTCAGCACACACGACCGCTTCCCACCCGAGCGGAGCAGCCGCGCCGCAGGCCGCCCGCAGGTCGCGGGACTTCGATGAGAAAGCTCTCATCAGCCCGTGGCACCGTGGACGCCCCGGCGGCGGCCGGAGGGAGCGAGGAGAACCCGATGGCGGTCGGTGACGGCACCGGGACGGTGCTGGTGGTGGACGACGACGACACGATCCGCAGGTCGCTGGAACGCGGCCTGCGGCTCGGCGGGTTCACGGTGCGGACCGCGGACGGCGGACGGGCGGCGCTGCGCCTGGTGGCCACCGAGCCGCCGGACGTGCTGGTCCTCGACGTCTCGATGCCCGACGTGGACGGCACCGAGGTCTGCCGCCGGCTGCGCGACCAGGGCGTCGACACGCCCGTGCTGATGCTCTCCGCGCTGGACGAGCTCGCCGACCGGGTGGCCGGCCTGCAGGCGGGCGCCGACGACTACCTGGTCAAGCCGTTCGCGCTGGAGGAGCTGGTGCTGCGCCTGCACGCCCTGCTGCGCCGCCGGCCTCAGGCCGGCGCGTACGGCGGGCCCGCCGTGCCGGGCGGAGAGGTCCTCCGGTTCGGGCCGTTGGAGATCGAGCCCGCCGCCCGCGAGGTCCGCCGGGACGGACAGCCGCTGCGGCTGACCCGGCGCGAGTTCGAGCTGCTGGAGTACCTGGCCCGCAACGCCGGACTGGTGCTGACCCGCGACCAGTTGCTCGAACGGGTCTGGGGCTACGACTTCGAGGTCCGCACCGATGCCGTCGACACGTTCGTCAGCTACCTGCGCCGCAAACTGGAGGACGGCGGCCGGCCTCGGTTGATCCACACGGTGCGGGGCGTCGGCTTCGTGCTGCGGATGCCGGAGGCACACCCGTGAGCACCGGAGAGCAGCCCGTGACCGGCCCTGCCCCCGCCCGGCGCTCGATGAGCCTCGCCACCCGGATCGCGACCGGCGCGGCCCTGCTCGTCCCGCTGCTCGTGCTGGGCACCGGCGCGCTGCTGCTCGGCCTGGTCACCCACGACCTGCGCTCCCAGCAGGACACCCGGCTGCGCGACCGCGCCGCCGCCGTGCTGCCCGCCACCAGGACACTGCTGAGCGCCACCCGGCAGGACCGGCCCCGGGTCGAGCAGAACCAGCGCCGCAACCTGCTCGACGACGCGCTGGACGTCGGCATCCGGGTGGCCGACGCGAACGGAGACCGGATCACCGAGGGCGGCCCGGTGCCGGGCCCGCCCGCGGTGCTCCCGCAGCCCGCCCCCACGAGCCCCGGCGTCCTGGTCACCGTGCGGGCGCAGGGCCGCGCCTGGCGGGTACTGGCCCGTCCGGTCACCGGCGCCGACCCCGGCACGCTCTGGGTCACCGCACCGGTATCGGCGACGAACCCGCAGGTGGACGCGGTGCGCGGGCGGATCCTGTGGGCCGCCGTCCTGGCCGCGCCGACCTCCGGCCTGCTCGCGTACGCGCTCGCCCGGCGCGCCACCGCGCCGCTCAGCCGCCTGGGCCGGCGGGCCGCCGCACTCGACCCGCGCGCCGGCGCCGGCGGCTTCACCCACCGGCACAGCGGGATCCGCGAGGTGGACGAGCTCGCACTCGCGCTGGAGAGCGCGCTCGCCCGGTACGACCACCAGGTCGCCCGGACCGGCCAGGCCCTGGAAACCGCCCGCTCGTTCTCCGCCGCCGCCTCGCACGAACTGCGCACACCGCTGATGAGCCTGCAGACCAACCTGGACGTGCTCGGCGCGCACCCGGACCTGCCGGCGGCGGACCGCGCGGACATCCTGTCCGACCTCCGCGACGACCACCGGCGGCTGCTCGACCTGCTCACCGCCCTGCGCACGCTGGCCCGTGGTGACCTGGTCGAGGAGGAGGCGTTCGCGGTGATCGACCCGGCCGAACCGGCCGCGGCCGCCGTCGCCGAGCTGCGCCGACGACGGCCGGAGGTGACCGTCGACACGACCGGCCCGGGCCTCACCGGGCCGGACGTCGGCGGAATGCGGGTGCACGGGTGGGAGGCCGGACTGCGGATCGTCTGCGACAACCTGCTGGCCAACGCCGCCGTGCACGGGCACCGGCCCGGGGAGCCGGCCCGGATCGCGCTCGGACTGCGCCGGGAGGCCGGGCAGGCGGTGCTGACCGTGGACGACGACGGTCCTGGCATCCCGGCGCAGGACCGGGCGGCGGTCTTCGACCGCTTCCACCGAGGACGCAACAGCCCCGGTTCGGGGCTGGGGCTGACCCTGGTCGCCCAGCAGGTGGCCTTGCACCGGGGCACCGTCACGGTCACCGAGCCGCCCGGCGGCACCGGCTGCCGCGTCGAGGTCCGGCTGCCCCTGGTCGGCCAGGACGCCCCGACGCTGCCCCTGCCGGCCCGCCGCGACTGGATCCGCTCCACCGGTGCGGGCCGCTGAGGCTCCTCGGGGCGCCGAACCGGTCGGCCGGCTCACAAGGAATCCACAAAGAGGCCCTCTACCGTCCTGCTCAGCCGGAGCGCCCGACGCTCCGGCCGGACCTGCCACCCGTGGCAACTGGAGGACTTCGCCATGCACACCCACCGTAAGGCGGCCGCAGCGATCGGCGCTCTCGCTCTCGGCACCACCCTCATCGCCCTCGCCGGGCCGGCCCAGGCCGACGCTCCCGGCGCCACCCCGGTGGCCTCCTCGACGCCGAAGGTGCTGCCGACGCCCGAGGGCGACGGTGCGAAGGGCGTCTGCAAGCGGCTGCCGAAGGCCGAGCAGCGGGTCGAGAAGGCGCTGGAGCGCCTGAACGGCCCGGTCACCGAGGCCGGCTCGATCGCCCGTCTGGAACAGCGGGTGAACAACGCCAAGGCCGCCGGCCACACCGCGGTCTACAACGACCTCAACGACCGGCTGACGTACCGCAAGAGCCTGGTGCCCACGCTGACCCAGCGGCAGAGCGACCTGAACGCCGTGGCCGGCTGGTGCTCCTCGCAGGGCCTCGGCACCCCGAACGCGCAGTGACCGTGCGCGCAGCGACCGTGCGCGCCGTGGCCGTGCGCGGCACGGCGTCCGCCCCGGTCGGCGGCAGGTCGGTGGCGGCACCGGTACCGGTCGGCCGGCTGTCGCGGCGGGCCGTCGCAATGACGGCCGCCCTGCTCGCCACGCTCGCCCTGACGGCGTGCGGCGCGAACGGGAGCACCACGGGGAAGGGCGGCACACCCGCCGCCGGCGCACCGTCCGCGGGCGCCGGCGGATCGGCGGTGAGCGGCGACCAGCTCGGCCGGATGCGGCAGAAGGTGGACGCCGCCGACAGCGCCGCCGCCGCTGCCGAATCGGACGCCGCCAAGGACGTCCAGGACACCGCAACCCCCTGACCCACGAGCGCTCCGGCTGTTCCCCGCCAACGCACGGGGAACAGCCGAGCCACGGCCCCGACGCGTCACCCACCCGCCGAGGGCGCCCGGCCCACCCCTGAACGGGCCGGTGATCTCCGGCGAGACCAGTGCCTTCGCGGGGCCCGACCGGCGGTAGCCGCAGCCCCGCTTCCGTCGACCACCATCGCTTCCCGAGAGCCATCCGCGCCCCCTGGCGGAACGAATACCCGGTGTACCGCGCACCCGGAAGCGAACGGAAGGACCCATGCCGCGCCCGTGCGAGCACCTGCGGATCCACCAGCGGCCCGCCATGCCCGACGCCGGGGTGCTCCTGCTGCCGGGCGGCCGCTCGGACGGCCTCGCGCCGCCCCGCCGCACGAACCTGCCGGCCCTGCGCATGCTCCTGCTTGCCAGGGCCCTGCGCCGCCCCCTCCCCCGTGCCGTCGTCGCGTCCGTCCGCTACCGCCACCGCGGCTGGAACGGGTCCCGCGCCGATCCCGTGGCCGACGCACAGGCCGCGATGGACGCGCTCGAAACACTCGCTCCGGACGCTCCGCTGCTGCTGGTCGGCCACTCCATGGGAGCCAGGGCCGCCGTGGCGGCGGCCGGCCGTCCTCTGGTCGTCGGGGTCGTCGCGCTGGCCCCGTGGTGCCCGCCAGGAGATCCGGTGGACCAGCTGAAGGGCCGACGGGTTCTCCTCCTGCACGACCGGTCCGACCGCGTCACCTCGGCCGCCCTGGCATGGGAGTTCGCCCACCGGGCTGCCGACGCGGGGGCCGTCGTCGAGGCCGTCCCCATGGCCCGGGGCGGTCACACGATGCTGCGCGGCGCAGGCGAATGGCACCGGCTGACCGCGGAGTTCGCGTCCGCGGTCCTGAACGTCACCGAGAACGCCTACCCGGCGCAGGACGCCGAATAGCGAGACCGGCCGGATCTGCTCCCCCGGGCGACGCGGCTCCAAGCCCGTTCCGTCGACGACAGCGACGGCACGCGGCCGGCGCTGTGACCCGGCGCACCTTGACGCGGGGAGCCCGCGCGCGGTGCGATGCCGGGAACACCCATGGGAGGAACTCCGCATGACCAGTGCCGGCCCCGAATCCGTCTCCGTCCGGACGGAGATCGCCGCCACGCCGGACACCGTCTGGGCCGCGGTCGCCGATGTGACGCGCATGGGCGAGTGGAGCCCCGAGTGCACCGGTGCCGCGTGGCGCGGCAGCCCGGCGGCTCCGGTGCCGGGCGCGCGCTTCCAGGGGCACAACCGCAAGGGCGGCATCCGCTGGAACACCGTCTGCCGGGTCGTCGAGGCCGAGCCGGGGCGCGTCTTCGCCTGGGACGTCGGCTTCGGGCCGATCGCGGTCGCCCGCTGGGGATTCCGGCTCACCCGGAGCGAGGCGGACGGCGGCGTGACGGTGGTGGAGCAGTTCTGGCAGGACCGCCGCAACCGGGTCAGCGCCTGGACGACGGAGACCGTGCTGCGCACCGGTGACCGCGCGGAGTGGAACCGCCGGAACATGACGGTGACGCTCGCCGCGCTGAAGCGCTCGCTGGAGGCCGGCCCGACGGCACGCGGAACGGACCGCTGAGGCCACCGCCCGAGCCGCACCCTTTCGTCTCAAGTACCGCTACGGTTGGACCACTTCGCCGGAAGGGGAGAGCGTGCGCCCGTTGACCTTCATCGTTGGGACAGGGCGCAGCGGGTCGACCGCGCTGTCGCGTGTTCTCAACGTCCACCCCGACGTGCTCAGCCTCAACGAGTTGCTCGCGTCCGTCGGCACCGAGGGGATTCCGGAACGGCCGCTGTCGGGCACGGAGTTCTGGCAGGTGCTCGCGGACCCGAACCCGGTCTTCGAGAAGATGATCCGCTCGGGCATCCCGCCGCCGGAGTTCCTCTACACGCGGCGGCCCGGGCGGTACTCGGCCGGGGCTCCGGGGATCCCGGCGATCCTGCTGATGGTGCTGCCGCACGTGTCGGACCGTCCGGACGACCTGTTCGACGACCTCGGACGAACGGTCCGGCGGTGGCCCTCGCGCCCCGCCGCCGACCAGTACCGGGCGTTGTTCGGCGAGTTGGGCGACCGTTTCGGCCGCAGGGCCGTGGTGGAACGGTCGGGGTACTCGACGGGGTGGATCCCCCGTCTGCGGACGCTCTTCCCCGAGGCCCGGTTCGTCCACCTGGTCCGCTCCGGCCCCGACTGCGCCCTGTCCATGAGCCGGCACCCCGGCTACCGGACGATCCTGCTCCTGCGCGAGATCCTCCGACGCTCCGGTGTCACCGGGTTCTTCGAGCTCACCGAGGAACACGTCCGGGCACTGCCGCCCGACCTCGCCCCGCTGCTCGGCGAACGGTTCGATCCGGCACTGGTGCGGGACCGCGCCATCCCGCTCACCGCGTTCGGCGAGCTGTGGTCCCGCCTGGTCACGGAGGGCGTCGCCCATCTGGCGGCCGTGCCCCCGTCCATGCGGACCACCCTGGTCTACGAGGACCTGCTGGACGCCCCCGACCAGGAGCTGTCCCGCCTGGCCGAGTTCATCGGCGTGGACCCGGTCGCCGACTGGCTGACCACCGCGCGGAGCATGCTCGACGGCAGCCGCCGGGGCGCGTCCGGACGGCTGTCCCCGGAGGAGCGGCACGCGCTCCGGGACAGCTGCGCCGAAGGGCAGCTGTCCCTGGGGCTGCCCGCGGAGTGAGCTCGGGGCCCGGCGCGGCCCGTCGGAGACACGGAAGCCGGCAAGACGGTGACCCAGGCGATCCCCATCGCCGGCCGGCCGCCGTGACTCCCGGCCCGGGGCCTCCTCACAGCGCCGAGAGCCCCGCCTCCCGCAGGAAGCCGGCCGGGGCCGGCCGGAGCCTCACCGCGGGGTGCAGGTCCGGCTCCAGGACGGCCAGCACCTCGGCCGCCGGGTAGCCGAACAGGTCGACGTCCTGGAGGACCACCGGCACGGCGGAGGGCGCCGTCGGCGCGGGGTCGTGCCGCTGGACGTAGACGGACGCCAGCCCGTCCACGTCCCGCCCGGTGCGGCCCGACCGGTCGACGACGTCCCCGAAGGCGAGGAGCTCCAAGCCCTCGTAGCGGGCCGAGAAGGCCCAACCGGCCTGGCAGACCCAGTACTCGTGCACATCCGCCAGGGTCGCGACGGCCCACTGCGCCTCGCGCTCGGACATGCCGAACCGCAGCGCACCCGCCCCGCGGGGCAACACGAGACCGGTCTCCGGCAGCAGCTCGAACATCCCCCGATCCTGGCCCGGACTCCCCCGCCCGCGCAACGCGGTATCGGCAGGCACACCTACCCGAGTACGCGCCTCCCCCGATCCGGATTCGGGCCGCGCGCGATCTGCCGGCGCCGGCTTCCGGACCGGCACGAGGCCGGGGCGCGGGGCGGGCCGCACCTCTGCGTCGCTTCTCGGGTTGCTTCTTCACCACCACCGCATCATGACCCCGAATAAGATTTAGGTTAGCCTTACCTTATGCACTATGCTTCGTTGGCCGCGAACACGGCCGGATACGCCATGCCCCAGCTCTGGCGGGTCCTCACCAAGACCGGCTACTTCCTCGGCCTCAGCGGGGCCGTCGGAGCCACCGTCACCTACGCGGCCACCGTGCGCCCGGCCCTGCGCGCCCCGGAAACGAGCACTGGGGACGCCGAGGTCCTGCGCGGACGGTCCGCCGGCTACCTCGCCTGGGCCGGAGTGGTCCTGCTGGTCGCGGGCTACTTCCAGCTCGCTGCCCGCGTCGCTCGCGCCGGCAAGGGCATGCCCTTCGGCGACGCGCTCGCCCCGGGCCGGGTATGGGACTACCTGCAGGCGCCGGCGGCCAAGGGCGCCTGGATCGCCCAGGGGACGGTCTACCTCGTCCAGAATGCCGTCCTGGTCGTGACCGCCGCCGCTCTGATCGCCCTCTTCGCGCCGGCCGTCCGCCGCCACGTGGACCGGATCACCCTCGCCGCGCTGCCGCTCTCCCTCGCCGTCACCCTGATCGGCGCCGTGCCGGCCACCGCCCCCGCCGACCTCGACGGGTGGCTGAACCCGGTCTTCGACCAGGCCCACATCGTGTCCGGCACCGTCTGGCTCGGCGGCCTGGCCCTGCTCGTCGCCCTGGCCGGCACCCGCAGGAGCCTCGGCGACGGCGCCGGGCTGCTGTGGGCCGACATGTGGCGGCGCTTCGGCCTCGTCGCCATGGTCTGCGTCGGCGCGGTCACCGTCTCCGGCCTGTGGCTGAGCTGGAAGCACGTCGGCGGCATCTCGCAGCTGTGGACCACCGGCTACGGCATCGCCCTGCTCGTCAAGATCCTCCTGGTCGCCGGGCTGGTCGTCGCGGGCGCCTTCAACCAGTTCTGGCTGATGCCCCGGATCGTCCGGGCGCGTGCCGCCGACGACACCACCTCGCTGCTGCACCTGACGCTCCGGCACTTCCCCAAGGTCGTCTGGAGCGAGGTCGTCCTCGGCGTCGCCGTGCTCGCCGTGATGCCGTTCATCTCCGGCTCGGCCCGCACCGAGGCCGGCAACCCGAAGGCCGTCTCCTCCGGCACCGTCTTCGCCGGCGGCGCCGCCCTCACCATCGCGCTGGCCGTCTCCCTGTACGCGACGGCGAAGGCCTCCGACGCCCTGGCCCGCCGGCCGGCCACGCCTGCGACTGCCTGACCCACCGGTCGCTTTCACCGTCCACGGGATCGAGGAGTGCCATCCCTGATCTTGCAGGGTATCCCCGGCTTTAGCCGGGGAGGGAGTGCATCCTTGGCCCGGAGCCGCGAAGCGGCGAAGTCCGCTGCGGCTCCGGAGTGACGGCCAGACAGGCCGCTTCTGTCCTTCGATGTACTGGCGGACGATGCTGAGAGGTGCGCCGCCGCAAGACCCGGCGAAGTAGGACCGGGACCAGAGCACGGACCCGAGGCCGATGCGGTTGACGCGGCCGGTGTACTCGGCGCGCAGGTATCGGGAGCTGACGCCCTTCAAGCTGTTGATCAGCTTGGACAGGGCCACCTTCGGCGGGTAGTGCACCAGCAGGTGCGCCGAGGTCATCACCTTCGCCCTCCAGCGCCCCCGGCGCCTGGCCATCCACGAGATCCTGCTGCGCCCCGCCGGCCAGGCCTGACCCGATCACCCCTCGCCCCCTCCCGGCTCTACTCCGCGGGCTCCTCCAGGAGCCACCAGGCGCACAGGATGAACGGGGTGCCGAGCCCGCCCACGGCGACCATGATCCACAGCGGCCAGTAGCCGCCGCCGGTGACGGGAGCCCGTTGCGGGTGTACGGGGTCGATCCGTGCGCCGACCCGGTGTCCGTCGGGCCACTGCTCGTCCGCGCCCTCGTCGGCGCGGTACTCGTGCCCGTCCGCCGTCCAGTGGTAGGTGCACTCGGTGCTGGTGTCGCCGCTGTTGTGGCAGCCGGTGACGGTGGCGGACAGCCGGAGCGTGGCGTGAACGTCGCGGTCGTGCTGGTGGAACCAGCCGCTGAGGGAGAAGGCGAAACCGCCGGCGAACACGCAGAGCATCAGGGCGAGCAGGGCGCTGCGGAACAGGGCGCCGGCCACGGAGCCGGAGCGCGGGCTCTCGCCCAGGGAGACGCTCACCGGCCCGGCCAGCGCCGCGACTGCCGCCGCACCGGCCGCACCCCTCCAGCCGGCGTACCAGGGCGTCGAGCCCCACGGGGTGCAGGCCGTCGTCACCGCGCCGGCCAACACCGCGGCCCAGGCGGCGCGTTGGAGCAGGCGCACGGCACCGCGCGCCCGACGGCGCGGGCCCCCGGCCCGGCTCGGGGCGGTGGAGGGCCGTCGGTCCTCGGGAGTCCGAGAAGTCGGGGAAGTGGGAGGAACGGGAGGTCGGTCGTCCGCGGTGGTGGTCACCCGGCCACGCTGGCAGAGGCGCGGGACCGGCACCAGAAAGCGGTGCTCACCCCTGGTGTTCAGCGATGCTTACGGCACAGGCGTGGCGGACGGCCCGCCGGGCGCGGTCCGCTCGCCGGGATCGACCAGGTGGCTGCTCACCCGCGGCTCACCGTCGGTCAGGCCCTGCGCCGCCAGCCGCTCACCCGCCGTCAGCAGCGCGCTCTGGAGCGCCTCGCCCGCCGCCCGTACCGCCGGGGGCGCGCCCCACGGGCCGGTGCGCCGCAGCAGCCGCACCAGGTAGGAGCCGGGCACCGGCAACGAGGTGACGGTGCCGGCGCCCGGACCGATCAGGGCGGCGGCGTTCGCGGGCAGGATCGCGGCGCCGAGGCGCGCGGCGAGCATGGTGTAGACGGCGAAGCGGTAGCGGGCGGTGTGTTCCACCAGCGGCACGATGCCGTGCTCGGCGGCCAGGCGCTGGAAGGCCAGCTGCCGGGGGGAGCCGGCCGGGGCGGTGATCCAGGGGCGGCCGGACAGCTGGGCGGGGTCGGCGGGCGACGGCCAGTCGGCCGGAACGACCAGGCGGTAGGCGTCCTCGAACATGACGCTCGCCTCGACGCCGGGCGGCAGCGGGGTGGGCTCCTGCCGGTCGTCCTCGATGACGAGGACGTCCAGTTCGCCCAGGCGGAGTGCGCGCAGCCCCTCCTGCCGCCCGGTCTCCACCAGCCGGGGGACGAGGTCGGGGTGGGTGCGGGCGAGCAGGTGGACGGCGGTGGTGGCGAAGAACGTGATGGCGGGCGCCGGCACACCGATGGCGACCGGGCCGGCGGCGGCCCCGCCGAGTGCCCGCAGGTCGCGGGCCGCGTCCTGGAGCGCCTGGCCGATCCGGTCGCCGTAGCCGGCCAGCAGGCGTCCGGCGGTGGTCAGTTCGGCCCGTCCGCCGGTGCGGTCCACCAGCGGGACGCCGACCTCGCGTTCCAGCCGGCTCAGCTGCTGGGACACCGCGGAGGGCGTGTGACCGAGAGCGCGCGAGGCGCCCGCCACGCTGCCGGAGTCGGCGATCTGGCGCAGGATCAGCAGTCTCTTCGGGTCGAGTTCCACCACTGCGCCGCCCTTTCGCACCGCCCGGGTCGAGGACGCCCATCCTGGCAGAGGCCGCCGCGCCGGTCCGGACCGCTCGTCCGAGCGTCCCTAGGACAGGTCCCAGACCTCGATCGTCAGTGCCCGGTCGGCCGGGCACGCGGCGATCCGTTCCGGATGCGTCTCCACGGCACGGGCCTGGACCCACGTCCCGGTACCGGAGCCGGGCACCGCACCGGCGGCCAGCAGGGGCAGGACGTGCTCCGCGCGGGCGGTGTAGCGGTTGGGGTACCCGCCGCGGATCAACTGCTCGGCCTTGCCCGCGGCCACCAGCTCCTCCACCCACGTGATCCCTGACGCCCCGATCTCCCACCTGGCGAGAACGAAGTCACGGCGCTGCTCGGGGATTGCCCGGTCGTACTCCTCGGGGCTCAGTTCCGTGATGCCGATCCACCAGCCGAGCATGTTCCGCGTCCTCCCCGCCGACGTCACTGCCGACGTCACTGCTCGGAAGCCTACTGGGAGGGTGGCGGGACGTCATCGGCTTACGTCGCGCTGTCGAGCTGTGCCCGAGAACGGTCCGGCGGCGCCGCCAGGCCCGGCGCCGCGCACCCTCAGGGCTCGGCCAGGTATCCCTGCACCGTCCGGGCCAGGAGCGGGGCGAGCCGTTCCGCGGGTGCCGACGCGAGCGGCTCCACCTGGATCACGTAGCGCGCCATCGCCAGCCCGACGATCTGCGAGAGCGTCAGCTCCACCCTCAACTCCGGCTCCTCCAGGTCGAGTTCGCCCGCAAGTCGGCCCACGAGTTCGGTCACCATGAAGCCCCGCACCAGCGCCGCCACCTCCTCGCTGGCCGCCGCCGTGCGCAGCAGCGCCAGCAGCCGGTCCCGTACCGCCGGTTCCTCCCAGAGCCCGAGGACGAAGGCGGCCACGCGCTCGCCGACGCGCTCGCGTTCGCCCGCGAGCACGCGTTCCACGACGGCCCGCGGGTCGACCGGGAAGTCCAGTGCCGCCAGGAACAGCCGGTCCTTCGTCCCGAAGTAGTGGTGCAGCAGCGCCGCGTCCACACCGGCCGCGCGGGCGATCGCCCGCATGCTCGCCTTCTGGTACCCGCGGGCCCCGAACTCCGCCCGGGCCGCCTCCAGCACCGCGCCCCGGGTGTCCTCTCCCCCGGGGCGCCGTCCGACCCGCTTCTGCTGATTCCCCTCGCCACTCACGAGGCCATTGTCACCGGTGACACCTGCGCGCGACTTGACCGGCACCTCCGGCGGCGCAAAACTCATCACATGATGAATTCCATGGCGGGGCCGCCCGGCCCCGCGGTCCGCATCACCGGCCTGACCGTCGAACGCGGCGGCCGCCCGGTCCTCCACGGCCTCGACCTCGACATCGCCGCCGGCACCATCACCGGCCTGCTCGGCCCCAGCGGCTGCGGCAAGACCACCCTGCTGCGCTCGGTCGTCGGCGTGCAGCGCACCGCCGCCGGCCGCGTCGAGGTGCTCGGCCTCGACGCCGGCAGCCCCGCCCTGCGCCACCGCGTCGGATACGTCACCCAGGCCCCCTCGGTCTACGGAGACCTCAGCGTCGCCGAGAACCTCGACTACTTCGCCGCCGTCCTCGGCGCACCCGGGACCGACCCCGCCCGGGTGATCGCCCAGGTCGGCCTGACCGGCCACGAACGCGACATCGCCGACCGCCTGTCCGGCGGCCAGCGCGCCCGCGTCTCCCTCGCCGCGGCCCTGCTCGGCACCCCCGAGCTGCTCATCCTCGACGAGCCGACCGTCGGCCTCGACCCGGTGCTCCGCCAGGACCTCTGGCGGCTCTTCCGCCGGCTCGCCGACGGCGGCGCCACCCTGCTGGTCTCCAGCCACGTCATGGACGAGGCCACCCGCTGCGACCGCCTGCTGCTGATGCGCGACGGCAGGCTGCTCGCCCACGACACCCCCGACGCGCTGCTCCGCGCCACCGGAGCCGCCGACATCGACAGCGCGTTCCTCGAACTGGTGGAGGCCGGCCGATGACCACCCCCCGCACCCGGCCGCGGACGGCGCACGCCCTGCGGCGCACCCTCGCCACCGCCCGCCGCGTCCTCACCCAGCTGCGCCACGACCCGCGCACCCTCGCCCTGCTCCTGGTCGTGCCCTGCCTGCTGCTCGTCCTGCTCAAGTACATGTTCGACGCCCAGCCCGCCACCTTCGACCGGACCGGCCCCGCCCTGCTCGGCGTCTTCCCGCTGCTCGTGATGTTCCTGGTCACCTCGGTCGCCATGCTCCGCGAACGCACCACCGGCACCCTGGAACGGCTGCTCACCATGCCGTTGGGCAAGCTCGACCTGCTCCTCGGGTACGCCCTGGCCTTCGGCGCCGTCGCCCTGCTCCAGGCGACCCTCGCCACCGCCCTCACCATCGGCCCGCTCGGCCTGCACATCGCCGGCCCCACCTGGCTGGTCTTCGCCGTCGCCGTCGCCGACGGACTGCTCGGCATGGCACTCGGCCTCCTGGTCTCGGCGTTCGCGGCCACCGAGTTCCAGGCCGTCCAGTTCCTGCCCGCCGTCCTCCTCCCCCAGATGCTGCTGTGCGGGCTCTTCGTCCCGCGCGACGCCATGGCGACCGCGCTGCGCTGGGCCTCCGACGTCCTGCCGCTCTCCTACGCCGTCGACGCGATGACCCGGCTCACCACCACCGCCACCGCCGACTCCGCCGTGGCGCGCGATCTCGCCGTCGTCGCCGGCTCCGCCCTGCTCGCCCTCGCCCTCGCCCTGGGAGCCGCCACCCTCCGCCGCCGAACCGCCTGATACCGCCCTCGGTCCACATGGCCGTACCCTCCGGCCGGCAGCGCCGGACCACGGTGTGCTGGTCCCGAGCCTGCCCGCCCGGCGGCCGGAGTGCGCGAAGGGCCATGCCGGACGGCGGCCGACGGGACGCCGCCGACTGCCGGCGGATCCGAGACCCGGCCGGATCGCGCCGCCGCAATAGATCGGGGACGGATGTTCGGTAGTCTCCGTTGATCGGCGGCGGCGAGCGCTGCCTTGGGGGGACGAGGGAGCCGGTAGATGGAGTCGCCTTCGGCCGGGCAGCGGTCGGCGGAGCAGGGCTCGTGGCAGTGGGACGACGCGGGCGGTGCCGGCGGGACGCCCGGGGACGTGGTCGGCGGGGGCGGGGAGGGGCCGCGGCTCGGCCGGCGGGGACTGCTCGTCGGGGCCGGGGTGCTCGCGGGGGGCGCGGCGCTGTGGGCCTTCGGGCGCTCCGCCCGGACGGCGCCGCCGACGCCGCGGCCGACCGCGGCGGAGGGGCCCGCGCCGGCCTGGACGTACCGGGGGGCGGAGGCGATGGCGCCCGAACGGCTGGCGGACCGGCCGGACCGGCCGCTGTTCCCGTCCCGCACCAGGCTCGTGGTGCTGGATCCCGCGAGCGGCGCCCCGGCGCGGCTGATCACCTTCGACCAGCCGCGCCCGTACCCGCCGAGCGGCCCGGACTCCATGGGGAGCGTGGTGTTCGGGCCGGACCGGCTGTTCACCACTTTCCAGGGCCGCATCGAGTCCCGCCATCTCACCGACCCCGGCGGTGACTGGAGCCTGCCGCTGCCCGAGGAGTCGGGCCGCGGCAGCGTCCAGCTGGCCGGTTGCGACGGCGGCACGCTGTACGGCTCGGTCCTCAACTACGGTTCGACCACGACCACGTCACCCGACACCAAGGTGTTCGCGATCCGGGTCTCGGACCGGTCGGTGCTCTGGTCGCGGCCCTTCGGGGCCGGCGAGAACCTGCTGGCCCCCGTGACGGCCGCCCCCGGCCTGCTGCTGTGCAGGCGCAGAGCCGGCGAGCGCACCGAGGTGGTCGTCCGGGATGCCACCGACGCCAGGGAGCTGTGGAAGGCCCCCGCGGACGAGAACCTGCGCTGGTACACCCCCGGACCGGAGAACATCTATGTCCCCGACGGCACCGGGGGCGTCCGCGCGCTGGCGCCGAACGGCGAGTCGCGCTGGACGGCCGGTCCGGCCGCGGGAGAACAATGGCGGGCGCTGCCGCCGGTCGCGGACGACGCCCGGGTCTACGTCCCGCGCGACAACGGCCTGCTCACGGGCCACGACGCAGCGACGGGCCGCCAGGTGTGGTCCTACCGGCTGCCGTTCCCGCTGGACGTCCGGAGCCAACCTTTGGTGGCCAAGGGCGTGCTGTACGTCCCCGGGCCGGCCGCCGGTGGCGTGTGGGCGATCGACGCCGCGACCGGCCGGCAGCTCTGGACCTTCCGCGACGGGATCCCCGGCAAGGACGTCTGGTCGCTGGCTGCCGACGACACCCACCTCTACGCGGGCCACGACGACGCCCTGCACGCACTGCCGCTGGGCGCGAATTAGCTCACGCGGATCACAAGGTCCTGCGGCGGGGGGGGGGGGGCGGCGCCCCCCCCCCCAGCCGCGGGGCCGGCCCGAACGGCGCCGCAGAAAATGAGGAAGTGCTCGTTCGGCGATACAAAAAAAAAAA
>NZ_JBHYWI010000017.1:0-140115 GCF_042751525.1 Kitasatospora sp. NPDC059408
TCGTGGTTCTTGTCGGCCATCGCCTTGAACGCGATGGCCTCGTCCTTCAGGGTCTTGAGCCTGTCCCTGATCGGCGCCGCGTCCTTGGAGTACTGGCCCAGCGCGCCCGAGATCGTGCAGACGTCCTGGCTGAGCTTCAGGCCCAGGTCCGACACCGGCTTCGTCGTCGCGAACAGCTGGTCGGCCTCGGGCGCCTTGTAGAACGCGCTCAGGGCGCCGAAGCTGGTGTGCACGTCCCCGGCGGCCGAGGCGATCTTCGCCCCTCCCGTCGAGATCGACTTGACCTTCTCGTCGAGAGTGCCCAGGTTGCCCGTGAAGACCGGCACCTCGGCCGGGTTCACCGGATTCTCGTCGCTCACTTGCCCTTGTCCTCCGGCTGGATGCCGAGCGCCTTGAGGTCCACGGACTTCGCCGCGTCCTGGGCGTTCTTCGCGGCGGTCAGGTCGCCGGCGATGTACTCGTTGACGGCCTTGACCGTGCCGGTCAGGCAGGCCTCGATGCGCTCCGACATCGACTTCAACTCGGCCTGCCGGCCTTCCAGGTACTGCGAGAGGGCGGCCGCGACCGGGCCCATCGCGCCGTGCGACAACGAAGGTGCGCCCACGGGCACCGGGCCCTGGACCTCGACCGTCGCATGCGATCCCGGCACCGCCGTACCGGCGGCCTGCGCTGCCGCCTGCATGTCCGTCACCAGGTTGTTCAGCGCCGTCGAGAGGTCGCCGGCGTGTCCGCCGACGATCTTCAACTGGCCCTGGACGCCCTGCGGCTGGATATCCCAGTCACCCGCCATGTCGAGCTCCCCCGTTGTCCGTGCCTACTGGATCGGCCCGTGTCAGCCGATGTTGTCGACCGCGGTCTTGGCGCGGGCGACCGTCTGCTGCGCGGTGCTGTCGTTCTCCTCGAGCGTCTTGCGCAGCAGCGAGATGATGTTGCGCACCTCCTGGGAGACGTTCTTCCAGCGCAGCTCCTTGGCGTGGTACTCCTCGGACACGCCGTCGGCCTGGAAATCGCCCATGACGGCCTTCACCTGCGCGTCACGCGCGGTCATCACCTGCTCCAGCTGCCCGATCACGCCCTGGATGTTGCGCTGCGCCTCGGACGAAGCACCGTGGTCGTAGGAACGACGGTCCGAACCCCCGCCACCGGCCATGACAGATCACACTCCCCGTTGAAGAACCTGCTGAAGAACCCGTTGAAGAACCTGCAGAGGACCTTGCGGAGCACCCTGCAGAGAAGGAACCGACGACCCGGTCGCGGTCAGCGGGCGCCGAAGCGCGCCGCGTCGAAGCGCGCGGACGTCATGTTCGTCTTCGCGTTCTGGCCCTGCTCCTGGTCACCCTGGCCGAAGGCCTGCTCCATGCCCGACTGACCGCCCAGGATCGCCGACAGCGACGAGTTCAGCGCGTTCGCGATCTCGTCCGCCCGCGACTTGAAGCTGTCGAACATCTGCTTGCCCTGACCGTTGAA
The DNA here is from genome assembly GCF_042751525.1 of Kitasatospora sp. NPDC059408. NCBI lineage: Bacteria > Bacillati > Actinomycetota > Actinomycetes > Kitasatosporales > Streptomycetaceae > Kitasatospora > Kitasatospora sp. NPDC059408. The sequence goes on from NZ_JBHYWI010000017.1 coordinate 1,468, forward strand.
CTTGCCCTCCAGCGGCTCCGCCGCCGCCACGAGCTGCTTGACCAGCGCACCCAGATCCTGGTTCGAGGTCTTCGACCCCGACATCAGCGTCTGCAGCGCCTGGTTCCCCATGTCGAACTTCATACCGCTCCCCCGTCCGCTCGACGAATCGTAAGTATGTCCATTTCTATCAACCTATATCCCGCCCGCAAGGTGCGGCCCCCGGCTTGTGACCAACGTATGACACACCACCAGGAGTGTTGCCGCCGGTCGCCGCCGAGGCCTTCACTCACCCTTCAAATGCCGCACCAGACGCTCGAATTCCGTCCACCCGGAGAGGTCGGACGGATCCCCGGGCATCGGGTAGTAGTAGGCCGGCCGGGCCTTCGGACCCAGTCTGACAGGCTCCGCCGACAGCGGCGTCCGGCGGGCGCGGTCGTCCGGGACGGCCCGGACCTCCTCCGCGCCGAGCACGAAGGCCAGCGGCACACCGGGGCCCTCGAAGTACGCGGGCACCGCCAGGTCGCGGCGGGCGCGGCGCAGCTGGAGCAGCATCGACTTGAGCCGGTGGCGGGTCACCAGTGCCTCGGCCATCCGCGGCAGGGCGTCCAACGGCGGCTCCTCGCCGGGCCCGTAGCCGAAGGCGAGGGTCACCTCCTCCTCGACGCCGGACTTGGTGCGGGTGACCTTCAGGGTGGCCAGGCCGGGGCGTTCGGGGCTGCCGACGACGACGAACCAGGTGGGCTCGGGTGCCCGGGAGTAGGCGAGGTCGGTGAGCCGGCCCGGGGACCACGGCAGGTTGGCGGGCTCGGCGCTGCCCCAGCCGGCCGGCGGCTCGCCGGTCAGTTCGCGCCAGACGGTCTCCAGGGCGCCGCCGAGGACGAGGCGGGCGTCGGCGGGGTGGGCGGCGCGGAAGGTGACGGCCAGCTGGAGGTCGCCGGTGGCGGAGACGTCCTGGTAGGAGGCGGCGACCGGGGTGCGCGGGTCGTCCTCGGTGCCCTCCGGGTTCACCACGGTGGCGAACATGCCCTCCTGCCAGCGCAGGACGGCGCCGGTGAGGCCGTCGTAGTAGCCGTCCCGCTCGTCCTGGACGACCCAGCGGGACGGCCAGCCGGGCAGGTTGCCGCGGACGGCGGGGGACAGCGTGGTGCCGGCCGGGGTGACGATCTGCAGGCCGCGGTTGGACTCGGCGGCGGCCCGGAAGGCATCGGAGAGCCAGGCGGTCATGGCGACCACCGGGCGGTCCATGATGACCACGGCGACCTTCTCGGTCAGCACGTCGACGGCGGGCTGCGCGGCGGCCGGGGTGGGTGCGGCGGTGATGCCGGCGGTGTCGACGACGGCCAGCGAGCGGGTCGCCTCGCGCGGCCACGCGGTGCCGTCGGCGAGGTGGGCGACGCGGGCCGCGAAGGTGCCGGCGAGCTTCTCGGCGTCCGGCACGCCGGTGGTGGCGCGGGCCTCGGTCCACCAGTACGGCACGCGCGGCGGGGTCGCGCCCAGCAGCCGCTCGGCCTCGCCCGGGACCTGCACCAGCAGCGGCGCCTCGACCGAGACCAGCGGCCGGGCCTGCTCGTCGAGGAGCTGGACGACCGCGCCCTCGCCCGTCGTGTCCAGGAGCTTGTCGGGGCCGCCGGAGAGGAGGCCGGCGAGCACCGTCCAGGCGTCCGGCATCCGCGGGGTGAGGGCGATGACGTCCTTGGTCATGTCGTCGAGTCCTTCGGTTACTCGGGCGTGTACACGGTCTGGACCAGCCGGTTCGGCTGGCCCCGGCGGACGATGACGCCGCGCCCGGCGGGCTGCAGCGCGGCGTACACGCCGGGGAACAGCTGCCCCTCGCCGCGGTCGCCGGTCATCACCAGCGCCGAGGCGCCGGACTCGCGCAGGCCCTGCACGAGCGGCTCGTACATGCCGCGCGAGGCGCCCGCGACGCGGCGGGTCACGACGAAGTGCAGTCCGATGTCGGCGGCGGAGGGCAGGTACGGCAGGAACGGCGCGAGCGGGCTCTGGCCGGCGGTGGTGAGGACGTCGTAGTCGTCGACGAGCACCACGATCCGCGGGCCGCCGCCGCGCCAGCGGCCCGGCTCCAGGTCCTCCAGCGGCGCGTTCTCGTCCGGCAGCCGCTTCTCCAGCTCGCCCGCGACGGCGGCGGCGAGGCCGGCGCACATCCGGGCGTTGTAGGCGTAACCGCCGTTGTACTCCTCGGGGATCACGCCGCGCAGGCTGCGGCGCGGGTCCATCACGGCGAACACGATCTCGTCCTCGCCGTGCCGCTCGATCAGCCCGCCGGCGACGGTCTTCAGCAGGTTGGACTTGCCGCACTCGCTGTCGCCGAGGACCAGCAGGTGCTGGTCGTGGTGGAACAGGTCGAGCAGGACGGGTGCGAGCGCCGCCTGGTCCAGGCCGATCGGCACCCGCCGCGGCTCGGCGACCGGGCCGGGCAGCAGGTGCGGCTCCAGGACGTGCGGCAGCACGCGGACCGGCTGGGCGAGCTCGCCGGTCCAGGTGGCGCGGACGGTCCTGGCGCTCTGCTCCAGGACGGTGCCGAGCTCGCCGTTGTCGGCGAGGCCGTCGATCCGGGGCAGCGCGACCTGGGCGAACAGCCGCCCGTCGGTCAGGACGCGGCCGGGCTCGTCGGCGGAGAGGGTCTCGGAGAGCTTGCGCTCGATGCTGGATTCGCTGGGGTCGTTGAGCCGCAGCTCGGCCCGGGTGCCGAAGTTCGACTGGGCGGCGATCCGCACGTCGTTCCAGCGGAGCATGCCCGCCACGACGTGGATGCCGTAGCCGCCGCCGCGCTTGAGGATGTCGAGGACGGCGTCGTCCAGCTCCTCGAAGTCGTCGCGCAGCGCGCCGAAGCCGTCGATGACCAGGACGATCTCGGCGGAGGCGAGCTCCGGCAGCCGGCCCGCGGCGTGCAGGCTGCGCAGCTGGTCGACGGAGTCGATGTTGTGGTCGCGGAAGAGGTCCTCGCGGGCGGTGAGCATCGCCCGGACCTCCTCGACCGTGCGGGCCGCGCGCTCGCGGTCGGCCCGGCCCGCGATGCCGCCGACGTGCGGCAGGCCGGCCAGCGCCTGGAGGCCGCCGCCGACCAGGTCGAGGCCGTAGACGCCGACCTCCTGCGGGGTGTGGGTGAGCGCGAGCGACAGGACCAGGGTGCGCAGCAGGGTGGTCTTGCCGGACTGCGGGCCGCCGATGAAGGCGACGTGGCCGCCGGCGACGGTCAGGTCCAGGACCCAGTTGCCCTGCCACTGCCGGGTGGGGTCGTCGAGCAGGCCGAGCGGCACCTGGAGGCGTCCGCGCCGGCCGGTGAGCTGCATGCCGCGCGGGCCGACGTCGAGCGGGCCGGCGACGCTGTCGAGCGCGATCGCGGCGGGCAGCGGCGGCAGCCAGATCCGCCGGACCGGGGGTGCGGCGTTCTCCAGCTGGCCGACGACGACGCCGAGTTCGGTCGGGCCGGTGGTGCGGCGGCGGGCGGCCGGCTCGGGGCCGTCCTGGTCCTCGGCCTTGGCCGGGGTGTTGAAGGCGCCGTACTCCAGGGCGAGCGGGCCGGCGTCCTCGTCCCCGCGCTGGACCGGGCCGCGGTAGGCGCCGGAGACGTAGCTGGCCTTGAACCGCTCGTAGTGGCTGGTGTCGACCTTGAGGTAGCCGAAGCCGGGCAGCGGCGGGAGGTGGAAGGCGTCGGTGGTGTCGAGGACCGTGCGGGACTCGTCGGCGGAGAAGGTGCGCAGGCCGAGCCGGTAGGACAGGTAGGTGTCCAGGCCGCGCAGGCTGCCGCCCTCGATGCGCTGGCTGGAGAGCAGCAGGTGCACGCCGATGGAGCGGCCGATCCGGCCGATGGACAGGAAGAGGTCGATGAAGTCCGGCTTGGCGGTGAGGAGTTCGCCGAACTCGTCGATGACGACGAACAGGTGCGGCAGCGGTTCGAGGTCGGGCCGGCGCTCGGCCCGCAGGGCGGCGTAGGAGCCGATGTCGGCGACGTTCCCGGCGTCCTTGAGGACCTGCTGGCGGCGCTTGACCTCACCGGCGAGCGAGGCGTGCACGCGCTCGACCAGGCCGGCCTGGTTCTCCAGGTTGGTGATCACGCCGGCGACGTGCGGCAGGTTCGCGAACGGGGCGAAGGTCGCGCCGCCCTTGTAGTCGACGAGGACGAGCGAGAGGTCCTCCGGCGGGTGGGTGGCCACCAGGGCGAGCACCAGGCTGCGCAGCAGCTCGGACTTGCCGGAGCCGGTGGCGCCGACGCACAGGCCGTGCGGGCCCATGCCCAGCTCGGAGGACTCCTTGAGGTCGAGCAGCACCGGCTCGTGGCCGTCGCTGATGCCGATCGGCACCCGCAGGAAGGCGCGTTCGCCGCGCGGGGCCCACAGCCGGGCGAGGTCGAGGTGGGCGACGTCGTCGATGCCGAGCAGGCCGGCGAACTCGACCGGGCCGCTCAGCGGGGCGTCGCCGAGCGACTCGGCGGACAGCCGCAGCGGGGCGAGCATCCGGGACAGGCCCTCGGCGAAGGAGGGGCCGACCTCGTCCACGGTGCCGTGGGCGCTGATCGGCTGCTCCTGGCGGAGGTCCTCGATGAGCACCTGGTCGCCCTCGACCGTGATCCGCACGCCGATCTGGCCGGGCTCCTGGACGCGCCGTTCCAGCAGGTGAAGGACGGTGACGCCCATCTCGCGCAGGCCGACCGCGTCGTCCGGGCGCGGCAGGTCGACGGCGTCCTCGCCGTGCCCGTCGGCCACGACGAGCAGCCGGGAGGTCATCGACAGCGCGTCGGAGCCGGACAGGCCGCGGCGGACCTCGGTCGCGTAGGAGGCGCGGCGGCGCAGTTCGGCGCCGATCTGGCGGGCCAGCTGCGGCATCGAGGGGGCGATGCGGCGGGCGGCGACCGGGCCGTCGTACTGGTCGGTGTCGAGCAGGTGGGGGAGCCACTTGGCCCACTCCCAGTCGGGGAGGCGCTCGCCGGGCACGGCCAGGGCGACGGCGACGTCGTCGGGCGCGTGCAGGGCGGCGCTCTGGGTGAGCAGGGCGCGGGCGACCCGCAGGCAGTCCTCGCGCGGGCCGATGACGCTGACGTCGCCGACGCGGTCGAGCGGGACGGTGAGCGGGAGTTCGGTGCCGGTGCGGAAGCGGGTGGTGAGCGCCGAGGCCTCGTTGAGCATGAAGCGGTCGGGCGGGGTCATCGCGGAGGAGGCCTGCTGGCCGATCCGCAGGTCGCGCACCGGCATCTCGCCGGTGCCGACGCGGACCCGCAGGAAGTCGCCGTCGACGCGGCGGCGCTCCCACAGCCGGGCCGGGTCGCGGACGATGTCGTACAGGGCGCCGGGCGGCGGGTTGAGCACGTCGGCGTGATCGCCGCGGGCGCGCTCCTCGGCGGCGAGCTCCTCGCGCAGGTCCTCCAGGTAGGTGAGGTAGGCCTCGCGCTGGGTGCGGCGGGTGCGCTGGGCCTTGCCGCGCTGGGAGAACAGCAGGCCGACCGAGCCCAGGACGGTGACCAGCAGGATGATGGCGCCGAGTCCCGCGAACTGGCTGTTGCGGACGACGGTCATCATGATGACCGAGGACATGACGCCGGCCATCGGCAGCAGCGACATCGCGATGTTGCCGGCCTTGCCCTCGGGCAGGTTGGGCGGGGCCTCGATGGTGCGGGCCTCGGGGGCGGCCGGCGGACGGACCGTCCGGGCCGGGCGGTGGATCAGTCGGGTACTCATCGTCAGTGGCGCTTCTGGGAGAGCTGGAAGACGTCGGCGGCGAGCCGGGTGGCGGTGCTCCGGGTGGCGCGGGCGAGCAGGTCGGTCCGGATGACGCCGCCGGCCGCGAGGTGGCGGTCGTACGGGAGCACGTGGACGGCCGTGCCGGTGGCGCGCAGGGTGCGCACGGCCGCCTCGACGTCGACGCCCGCGTGCGGGGTCAGTTCGGTGACGACGACGACCGTTCCGGCGATGACGTGCGCGGGCAGGGCGCGCATCCACTGCAGGACGGCGTGGGTGCTGGCGATGCCGTCGAGGGTGGCCGGGGTGGTGATGACCCGGGCCTGGGCGGCGGAGAGCGCGACGCGGGCGACCTCGTCGGGCAGCGTCTGGCAGTCGACGACGGTGACGCCGAAGTAGCGGCGCAGCGCGACCATGACGCGCTGGTAGCCGCGGGCGTCGAGCATCGCGCCGATCTGGCCCTGACTGCCCGGCAGGAGCCAGGAGTTGTTCTGCAGCTGGACCAGGTAGCCGGTGATGTCCAGCAGCGACATCTGCGGCTTGACGATCTCGGCGAGGTCGCTGGCGGTCCAGCGCAGCGTCTCGGTGCCCAGCCGGATCGGCAGCGAGCCGAGCGCGGTGTCGGCCTCGACGAACAGGACCGGGTCCTGGCGGTAGTGGGCGTAGGTGGTGCCGAGCAGGGCGGCGACCGTCGACTTGCCGGCGCCGCCGCGGATCGAGGTGACGGCGATCTGGCGGCCGGTGGTCACCGGCTGCTGGAGGCTCTCGGCGATCCGCGTGATCTCGGCGACCTCGCGGGAGGCGGAGGAGGAGACGTTCTTCCACACCGCGTGCGCGGCCCGGGTGGCGAACGGCTCGCCGCCGCGCGGCTTGCGGCCGAGCGCGGTCAGGCTGCCGTCGACGGTGGGGCGGGACTCCGGCGTCCGCTGGGTCGTCACCTGCGGCTGCTGCTCGTACGGCTGCTGCGGGTACGGCTGTCGGCCCTGCGGCGGCTGGTACTGCTGCGCGGCGGGGTCCTGCGGCGGCGCCTGGTCGTACGGCACCCGGTCCTGCGGCGGTCCCGCGGGCGCGGGCCGGGCCCCGTCGGCCGGTGGTGGGCCCCACGCGGAACCGTCGAGCTGGGCCCGCAGATCGCGCAGGACGTCGCCCTGCCAGTTCTCCCCGTTCGACATGACTTCCTCTGCCCCTCCAGATCCGACCTGCTGACGGGTGGCTCAGAACTTGCTGAGCAGTTGCCCGTACACCCCGAACACCCCGACGGCCAGCGGGAACAGCCCCACCATGCCGATCGACTCCACCAGGTCGGCCACCCGGCGCAGCCGCACCTGGGTGTGCTCCGGCGGCTGCACCGCCAGCGCGACCAGCGGCAGCACCGCCGCGACGCACAGCACGGCCAGTGCCCCTGCCCCGCCGCCGTGCCCGACCCACAGCACCACCAGGCGCACCGTGAGCACCGCGGCCGCGGCGAGCAGCGCCACGACCTCGGCGACCAGCGGGAACGCCCGTGCCCGGGACAGCAGCACCACGGCGACGAGCGACGGTAGCACCACCGTCCAGGCCGTCGGCTTCGCGGCCAGCGTCAGCAGCCAGCCCGCGGCGGCGGCCGACGCGGCGGTCGCGATCGTGGCGAGCGCGAGGCCGCGGTGCGTCGCCGCGAGCGCGGTGCCCACCGAGTGCCGGCTGACCGACGCGCCGGCCGAGCGGCGGTCGTCCAGTGCGGTCAGGCCCGAGGCCATCAGGGCGAGCCGTGGCAGGACGCCGAGCAGCACCACCGAGAACAGCGCCATCAGGGCGCCCACCCGGGCCGGTTCGGTGTGGACGGCGGCCACCGCCTCCCACACCGCGGTGATCACGGTGAGGGCGCCGGCGCCGATCAGGCCGCCGCGGCCGAGCGGCGAGAAGAAGCCGAGCATGACGACGGTCACGGCGAGCGCGCCCGCCACCGCGGCCAGCCGCACCGGCGGCCCCCAGTGGTAGGCGTCCGCCGCGGTCCACGCGCCGAGGATGCCGAGCCCGCCCGAGGCCAGCAGCAGCGCCGTGGCCAGGCCCCGGTTGCCCTCCCCGATCTTCGACACCAGCGCGCCGGCGGCCAGCAGCACGGCGGCCACCGCGAGCAGTCCGCCGGCCAGCGGGGCCAGCGGGAACTCGTGCCGCGCCAGCACGGCGGCCGTCACGGCGAACGCCACCGTCGCGACCCCGGCGCTGCCCCGGCGCGCGGCCGGGCGCCAGCGCCAGGCGCGCAGGTCCAGGTCGTCGGAGACGAGGTCGACGACGTCGTGCACGACCGGGGCGGGCGGGGCGGAGTGCGCGCGGACCAGCCGCAGGACGGCGCCGTCGGCCACGCCCGCGGAGTCCAGGGTGCTGTCGTGCGGCAGCGCCGAGCCGTCCGGGGTCACCAGCTGGCGGGTCATCGGGCGGTTCGCGGCCCGGTCGTCGAGCAGCTGCAGCACGTCCGGGAGCAACATGCCGATCGGTGTGTCGGAGGGCAGGACCACGTCGGCCCGGCGCCGCTCCCCGATCAGGGTCACCCTGCTGAGACGGGCCGGGGAAGTCGTTGCTGTGCTCACCACTTGCGGGAACCTATCATCGCGACCTTTGCGACCTCTCGGGCCGATGCTTCTACGAATGGGCCGGTTCGGGGGACTTTGCGGCCTTTGTCGGTGCGGCCTGCTGCGTCGACTGCGGCCCGGCCTTCGGCGCCGACTGCGGGGTCACCGCGTGGGCCGCCGACGGGGACACCGACGGCGTGGGCGGGCGCGACGGGTCCGGCGAGTCGTGGGGCACCTGGAACTGCTGCTGCTGTTGCTGCTGCTTCTGCTGGTCGGCCTTCTGCTTGGCCAGCGTGGTCTGCAGGAACGACCACCCGACGCAGCCGGCGCACAGCACGGCCGCGATCGCGATCCCCGCGAACACCTTCCCGAACCGCTCGTCGGCCGTCCGCCGCACCCGCTGCGCGCCGAAGAGCAGCGCGTCGCGCATCCTGCGCCGACGCACCGCCACCGACTCCAGCAGCTGACTGTCGTAGTCCCGTGCCATTCGCCGCCCGCCGTCTCCCCCGTGTCTTGCCTGTGCAACATAAGGCATGCGTCGGGCCGAAGCACACCCCGTCGGTGGGGGGAAGAGGCGGGGGCTTCGGGGCGGGGGGAGGAGATGGGGGGAAGGGGGACGGGAGCTGTGGGGGATTGGGGGAGAGGGGGAGACGGCGTCGGGCGGGGGGCCGGAGTGGGGGCCGGAGAGGGGGAGACGGCGTCAGGCGAGGGCCGGTGTGGGGAGGGAGCCGGCGGCGGTCAGGTAGGTGTGGGTGTCGGGGAGGGTCTCCAGCAGGGTGCGCTGGTGGCGCTTGATGCGGGTGAACGCGTCGTCGGCGGTGCGGATCGCGTGCGGGTGGTGGGCGAGGGACGGGGGCGGGGCGGCGGTGTGCGGGGTGAGGGCGGTGAGGAGGGCGCGCAGCGGGAGCTCGTCGGGGGTGGGGGCGAGGCCGGCGGCGTGGGCGTCGAGGACCTGGCGCAGGTGGTCGGGGGCCGGGACGGGCGGTGCGTAGGGGGAGGTGAGCCGGCGGAGCCGGGCGAGGTCGAGGGCCTGCTCGTGCAGGGCGGCGGCGGTGGCGTCGAAGCGGGCGGCCGGGGTCGTGCGGCCGTCGCGGGAGGGGAGGTCGCGCACCAGCCGGTCGAGCAGGGCGAGGGTGTCGGCGTGGTCCTCGTCCAGGGGGTCGGCACTGGCGGCGGCGGTGCCGAGGGCCAGGCAGTTCCCGACCCAGCTGCGGCGCAGCCGGCCCGCGGGGGTGGCGGTGTGGGTGACGACGGCGCCGGCCGGGGCGCCGAGGATCCGTTCGGCCTCGGCGGCGCCGGTGCGCCCGCTCGCGTAGGCGAGGCCGGTGGTGCGGCGGCCGAGGAGGGTGCGGTGCCAGGTGTGGCCCTCGGGGCGGGTCGTGACGGCGGTGTAGGGCGCGACGCCGTGGCGGGCGCTGTCGTGGGGGAGCGTGACGGTGGCGAGCGTGTCGGCGACGAGGCCGTCGGCGGCGGGCCGGAAGGGTTCGCCGAGGATGCCGGTGAGCAGGCGGGCGGCGCGGCCGGTGCAGTCGAGGAAGAGGTCGGCCTCCTCGCGGCCGCGGGTCGTGTGCAGCGCGGTGACCAGGCCTGCCGGGTCGCGTTCGGCGCCGAGGATCTCCGCGCTGTGCAGCCGTACCCCGCAGGTCTGGACGGCGGTGCGGCGCAGGAAGTGGGTGAGCATCGCGGTGTCGGCGTGCCAGCCGTGGGGGAAGGCGGTGCGGCCGTCGAGCCAGCGCGGTGACTTCCGGGCGTCGAGCAGCGGCGGGGTGACGAAGCACGCGTGGTCGACGGGTTCCAGGGTGTGGCCGGTGCTGCGGCGCAGCTGCCAGAAGTCGGTGAGCGGGAAGCCCTCGCAGCTGGGGGTGGCGCCGGGGTCGGGCAGGTAGACCGGGTCGGGGCGCCAGCCCCGGTACCGGGTGGCCGCGTTGAAGGAGGCGCAGCAGGCGCGCAGCCACGTGCTCTCGGGGGTGCCGAGCCGGTCGAGGAGGTCGCGCCGGAAGGCGGGGGCGAGCGCGGTGACCTGCGCGGTGGGGCGTTCGGCGGTCTCGACGACCGTCACGCGGACGGTGTCCCGGAAGGCGGAGGCCAGCCGGGCCGCGGCGATCCAGGCGGTGAGCGTGCCGCCCGCGATGACGATGCGGTCGACGGGGGCGGGCGTGCGGGCGTCGAGGGTCATGGCGGGAGCGTCCAACGGCCGTGTATGGCGGGCCTATCGGGGATCTGTACCGGTGCTGCAAGACGGAGCGGAGGGCGGGTACAGACGGCGGTTCCAGTCTGTTGGTGCGGGGCCGGGGACGGCCCGACGCCACCGACGGAACGGAAACGAGGGAACGATGTTCGAGGAACTGAAGGTCGAGCACCCGCTGGACGTCCTGACCGAGATCGAGCGCAGCGCGGCCCTGGACCAGGACCTGCTGCTGCAGGACGGGGGGACGCCGTGGGCCGAGCTGCTGGCGGACTACGTCGACGCGCTGAGCGAACTGGCCGTGCGGGGCACCGCGGAGAACGGGTACATCGCGACCTACGGGCTGGACGAGGGCCACGCCGGTGGGTGCGGTTGAGGGCGGGCCGGCGGCCTGGTCCGGCGGCCTGACCCGGCGGCGGGAGCCTCGGGGTCAGGCCGCCAGGACGGCGGCGCGGCCGAGCCGGCCGAGGAGGCCGACGAGGGCCGGCATCCGGTAGCGGGCGGGGTGGTCGGCGCCGGAGCCGGGCTCCAGGAGCCGGGCGTCGCAGAGCCGTTCCAGGACGTCCTCGGCGTCGTCGAGGGGCAGGTCGAGCAGGGCCGCCGCGTCCGCCGCGGTGAGCGCGGCGAGGCCGGCGGCGGCCAGGACGGCGAGGGCGTGCGCGGCCGGGGCGTCGAGCGCGGCCAGGGCGGGGCGCAGCGCGGTGGTGATGTCCAGGCTGCCGATGCGCAGTTCGCCGAGCCGGCGTTCGGCGGGGGCCAGCCGGTCGGCGAGCCGGGCCGGGCGCCAGTGCGGGCGGTCGGCGAGGCGGGCGGCGGCGATCCGCAGGGCGAGCGGGAGGCGGTCGCAGTACTCGGCGATCCGGGCGGTGGACTCCGGGTCGGCGGCGAGGCGTTCGGGGCCGGCGATCGAGGCGAGCAGGCGGGCGGCCTCGGCGGGGCTCATCGGGCCGAGCCGCACCAGCCGGGCGCCCTCCAGGGCGGCGAGGTCCGGGCGCAGGCCGGTGACCAGGGTGCGGGTGGCGCCGCCGCCGGGCAGCAGCGGGCGGACCTGGGCGTCGTCGGCGGCGTTGTCGAGCAGGACGAGCATCCGGCGGCCGGCCAGCAGGGTGCGGTACCGCTGGGCGCGTTCGTCGAGGCCGTCGGGGACGTGGGCGGGCGCGGTGCCGAGGGCGCGCAGGAACCAGCCGAGGACCTGCCGGGGGCTGCGCGGGGTGCCGTCGGAGTCGCGCAGGTCGGCGTGGAGCTGGCCGTCGGGGAAGGCGTCGCGGGCGTGTTCGGCGGCGTACAGGGCGAGGGCGGACTTGCCGGTGCCGGGGGCGCCGGTGACGGTGACGTCCCTTCCGTCGTGCAACGCGTCGAGGACGAGCCGGAGTTCGGTCTCGCGGCCGGTGAAGTCGCGGGGCGCGGCGGGGAGCAGCGCCGGGCGGGCGACGGGCTCGGCGGTCGGCTCACCGACGGGTTCCGGGGCCCGCTCCGCGACGGGTTCGGCGGTCGGCTCCGCGACGGGTCCGGCGGCGACGGGCCTTTCGACGGGCGCGGCCGGGGCGGCGGCGACGGCGACGGCCGCCCGCTCGGGCGCGGCCGGTCCGGCCAGGGTGCCGGTGAGGATCTCCTGGTGCAGGGCCCGCAGTTCGGGGCCGGGGTCGATGCCGAGCTCGTCGGCGAGCAGCCGCCGCGCCTCCTCGTACTGGGCGAGCGCGTCCGCCTGCCGTCCGGCCCGGAACAGCGCCGTCATCAGCTGGGCGCGGGCCCGCTCCCGGACGGGGTGGCCGGTGACGTGCCGGGTGAGGCCGGGCAGCAGTTCGTCGTGCCGGCCGAGCGCCAGGGCGGCCTCGGCGTGCTGCTCGACGGCGGCGAGGTGGGCCTCGGCCAGCCGGGGTCCCTCGGCGGCGGCCAGGTGCTCGGTGACGTCGGCGAGGGCCGGGCCGCGCCAGAGCGCGAGCGCGTCGGCGAGGCGGCGTTCGGCCTCGGCGTAGCGGGCGGCCCGCAGGTCGGCGCGGCCGGCGTCGGCGAGTTCGCGGAAGCGGTCCCAGTCGACGGTGGTGCCGTCGGTGTCCATCCGGTATCCGGCGCCGTGGCGGTGCAGGCCGTGGCCGGCGCCGAGCCGGGTGCGCAGCCGGGAGACGTAGGTGTAGAGCTGGTTGGTGCTGGTCGCGGGCGGCTCCCAGCCCCACAGCAGGGTGGTGAGCCGCTCGTCGGGGACGACGCGGCCGCGGGCGAGCAGCAGGGCGGCCAGCGCGGTGCGCTGCTTGGCGCCGTCGAGCTCGACCGGGCGGCCGTCGACCGCGGCCGACACCGGCCCGAGAAGCGTGAAGTCCATGCCGGCCCCCGACCGTCCAGGGCCCGCGAACGCCCGCGGGCCGACCTGGGCGAAACGCTATTGACCTGCGGTTGTATCCGGCTGTTCGGTCGCTCTCGGATCGATTTCGACGGATCGAAAGCGCTTTGAAAGCGCCCCAAAACGCGGTCTCCGTAGCGTTCGTGTCGTACCGCAGGACACCGGGTCAGGCGGACGAACGAGAGGTCCTGGAGGCCACCGTGAACAGCGCTCTTCTCTCCGCCCGCAAGACCGCGCACACCGCGGTGGTCGCTCCGCTCGGCAGGCTCGCGGCGAGCGCGGCCGTGCTCCTCGTCGCGGTCGGCGGGGTGGCGGCCGGCCAGGGCAGCGCGGTCGCGGCGGACTCCTCGAACGCCTCGGTGCAGGCCGCCGCCGTCAGCACCCACCCGGTCGGCTACACCCTGAAGAAGGACGACCCGTGGACCTGATCCCGCCGAGCGCCCGGACCGTCAGGGCTGCACGAGTTCGAACAGCCGCCCCGAGTCGACCGGTCCGCCGTCCGCGATCGCCACCATGAGCCGGTCGATCCGCTCCGACCAGCCGCCCGCGCCGACCTCGGCGAAGAGGCCCGACGCGGCCCGCAGCATCGCCACCGCGCCGTCGCGGTCCCCGCGCAGCGCCTGCACGCAGCCCAGCACCGCACCCGCCCTGGCCTGGAGGAACGTGTCCGGCACCGCCTCCGCGGCCTGGAGCGCGCTGCGCAGCACCGGCTCCGCCTCCTCGCCCCGGCCCTGGCACCACAGGGCCTCGCCCAGCGCCCTCAGCACGTGCGTCTCGCCGCGCCGGTCCCCGCTGCCGAGCACCAGCTCCAGCGCGCGCCGGCAGGCCTCCTCGGCCCGGACCCCGTCGCCCGCGCGGATCAGCGCCTCCGCCAGCCGGACGGTGCTCTGCGCCTCGCCCCGCACGGTGCCGAGCCCCCGGCTGCGCGCCACCGCCTCCGACGACAGCACCAGGCTCGCCTGCGCGTCCCCGCGCTCCAGCTCGATCTGCGCCAGCAGGCCCAGCACATGGGCCTCGGCGTAGCGGTCACCGCCCCTGCGGAAGATCTCCAGGGAGCGGCGGCCGGTCTCCACGGCCCGGTCCAGGTCGCCGCGCTGGCGTTCGCACAGCGCCAGGTTGCGCAGGACCAGGGCGCGGCCCTGGTCCTGGCCCTGCTCCTCGAACAGGCGCAGGGCCAGGCCGAGCCGCCGGTAGGCGCTGTCGTGCTCGTACTGGACGATCTCCAGGGTGCCGAGCGAGTGCAGCATCGCCGCCTCGGCGAGGGCGTCGCCGGTGCGGTGGGCGGTGGCGAGCGCGGCCTCGGCGCCCTCGCGCCAGTCCTCCAGGTAGTTGCGGTTCTGGTAGAGGGTGACGGTGGTCATCACCAGGTCCCAGGCGTAGCCGGACTCGTCGTCGCGGGCGGCCTGCTGGATCAGTCCGTTGATCGCGGCGCGCTCGGCCTCGAACCACTCCATCGGGTCCTCGACCAGGTCGTCGGTGAGGTGGCGGGGCAGCGGGTGCAGCGGCGCGGTGCCCGGCACCACGGTGAAGTCGCCCCCGTAGACCCGGCGGTGGGCCTCCTTGGCGAGGCCCAGCCACACCGCGCAGGCCCGCCGCAGGGCCTGCCTCAGGTCACCTTCTCCGTCCTCGGCAAGCGCGCACTCGCGAGCGAAGAGGCGGAGGAGGTCCTGGAAGCGGTAGCGGACGTGGCCCGCGCTGGCGCTGAGCGGCTCCAGCAGCTGGGCGTCGACGAGCTGCTCGATGAGGTCCTCGGCGTCGACCGGGTCGATGTCGAGCACGGCGGCGCCGGCCCAGGCCGAGAACTCGGTGACGTTGAGCGAGCCGAGCAGCCGGAACATCCGGGCCGCCCCGGCCGGCAGGTCGCGGTAGCTGAGCCGGAAGCCGGCCCGCACGCCGCGGGCGTCCAGGCTGAGTTCGTCCAGCCGCCGGCGCTGGTCCTCCAGCCGGGCGACGAGGGTGCGCACCGTCCAGTGCGGTTTGGCGGCCAGGCGGGCGGCGGCGATCCGCAGCGCGAGCGGCAGGCGGTCGCACAGTTCGCTGAGCCGGGCCGCGCCGGCCGGGTCGGCGGCGAAGCGCTCGGCGCCGGCCACCCGGGACAGCAGCGCGACGGCCTCGTCCTCGCCGAGCGAGGGCAGGTGCAGCGGGACGAGCGCGTAGTCGCCGGCGAGCCGGCTGCTCAGGCTGTCGCGGCTGGTGACGAGCACGCAGCAGGTCGAACTGCCGGGCAGCAGCGGGCGGATCTGCTCGAAGGAGCGGGCGTTGTCGAGCACGATCAGCACCCGCCGGTCGTACAGGACGCTGCGGAACAGCGCGGTGCGCTCGGTCGGGTCGGCCGGGACCTGCGGCCCCGGCACGCCGAGGGCGCGCAGGAAGCGGTCGAGGACGGCGGACGGGCGGCGCGGCTCCTCCTCCTCGTCGTAGCCGCGCAGGTCGGCGAAGAGCTGGCCGTCCGGGAAGCGCGCGGCGACCTGGTGGGACCAGTGGACGGCGAGCGCGGTCTTGCCGACGCCGCCGGTGCCGATGATCGAGCCGACCGGCAGCGAAGCGCCGCCCTGGTGCTCCAGCAGCCGGTCCAGCGCGGCGAGTTCCTGGTGGCGGCCGGTGAACGCGGCGGGCACCGGCGGCAGGTGGGCGGGCACGGCCAGGGCCGGCGCCGCCGCGGGCGTCGTGGGCAGGGTGAGTTCGGGGGCGTCGTTGAGGATGTCCTCGTGCAGTTCCTGGAGCGTCGGCCCGGGGGCGATGCCGAGCTCGTCGGCGAGCAGCCGGGCGCCGTCGCGGTAGGCCTCCAGGGCCTCGGCGCGCCGGCCGGCCCGGTAGTGGGCGAGCATCAGGTGCGCCAGGGACTGCTCGCGCAGCGGGTGCTCGCGGACGAACGCGGTGAGGTCGCCGATGAGTTCGCCGTGCTCGCCGAGCTCCAGGCGCAGCGCGCTGAGCTGCTCGTGGACGTCCAGCCGCAGTTCGGACAGCCGGGCGGCCTCGGCCTCGACGGCGTCGGCGGTGATGCCGGCCAGGGCGGGGCCGCGCCACATCGCGAGGGCGTCCTCGTAGTGGGAGCGGGCCTCCTCGGCGCGCCCGCGCCGGGCGGCCTCCCGGCCCTCGGCGGCGCGCTCCTCGAACTCGACGGCGTCGATGCGGTGTTCGCCGGGGTGCAGCAGGTAGCCGGGGTGGCTGGTGACGATCAGGTCGTCGATGCCGATGGCGGTCTTGAGGGTCTTGCGCAGGCCGGAGACACAGATGGCGATCTGGTTGCGGGCGGTGGCGGGCGGGCTGCCGTTCCAGACCGCGTCGGCAAGGGTGTCGACGGAGACCACCCGGCCGGGTGCGAGCAGCAGCATGGACATCACGGTGCGCTGGCGGGCGCCCTGGAGGGCGACCGGCCGTCCGTCGGCGCTGATGTCCAGCGGCCCCAGGATCCGGAACACCACCTGAAGCACGGCTGCCCTCCTCCACTCGGCCGCCGCCACATCCGGAATGGCCCCGACCTCTTCACTCTGAGTTACAGGTCGTCGGCGCGGGGCCGCAACGCGGACGGCAGCAAGCTGCCAGCGTTCAGCGGTGCGCGGCCCAGGAGGCGGGCGGGAGCACGCCGCCCGCCTCCCAACGGGCGGGCGGGGCCGGGTCGGCGGGGTCCCGCGCGGTGGCGGAGTCCTGCGCGGCGGCGCGGGTGCTCAGCAGGACGGCGATCGCGGCGAGCTCCTCCGCGGTGGGGCTGCCGCTGATGACCCGGAACAGGGCGGGCCCGAGCGGGCCTTCGAGCACGGACGCGGTCTCGCCGGGCATGACGCTCACTCCTTCGCTTACACCGGGGGGTTGCCGTGCTTGCGGGCCGGTCCGACGGCGTGCTTGGTCCGCAGCATGGCGAGGGCGTGGATCAGGGTGGCGCGGGTCTCGGCGGGATCGATCACGTCGTCGATCAGGCCGCGCTCGGCCGCGTAGTACGGGTGCATCAGCTCGGCCCGGTACTCCTTGACGAGCTGCCGGCGCATCGTCACCGGATCGTCGGAGTCGGCGATCCGGCGCCGGAAGACGACGTTGGCCGCCCCCTCGGCCCCCATGACGGCGATCTCGTTCGAGGGCCAGGCGTAGGTGAGGTCGGCGCCGATCGACTGGGAGTCCATGACGATGTAGGCGCCGCCGTACGCCTTGCGCAGGATGAGCGAGATCCGCGGGACGGTGGCGTTGCAGTAGGCGTAGAGCAGCTTGGCGCCGTGCCGGATGATGCCGCCGTGCTCCTGGTCGACGCCGGGCAGGAAGCCGGGCACGTCGACCAGGGTGACCAGCGGGATCGAGAAGGCGTCGCAGAGCTGGACGAAGCGGGCGGCCTTCTCGCTCGCGCTGATGTCGAGGACGCCGGCCAGCCGCAGTGGCTGGCTCGCGACGATGCCGACCACCTGGCCGCCGAGCCGGGCCAGGGTCGTGATGACGTTGGTGGCCCACCGCTCGTGGACCTCCATGTGCTCGCCGTCGTCGACGAGCTCCTCGATCACCGCGCGCATGTCGTACGGGCGGTTGCCGTCGACGGGGACGAGCTCCAGCAGGCGGTCGTTGCGCCGCTCGGCCGGGTCGCCGGCGGGCGTGGCCGGCGGGGTCTCGCGGTTGTTCTGCGGCAGCAGGGAGAGCAGGTAGCGGACCTCGGCGAGGCAGGTCTCCTCGTCGTCGTACGCGAAGTGCGCGACGCCGCTGGTGCCGGCGTGGACGTCGGCGCCGCCGAGGCCGTTCTGGGTGATCTCCTCGCCGGTGACGGCGCGGACGACGTCCGGGCCGGTGATGAACATCTGCGAGGTCTCGCGGACCATGAAGACGAAGTCGGTCAGCGCGGGCGAGTACGCGGCGCCGCCCGCGCACGGGCCGAGCATCACCGAGATCTGCGGGATGACGCCGCTCGCCCGGGTGTTGCGCTGGAAGATGCCGCCGTAGCCGGCGAGGGCGGTGACGCCCTCCTGGATGCGGGCGCCGGCGCCGTCGTTGAGCGAGACGAGCGGCGCGCCCGCGGCCAGGGCCATGTCCATGATCTTGTGGATCTTCTGCGCGTGGGCCTCGCCCAGGGCGCCGCCGAAGATCCGGAAGTCGTGCGCGTAGACGAAGACCGTCCGGCCGTGGACGGTGCCCCAGCCGGTGATCACGCCGTCCGTGTACGGGCGCCTGGCCTCCAGGCCGAAACCCGTGGCGCGGTGCCGGCGCAGCGGCTCGACCTCGTGGAAGGAGCCCTCGTCCAGGAGCAGGTCGATGCGCTCGCGGGCGGTCAGCTTGCCCTTCGCGTGCTGGGCCTCGGTGGCCTTCTCGCTCGGCCCGTGCCGGACGTCCCGGCGGATCAGGTCGAGTTCGGCGACCCGGGCGGCCATGGTCATGAGGGGGGCTCCTTGGGTACGCCCGCGTCAGCGGGGGCGGAGGGCTAGCGGAGGGCCAGGTGCTCGCACAGGGCGAGGAGGGCGCGCCGGGCCGGGAGGTCGGGCAGGGTGTCCAGCGCGGTCCGGGCCCGGTCGAGGCGGCGGTGCATCACGGCCTCGGTCTCGGCGAGCGCGTCGGAGCGCTCGAACAGCTCCAGTGCGCGCGGCACGTCGGCGGCGGGCACGGGACCGGCCGCGAGCAGGGCGCGCAGTTCGGCATCGGCCGGGTCGGCGCCCTCGCGGGCGAGCAGGACGGGCAGGCTCGGCACGCCGGCGAGCAGGTCGGTGCCGCGCGGTTTGCCGCTGAGCTCGGCCGGCCGGCGCAGGTCCAGCAGGTCGTCGGCGACCTGGAAGGCGATGCCGAGCTGCTCCCCGTACTCGGTGAGCGCGGCGGCGGCGGAGGCGGGCGCGCCGGCCTGGACGGCGCCGATCGCCAGCGACATCGACAGCAGGGCGGCGGTCTTGCCGGCCGCCACGTGGAAGTAGTGGGTCACCGGGTCCACGTCGGGGCCGGGGCCGGTGAGTTCGCGCAGCTGGCCGGAGACCAGGCGCCCGGCGGTGCGGGCGTTCAGGTGGACGGCGGCCGGGCCGAGGTCGGCGGCGAGCTGGGCGGCGCGGGCGAGCAGCCAGTCGCCGCTGAGCACGGCGGCGCGCTCGCCCCAGCGGGCGTGCACGCTCGGGATGCCGCGCCGGGTGGCGGCGCCGTCCATGACGTCGTCGTGGCACAGCGAGGCGAGGTGGACGAGCTCGGCGATCGCGGCCGCCTGCGGGACGCCCGGCGCCCACGGGTCGCCGAACTCCGCGCCGAGCAGCACCAGCAGCGGGCGCAGCCGCTTGCCGCCGGCGGCGGCGAGGTGGCCGGTGAGGGGCCCGATGCGCGGGTCCAGGGCGTCGTGGGCGCTGGCCTGGAGCCACTCCTCGGCCCCGGCCAGTGCCGCGCGCAGCCGGTTCTCGAACTCGGGTTCGGCGAGTTCGAGCCGATCGAGCAGCTCGGCGGCGGACGGTTCCGGGGTGGTGCCCGGGCCGGTGACGGCCACGGCTTCGTACGTCTGTCCGGCCGTCATGCGGAAACCTCCTCCGCGGCCGCGCCGCGCTGGATTCAAGGGATTCGTGCGCCAGCTTCGAACGGGTGCGCACCGGTGTTCAACAGCGCTGTCAGGAAGGTGCCACTAGGACCGTCGCGGGCGTTTTGACCAGGGAATCGTCAGCTTCCTGCCAAGATTTCCGCGGACCGGCCGACCACGAACGCCCGCCGCTTACGCTCCCTGGCGATCACCCACCAGGAAGGCACGGACAATTGCGCACCCGAATAGCCCTCGCCGCGGCCCTCGCCGCCGGCGCCCTCGCGCTGACGGCCGCCCCGGCCACCGCCGCCACCACCGCGACCGGGGCGGCTGCGGCCCCGGCCGCGAAGGACTGCGGCGAGCTGAAGCTGACCGGCGCCCTGCCGGCCCCGCCGGCCGGGATGGCCGTGCAGCAGCAGGTGTCCGTCGGCGCCGACTGCAAGCCGGTGCTGGGCGAGGTCAGGCTCGTCCCGGCCGAGTCCGGCGCCGTCGCGGCCCGTTCGGCCCGTTCGGCACAGGCCGCTGTGGACGCCGGCACCACGCGCCGGTTCAAGAGCGCCAGCGAGTGGTACGACTGCTGCAACATCCGGATGACCGGTCTGTACACGACCTCGTCGTGGACCACCGACGGCACCCGGATCAGCGCCGCGAACACCGATGCGACCCAGCAGTGGAACCGCGAGCCGTGGAATGCCGGCTGGTCGCTGAAGTCCGCGACGAAGAACACCGACTGCATCGCGGACTGCGCCGTCTCGCACACCCAGGCCGATGCCGAATTCACCTACAAGGGGATATTCGACGTGACCGGGGCTTGGTACGCGAACACCATGCACTCGTTCATCGACCTCAATGCGGACGGCACCGCCACCTGCCGGTTCGAGACCGAGACCCGGCACACCTTCATCGGGTGGAACTGGCAGCACAGCTGTCAGTGACCCGGTTTCCCTGAATGCGCGGATTCTCCGGACTTTCCGGACGTTCCGGAATTCGTGTGCGGGCTGGGCGCGGCGACCGTCAGGAGCCGCGCCCAGCTGTCGTGGCGGCCCTTCTCCCCGATCAGCCGGCCCTCGGCCTCCACCCACGCGTGCGCGGTGAACGGCGGCGCGGTGCGCACCCCGACGCACCAGGTCGGCCAACTGCCCCGGGCGCGGCACAGCAGGGTGACGGCGACCGAGCGCGGCAGGCAGCTGCGCAGCCCGTTCATGGCGAGGCTGGTGGCCAGGACGGCGTCCCGCACGGCCCCGGTCTCGTCCGCGCCGGCGGGCCGGGCGCCGCGGCTGAGTACGGCCAGCACGCGCTGGAGCCGGTGCGCGGGCAGCAGGACGAGCAGCCGGGCGAGGCCCACCACCGTCCGGATCGCCAATCGCCTGGGCAGCGGCGGGCGGTGGCTCCGGTCGTGCTCAAGGGCGAAGGTGAAGCTCACGGCGCGACCAGCCCGGCCTCCCGCAGGCCGTCGACCAGGGCGGCCACGTCGGCGGCGGCCCGCTCCCGGTCGACGTCGAAGGCCTCGGTGAGGCCGTCGACGGCGTCGGCCTCCGACCCGCCGTCGAGCAGGGTGCGGGCCACCACGGTGGCGGTGGGGTTGAGCTGCCAGTACTGGCCGATCCTGGCGTCGAGCAGGACGCCGCCGTACTCGGTCTCGGCCACGGTGAGGTGTTCGTGGTTGCGCAGCTTCATCGGTGCTTCTCCGTTCGGCAGGTCGTCGGTGCTCAGGCGGTGCGGAGCCAGGCCTCGCAGGCGAGCGTGGACGTCAGGGGGTTGTAGGCGAGTTCGGGCGAGCCGGGGGTGCGGCAGAGGCGGCGCAGCGCGTCCGGGTCGACCAGGCCGGCCCGGGCCAGCGCGCTGTCCTCCCAGACCGCCGCCAGTTCCTCGCGGTGCCGGTAGAGGCCGAGCGTCGCCTCGGGCGAGCCGTCGCCCTTGGTGCGCCGGGCGAGGCTGCGGTCCGGGACGATCCCGCGCATCGCCTCGACCAGCAGGGGCTTGTACGCCCAGGGCGTGGCGCGGAGTTCGGGGCGGGCGCCCAGGGCGGCGTCGACGACCCGGTCGTCGAAGTACGGGTTGGCCACCGGCACGCCGGCCAGGCGGCCCATCTCCTCCAGGCCGCGCATCTCCTGGGTGCCGGCGTGGATGCCGGCGAGGTCGTGGTGGCGGCCGCGGGTCGCCGCGAGCGGTTCGACGGTGGGGGCGGCCTCGGCCAGGGCCTGCTCGACCCGTTCCAGGCAGTCGAGGGTGAACCACGATGCGATCACCGGGTCGTGCAGCCAGCTGAAGGACGGGCGGCCCGGGTCGAGGGAGCCGGAGGAGCGGGTGGTCAGGGCCGCGAAGCTCCTCCGGTACGAGCGGCGGTCCAGCAGTGCGCCCGCGACCGCGCGGCGGGACCAGCCGAACAGGGTGCGGTAGCCGCGCAGGGCGGCGAGCGTGAGCAGCGGCCGGGTGGGCAGCAGGGCGTGGTAGTCGACCGCGCTGCCGAGGAACAGGTGGTCGCCGCCGTTTCCGGTCAGGTGCAGCCGGGAGCCCCGCTCGGCCATCCGCTCGATGAAGTGGGTGACCCGGTCGCGGCTGACGACGATCCCGACCGGGGTGTCGTGCCGGCCGCCGTCGTTCATCGCCCCGCTGTAGAAGAGCGGGAGTTCGGAGGCGGGGGCGAGGAAGTGCTCGGTGTCCACGAGGCGTTCGGCGGCGAGCCGGGCCCAGTGGCCGTCGTCGTTCTCGGACTCGTCGCCGGTGGCGGTGCAGGCGATGAGCTTCGGGTTCCCCGGGCCGCCCGCGGCCAGGAAGCACAGCGACGTGGAGTCGAGCCCGCCGGAGAGGTCCGCGCTGATCAGGCCGGAGTCCGCGGTGCGCAGGGCGACGGCCTCGGTCAGCGTCGACCGGACGTCGCGGGCCGCCTCGGCGAGGCCCAGGACCGGCTCGGGCGGCCGATGCCAGCGTCGCTGCTTCGGCGGCAGCCCCTCGCGCAGCTCCAGGCAGTGGCCGGGCGGGACGGGCCGGACGCCGTGCCACATGGCGCGGTCGGCGAACGGCGCCGGCAGCGGGTTGAGCAGCCGCAGCGCCACGGAGGTGAGGTCGGGCCCGGCGCCGGCGAAGCGGGCGAGCTCGGCGGCGCGGTCGCCCGCGACGACGGTGCCCGCGATCCTCGTCCAGGCGATCCGGCGGGTGCCGTACGCGGTGCCCTGGACCCGCACCGCGCCGTCGGTGGCGGCCAGCAGGTGGAACTGTCCGGGGAGTTCGAGCCCGAGCCGGTCCAGGCCGGCCGGCTCGCGCACCGGGGCGACCCGCCGGGCCAGGTCGGCCGCGGTGACGCCGAAGGTGCCGATCAGGGCGACCGTCAGGTGGGGGGACCGGACGACCAGGAGCTCCCCGGCGGACCAGTGTCCGACGATCCAGGGCCGCCCGGAGGCGTGGGGGATGACATCGAGTTCCGGGCGGTCGGCGCACAGGCGCCGGGCCACGGCGCACGCGGCCGCGCTGTCTGGGAACGCGAAGAAGAACGGTGTGCCGTGGCCGGACATCACATCAGCTCCAGTTTTCCGGCGGTCACATGATCTGGCCGTGGAAGAAATCCCAGCTGAAGATTCCCTTCCAGCCGGTGACGGCGCGGAATGTTCCGGCGGACTCGAAAACCGGGGCCTCGTACTGCTTCTTGGACATGTTTTCTTCCTTTCTCGGGAGGGATTGCGGGGATCATCCGGAGTTCTCCCTGGAGTTCCCTCCGGAGTTTCCCCAGGGGTGTTTCCCCGACGAAGAGTCTTGGCTCGAACGGGCGGCCGCTCAACGTCGTTGGCCTGAAGTGCCGGGGAATCCTGAATTCCGCCGGTAATTCCAAGATCGGCTGGCAGTGAGTGGACATGTGATCGGATGGTGCACGGGTGGCCGGATCCTGGCAGCAAGCTGTCAGTGCCACCGGAAAGGCACAGGTCAGCGCCATACGATTTATGGCCAGCATGCACCTGACGATCTGATTGGCAGTGTCATATGACAATCGAAGCCGGCCGAGTCCTGGCCCCCGGAGCCGCCCTGGACGGCACGCCCCCGCCGCCGCGCTGGGCGGTCTGGGTCGCACACGCGGTGCCGCTGATCGCCCTGCCCTCCACCCTCTGGCGCCTCGCGATGGCCATCGGCGTGCCCGTCGGGTACAGCACGGAGGTGCTGCGCCACGACTACGGCATCCCCGGCAACGGCTACCTGGTGCTGCCCGCCATCTGCGTGCTCCAGGAGGGCGCCGCCCTGCTCACCCTCGGACTCGTCCGCGACTGGGGGATCGTCGCCCCGCGCTGGCTGCCGCTGATCGGCGGCAAGCAGGTTCGCACCTGGGCCGCCGTGACGGCCGCGCTGCTGGGCGCCGCCATCCTCACCGCCGTGACGATCAGTCAGGCCGCCGTGTGGGACAGCGTCGACAGCGAGAACCTCAAGGGCCTGCACCGGGCTGTCATGGGCTGGCTCTACATGCCGCTGCTGCTGTGGGGGCCGCTGCTCGCCGTCGTGACGGTCAACTACGCCTCGCGCCGGCGCCGTCGGGCATGAGCGAGCGGACTGCGGAGGAGCGACCATGAGCGCCGCGGCGATCGTCCTGCTGGGGGCGCTGTCGCTGTTCGTCTTCGTCACCGGCCTCGCCTCGGGCGCGCGTCGGCTGCTCGGGGTCCGGCTGGGCAAGGGGCGCGCGATCGCCACCGGTGCGGTCGGCCTGGCCAGCGGCAGCCTGGTCAGCTACCCGCTGCGCGACGTCCAGCCCTTCGCCCTGGTGACCCTGGAGATCGGGGTCTCGCTGGTCGTCGCCATGCTCTTCCTGGCGGCCACCGAGGTGTTGCTGCCCTCGTCCCCGATGCGCGGACTCGCCCGGCTGCCCGGCTCGCTGCGCCGCCAGGTGGCCCGCACCCGGCGCTACGGCCGGCTCAGCCGGATATTCGTCCGGCACGGCCTCGGCCGGTTCCTCAGCGGGCGCACCCGGCGCGGGCCGGGCGCCGCCGCCGAACGGGCCGTGCTGGCGGCCTCGTTGCGGCTCGCGCTGGAGGAGGCCGGGGTCACCTTCGTCAAGCTCGGGCAGGTGATGTCGACCCGCTACGACCTGCTGCCGCCCGAGTTCATCGCCGAGCTGAGCCTGCTCCAGGACCAGGCCACCCCGGAGCCCTGGGAGTCCGTCGAGCAGGTGCTGCGCGAGGAACTGGGCGCCGCGCCGGACGAGGTGTTCGCCGAGTTCGACACCAAGCCGTACGCGGCCGGCTCGATCGCCCAGGTCCACCGGGCCAGGCTGCCCGACGGACAGCACGTCGCGGTCAAGGTGCAACGGCCCGGCGCGCGCGAGATCGTCGTCGACGACCTGGACATCCTCTACCGCTTCGCCGAGCGCCTGGAGCAGCACACCGAGTGGGGCCGCAGCGTCGGCGCCGTCGCGCTGGCCCAGGGCTTCGCCGTCTCGGTGCACGAGGAGCTCGACTTCCGCATCGAGGCCCGCAACACGATGGCGGTGGCCGCGGCCATCGAGCAGGCCGGGGGCAACCCGATGGTCCGGGTGCCCGAGGTGCACGAGCGGCTCACCGGCAAGCGGGTGCTGGTCAGCGAGTGGATGACGGGCATCCCCCTGCACAGCGCCCCCAAGGTGCTCGACGAGCGCGGGCTGGACCGCAAGGCGCTGGCCGGCGCGCTGCTGGAGTGCCTGCTCGGCCAGATCATGACCAGTGGCGTCTTCCACGCCGACCCGCACCCGGGCAACCTGCTCCTGCTCGACGACGGCACCCTCGGCATGCTCGACTTCGGCTCGGTCGGCCGGATCGACCGCTCCCTGCGGGCCACCCTGCGCGGCATGCTGCTGGCCCTGCACCGCGGCGACCCGGGCGGCCTGTCCGACGCGCTGATCGAGCTCGTGGTCCACCCCGAGCACATCGACGAGCGCCAACTGGAACGCGCCGTCGGACAGTTCCTCGCCCGGCACTTCGCCCCGGGGGTCAAGCCGGACCGCGAGATGTTCGCCGACCTGTTCGCGATCGTGGCCCGGCACGGCATCAACGTGCCACCGGAGATCGCCGCCGTCTTCCGCGCGCTCGCCACGATGGAGGGCTCGCTCGACCGCCTGGTGCCCGGCTTCGACATCGTCGCCGAGGCCCGCTCCTTCGCCGTCACCCAGCACCTGCGCAAGCTCAAGCCCGAGACGCTCGGCCGCAGCATGGCGGAGGAACTCCTCGGTCTGGTCCCGATGCTGCGCCGGCTGCCCCGCCGGGTCGAGCGGATCGGCGCCGCCATCGAGGGCGGCCAACTGACCGTCGGCGTGCGGATGTTCGCCGACCCGGAGGACCGCCGCTTCCTGCGCTCACTGGTCCACGAGATCCTGCTCGCCTTCCTGGGCGGCGTGATCGGCCTGGTCGGCGTACAGCTGCTGCGCACGGGCGGCGGGCCGATGCTCAGCAAGGGACTCGGACTGTTCGAACTCTTCGGCTACAACCTGCTGGTGATCAGCTCGGTACTGGTGATGCGGGTGCTCTTCCTGATGATCGGCCCCAAGCACAGACGGTGAGTGGATTCGGGCCGTGGCCCCTGCACCCGGGAGATCCCGGGCGCAGGGGCCGTTTGTCGGGTCAGGTGATGGGATTGCCGAGCTCGTCCAGCCACGGGTGCTGTTCCCCTGCGACGGTCACGGTCAGGCCGAACCGGGTGAGGTCCGGCCTGCCGTTGCGGACCCACCAGGCGTGGGCGGCGGTCAACTCGTCCCACAGGTCGCGCGGACCGGACTGGGAGACGGCGTGCCTGCCGTCCCAGTCGGCGAGGCGGCAGTGGGCGTAGGAGACCCCGTCCCACACCTCGGCGCGCCCGGTGCCGAGACGGTCGTAGCCCGCCCAGAGCTCCCGACGGAACAGGTCCGGCATGCGCAGACCGATCGCGAACGCGGCGTGCGTGTGCTCGGCGACTTCGGACGGGTCGAGAGCGGACGGGCCGTGGCGGACGTCCTCGATGTCGAAGTCGCCGCTGTCGGGCCGCTGGTCGCGCACCCACATGAACGACACGTCCTCGACGAACGGGCCGCTCGCCGACCGGCCGTCCTCGGCCACGGTGAGCCGCAGCAGGCCCCCGTTGCAGAACGGCGTGCCGTACGGGATGACGATCACGCCGCCGGGCTCCACCTGCTCGATGATGGCGGACGGCACCCGCCGGACGGCCGCCGTGAAGTGGGCGCGCTGGAACGGCGCACCCGCGGGGTGGCCGAGCGTGCCGTCACCGGCGAGGACGGTGGGGCGCAGGCCGGTGGCGTGCAGCCGGTCGCGCGCCTGGGCGGCGAGCTCGGGATCCAGCTCGACGCTGGTCACCTGGGTGGCGCCGAGCTGATGGGAGAGGAGGGCGGCGGTCCAGCCGGTTCCGGTGCCCACTTCGAGGACAGGGGTGTCGGCGGTGGCGTCCAGGTGGTGGAGCATCTGGGCGACCACGGTGGGCATGGAGCTGGAGGAGGACGGGGTCGTGCCGTCGTCGTAGACCTGGGTGACGAGGGGAAGGTCGGCGGTGACCAGGTCGTCCCAGCACTTGGGCTGCGTCGCCCGGTCTTTCCACTCGCCGTCGTGGAGGATCCGGTCCGGGGTGAAGAGGGAGCGGGGAACGGCACGGAAGGTCCGCTCCCACTCGGCTGACAGGGCTCCGGACTGCCGGAGCGCATCGACGAGTTGGTTCCAGGACATTTCGGCGGTCCTACTTCCCGGGCCTGGGGAGGTTGGTCGGCGGCGCGTCGCGCTTGCCGGAGTGCTACCCGCCGCTGCCGCCGCCCGCCTCTCCGGGCCCGTCTGTGCCCGGTCCTCCGCCGTGCGGCCGGCGTGCGTTCGGGTGCGGGGAGGCCCCGTCCGGACTTGCCGGACGGGGCTGTTACGGGGCTACCGGGAGATGGGGACGATGAATCCTCGCGTAGGACCCGCCTTACGGGACATGCCTCTGATGATCGCTAGTGCTTCGTCGGTGATGTCCCGCCGGGTGACGGGGTCAGTGCCGTCGTAGACCCGCCAAGGCCCGTCCGGGTTGCCCGGGTCTTCGGGAGAGACGATTCCCCGAATCCCCAGGCGGCGGAGTGTGTTGGCTACCTGTTGGGCTTCGACCTCGTCCATGCGTCCCGCCCTCTCCGTGTTGGGTGGGGTTCAGGCTAGCTGCCTTCGCCGCCCCCGCCTCCACCTCCGCCGTTGCAGTGTGAAGCGCACCCTCCGGGGTTGATGGGTCCGCATCCGCCGGGGATGGGGGTGTGGGAGCACTGCGCGGCCACGGCCACCAGGGCGCGGGTGGGACCGGTCCACAGTTCGTAGTCCGGGGTGTACCCGGCCTCCTCGATCAGGGCGGCGGTCCGTGCGAGGGCGTCCGGGTCGTGCCGCGACGGGTCGGGGCGCTCGGGGTAGTGGTGGACGAACCCGCCGAGCCGGGCGCACAGGTCGGCGTACCGGCGGGTGTGGAGGATGAGGGCGTGCCACCCCTCGTCGACGACAGTGGACGGCGTGATGCGTACGGTGGGGAACGTGCGGGCGGTGGCGACGAACTTGAGCGCTTCGGTGACGATGCGCTCGGCGGCGTCGTCCGGCATGCCGGGGTTGTTGTCGAGCACGGTGTGCACGACGGCCCCGAACGTCTCGGTGGCGACGAGCGACCCCGGGTTCACCGGGAGCATCGGGCCGGGGGAGGGCGGCGCCAGCGACAGGGCCGGTTCGGGAGTGGTCATACTGGAGCTCTCCTCACACTGAGGGGTTCCCGGGGCGTCGGACGACGCCCCGGTCCGTTCGGTGTTGCGGGACCCGCTCCGGTCGGCTGCCTGCCAGGGATGACGGCCGGGGCGGGAGTCTGTTTGGGCTACTCCGTGGGCGGAGGGTTCGACGGAGACTGGAATGGCTCAGGGCCGCCAGTAGCGGCGGTTGATCTTGCGGACTTCGGCACGAAGCCGTTGGAGAGTCGGCGATTCGGCCGCCGGTTCGAGGGGCGGCGTGGCCGGCCCGGCTTCCTCGATGTCGTCGTACCGGACGGGCCCGCCAAGGAAGTTGGTCCAGGGCGGGAGCGGGTCCTCCGGGTTATCCGTCATCGCGCGCCGCCAGGCATTCATCGTGCTCCAGGTGCAGGGCACGCCATTTGGCGACCTTGCGCTGGATGGTCGGGTGCTCGGTGTACTGGCGTTCGAGGTCGTCGAACCAGAGGCAGGAGGGACACTCGTCAGCGTCGGCGGCGGGTTCGTGCTTGCGCATCGCGATCTCACGCAGGGACATCGGCCACCGCCCTGCACGCCCCCATGTGCCGGGCGCGGATCTTTTCGAGCTCCGCCAACACGCCGGGCAGCCGGGCCTCCGGGTACCTCCTGCGCATCTCCGCATCCGCGATGCGCTCGAACGCCGCGCAGACGGCGCACTTGGGCATCGAGGGCGTGGTTTTTGCGGCTCTCGGGACGTCGAGAGGACGCTCGGCAGTCGCCATGAGTGCTCCAGTTCGCTCGATCGGGTATCGATGCGACGGCTCTGCGCTGTATGGAACGCCTTGTCGAGCCGCAGCAATCACTCCGCAGGCGCCGGGGCCGGACGCTCGGCTGTTTCCGGCGGAGTGGCTGTTAGCAAGTCAACGCCCTGGGCATGCCGTAGGGGAGGGGCCGCAAAGAGGGCCGATGATTCGGCCCTGGGCCGTTTTCCGGGCCACAATTGAGACATCGTCACCTCAGAACTAGGGGATGCCGTGACCCTCACCCCGAACGGGATCGGCGAGCTGTTGCGCAGGACCCGGGAGCGATCCGGACTGAGCCGGGAGGAGCAGGCTGCCGTCGTCGGCCGCGAAACGGGTGAGTGGTGCAGCCCGGACACGGTCAAGAATTGGGAGACGGAGAAGAGGATTCCGCGTCAGCCATCGCTCCAGGGCGTCGCTGATGCTTACGGTCTTCCCGTGGACCAGGTGGCCGAGGCCGTAGCCCGCTCTCGGCGGCATCGGCGCGAACACGGCACGGAGGACAAGGTGGACCGGCGGAAGTTCATCGGGGTGGGCGCGGCGGTGGCAGGTGTCGTGGTTCTGCCCGGCATCGCCCAGGCCCGGGATGGGATCGATTCAGCGCTGACGCCGTCCGAGGACGGTGATCTCGCCTACCTGGAAGCGGCCTTCGAGCGGCACCGGGGCGGATACCGGGGCCGGTCGCCGGATCGTGTCCTCGGTGAGATGCTGTCCGACCTCGACCTCCTCCGGGATGTTCTCAACCGTCCGCACCCTACGCGAACCAGGGCAGACCTGGCCCGGACGGCTGCCGGGATCGCGGGCCTGGTTGCCATCGTCCAGCATGACCGTGGAGACCAGCGTGGCGCCTTCCAGTGGTTCGCCACTGCTGAGCGGGCCGCTCGGGAGTCCGGCGATCAGCGGATGCTTGCCTGGGTTCTGGCCCGGCACGCCATGGTGCCACTCAACTATGGTGCACCGGAGACGGCGGCCCGGATCGCGGCGCGAGCGCGGTTCGAAGCAGGGAACGGTTCGACAGCGGCCGGTGCCCTGGCCGCGGCGGTCACCGCCCGCGCCCTTGCTGCCTCCGGTGACTACGAAGGTGCACGGCGCGCGGTCAACGACGTCCGTACCGTTGCGGAGCACCTGGACGGTGCCGAGGCGGCCGACACCTGGTTCGGCTACCCCGAGCAGAAGCATCATGTCCACCTCTCACAGGCGTACACGCTGCTCGGCGAGTCGCGCAACGCCTACGCCGCGCAGGACCAGGCGCTCGACCTCACGGACTCCCCATCGGTCATGACACGCGCTCTTTTGGCGATGGACACGGCCGCCTGCCTGCGGATCGACGGGGACCACACCGGAGCAGCCGAGATGGCGGTCGGGGTGTGGGAACGGCTACCGAGCGGCTACCGGGAGGGGTTGATCCGGTCACGAGCCGAGTTGCTGCACGAGAAGCTCACTGGCCAATCGCGTGAGGCGCTCGGGGAGGCACTGATCGCGAGCTGAGCGGGACGGACAAGACGAAGCGCCCCCGCTCGGCCGCTGCCGAGCGGGGGCGCAAAGCTCAGTGGGTCATCTTCCGTGCAGGAGACTTCCGCAGGTGACGTGTGGACGATTCCGGAGGTGGGGCATGCCCAGGCGTGACTACGAGAACGATCCGAACGCTCCCAAGGCCAACAGCCTGGTGCCGGCCGCATCGGTGGTCGTAGTCGACGAGGCGGGCCGCATCCTCCTCCAGCGCCGCACCGACAACGGGATGTGGGGTCTTCCCGGCGGCATGATGGAAATCGGCGAGTCGCTCGGGGAGTGCGGCATCCGCGAGACGTACGAGGAAACCGGCATCCACATCGAGATCACCGGGATCGTCGGCACCTACACCAGCCCCGGGCGCGTCCTCGCCTACGACGACGGCGAGGTCCGGCAGGAGTTCAGCATCTGTCTCCTCGGGCGCCCGGTCGGTGGCGAACTCCGGATCTCGGAAGAGTCCCACGAAGTGGCGTGGTTCAGCCCCGCCGACACGGACGGGCTGCCGATGGCGCCGAGTGTCCGCAAGCGGGTGTCCGACTGGCGGTCCGGAGACATCCCGGTCGTGCGCTGAATTGCTCTTCCCGTTGCCGGGCCGGGGCGTTGTCGGGGGCCAGCGCTTTGGCTCGGAGAGCAGTACGCTGCTGAGCCAGGGCCGCAGCCTGAGTGCCCGCATGTGGTCGGCCTGCGGATGGGGTGCCACCAAGCTCGACATCCCCGGGAGGACCCGATGGCGAACTGCGTGCAGTGTTCCGCTCCCGCCGCGCTCGAAGACCTCGACGTGCAGCCGCCGCAGGCCTGGTGCCTCGGGTGTGCCACCGCTCTCGTCCGGGCTGGTGACCCAGTCGTCAACTACCGGCCCTTCGGTGCCCCGGACGAGTACGCGCGCGTGCTCGCCGGTGGCAGCACGGCGGCACTGCCCTTCGGCTGAAACGCCCCCGCTCGGCCGGGGCCGAGCGGGGGCATCTCCGTGGTGCTCAGCGCTTGGCGGCGGCGCGTTGGTAGGCGCGGCCTGCGAGCGGGATGACGATGGCCAGGAGCACGCCCATCACGATCGTGGCGGCGAGGATCGGGTGGTCGGACGGGAAGGCGCCGTCCGACGCGCCGCGGTCGTTGCCGAAGAGGTCGCGGGCGGCCGACACCACCGCGCTGACCGGGTTCCACTCCACGACGACCCGCATCCAGCCGGGCAGGCCCTGCGGCGGGACGAAGGCGTTCGACAGGAACGCCAGCGGCATCATCACGACGCCCGCCAGCGCGCTCACCGCTTCCGGGCTGCGCAGCGAGAGGCCGACCAGCGCGCCCACCCACGACATCACGAAGCCCATCAGCAGCAGCAGCCCGAAGCCGGCCAGTGTCTGCAGGATGCCGTTGTGGGCCCGCCAGCCGATCAGGTAGCCGACCAGTGCCATGATCGCGGAGGTCCACGAGACGAGCACGAGGTCCGCGACGGTGCGGCCGAGGAGGACCGACGAGCGCGAGATGGGGAGGGCGCGGAAGCGGTCCACGAGACCGTTGTTGAGGTCCTCGACCACCCCGACCGCCGTGGTGGTCAGGTTGGCCAGCATCACCTGGGCGAAGATGCCCGCCATGATGTATTCCTTGTAGCCCCCCTGCCCCGGCACCTGCATCGCGCTGCCGAACAGGTACCCGAAGACCAGGACGAACGCCACCGGCATGACGGTGATGCCCAGGAGCTGCTCCGGCATCCGCCGGATGTGCCGCATCTGGCGGCCCGCGAGCGCGAACGTGTCGCTGAACACCTCGGTCATGCTGTCTGCAACTCCTTGGACTGGGCGGGGGCGGCAGCGGGCTCCGCGCCCTGCTTGCCGGTGAGGGCGAGGAAGACGTCGTCCAGCGAGGACCGGCGGACGGCGAAGTCCTGCGGCTCGATGCCGAGTTGCTGCAAGCCCTGGGCGGCGGCGGCGATGGTGGTCACCCCGCCGCTCATCGGCACCGACACCGTACGGGCGTCCTCGTCCACGCTCGGTTCGCCGGAGGCGAGCCCGGCCAGGACCCGGGTGGCGTCGGCGAGGTCGGCGGCCGTGGCCAGCGACACCTCCAGGCGCTCGCCGCCGACCTTGCGCTTGAGCTCGTCCGGGGTGCCGTCGGCGATCACGACGCCCTTGTCGATGACCACGATCGAGTCGGCGAGCTGGTCGGCCTCCTCCAGGTACTGGGTGGTGAGGAGGACGGTCACGCCGTTGCGGACCTGTTCGTTGATCATGTCCCAGAGCGCGAGCCGGCTGGTCAGGTCGAGCCCGGTGGTCGGCTCGTCCAGGAACAGCACCGGCGGCGCGGCGACCAGGCTCGCGGCCAGGTCGAGGCGCCGGCGCATGCCGCCCGAGTACGTCTTCGCCGGGCGCCCGGCCGCGGCCGTCAGGTCGAACTTCTCCAGCAGCTCGTCGGCCCTGGCCTTGGCGCCGCGCCGGCCGAGGCGCAGCAGGCGGCCGATCAGCTGGAGGTTCTCGCGGCCGGTGAGCCGCTCGTCGACGGCCGCGTACTGGCCGGTGAGGCCGACGTTCGCGCGGATCTGCTTGGCCTGGGTGTGCAGGTCGAAGCCGGCGATGGTGGCCCGCCCCTCGTCCGGCGCGAGCAGGGTGGTGAGGATGCGCACGGTGGTGGTCTTGCCGGCGCCGTTGGGGCCGAGCACGCCGAGGATGGTGCCGGCCGGCACCTCCAGGTCGATGCCGTCGAGCGCCTGGTGGTCGCCGTAACGCTTGCGGAGGCCCTCCGCCGAGATCGCCGTTTCCATGACGGCTCCTTTGCTGTGTGAGGTGGTCAGTTGACGGAGGTCAGCCGGGCGAGCAGGACGCGGCCGATCTCGGCCGCCGGCTCCGGCTGGAGCAGGTGGCCGTGGTGCGCGTGCACCGGGTGGGTGGTGATGCGGCCGGCCACGTGCGGCCGCCAGGCCGCCGCGGAGGCCGCGATCCGCGCCTCGGGGTCGTCGGTGCCGACCGTCGAGACGAACAGCAGCAGCTCGCCGTCGAAGCGGCGCGGCCGGTAGCCGTCGCTCAGCGCGTGGTTGTTGACGCCGACCTTCACGAAGGCGGTGATGTGCTGCTCCGAGAGGCTGCCGAGCGCGCTGTCCCGGCCGCGGATCAGCTCCATCGCCCGCTGGTGGTCCAGGGGGCGGGAGCGGATCTCGTCGAGGTCGTAGCCGACGAAGTCGAGCAGCGTCTCCAGGACGTCCCGTTCGGTGGGCTTGGTGTAGCCCTCGTCGGTCGTCCAGGACTCGTCGAACGGGGTCTGGTCGAGGTTGGCGAGCAGGGCGACCTCGGCGCCCTGCTCGACGAGCAGGGTGGCCACCTCGTGCGCAACCAGCCCGCCGAAGGACCAGCCGACCAGGTGGTACGGCCCCTCGGGCTGTACCGCGCGGATCTGCTCGACGTAGTCCGCGGCCATCTCCGCGACGCTGGTCGCGATGCGGGCGTCCGCGCCGTCCAGGCCGCGGGCCTGGAGGCCGTAGACCGGGTACTCGGCGGAGATGTGCCTGAGGAGCGACGAGTACGGCCAGCTGAGGCCGCCGGCGCCGTGCACGCAGAACAGCGGGCGGCGGTCGCCGCCGGTGCGCAGCGGCAGCAGCACCTCGAAGCCGTCGCCGTCCTGGCCGGTGCCGAGCTTCTCGGCGAGGCGGGCGACGGTCGGCGTCTCGAAGATGCCCCGGTTGCCGAGCTTCACGCCGAGGACGGACCGGATCCGGCTGACCAGCTGGATGGAGGTGATGCTGTCGCCGCCCAGCTCGAAGAAGCTGTCGTCGATGCCCACCCGGTCCACCTTCAGGACCTCGGCGAACAGGCCGCACAGCACCTCCTCCTGCGCCGAGCGCGGGCCGCGCGCAGTGGTCGCCGACTCGGCTGCGGGGGCCGGGAGTTGCTTGCGGTCGAGCTTGCCGTTGACGCTCAGGGGGAGGGCGTCGAGGGTGACGAAGGCGGACGGGACCATGTAGTCGGGCAGGGCGGCGGCGAGGTGGGCGCGGAGGGCTTCGGTGTCGAGGGTGGCGGGGGTGGCGGGGACGATGTAGGCGACGAGGCGCTTGAGGCCGGGCTGGTCTTCGCGGACGACGACGGCGGCGCGGGTGACGCTGTCGTGCTTGACGAGGACGGTTTCGATTTCGCCGAGTTCGATGCGGAAGCCGCGGATTTTGACTTGGTCGTCGGTGCGGCCGAGGTAGTCGAGGTGTCCGTCGGGGGTCCAGCGGGCGAGGTCGCCGGTGCGGTACATGCGGGTGCCGGGGGTGCCGTGGGGGTCGGCGGTGAAGCGTTCGGCGGTGAGGGCGGGGCGGCGGAGGTAGCCGCGGGCGAGGCCGTGGCCGGTGAGGTAGAGCTCGCCGGGGATGCCGGGCGGGACGGGCCGGAGGTGTTCGTCGAGGATGAGGGTGCGGGTGTTGGGGATGGGGGTGCCGATCGAGGGCACACCCGTGCCTGGGGCGAGCGGTGTGGAGATGGTGGCGGCGACGGTGGATTCGGTGGGGCCGTAGGCGTTGGTCATGCGGCGGCCGGGGGCCCAGCGGTCGACCAGCTCTGCCGAGGTGGCGTCGCCGCCGACGATGAGGCTGCGGAAGTGGGGGAAGTCGCCGGCGGGGACGCTGGCGAGGGCTGCCGGGGGGATGAGGGAGTGGGTGACGCGTTCGGTGGTGAGGACGTCGGCGAGGACGTCTCCGGCGAGCGGGCCGGGCGGGGGGACGATGAGGGTGGCGCCGGCGGCGAAGGTCATGACGAGTTCCAACACCGAGGCGTCGAAGCTCGGTGAGGCGAACTGCAGGACGCGGCTGTCCGACGTGACGTCGAAGCGGTCGAGTTCGGCGGTGGCGAAGGCGGCGATGCCGGTGTGGGTGACGACGACGCCCTTGGGGCGGCCGGTGGAGCCGGAGGTGTAGATCAGGTACGCCGGGTTGGCCGCGTTGATCTCCGCGGAAGGCCGCTGGGCGGATTCACCCTCAACAGGGGGGAGTTCGTGCAGGACGAGTGCGGGCTTGGCGTCGTCGAGCATGTAGGTGATGCGGTCGCTGGGGTAGTCGGGGTCGATCGGCAGGTACGCCGCCCCCGCCTTCAGCACACCGAGCTGGGCGATGACGATGTCGACGGATCGCGGCAGCAGCAGCGCGACGATGCTCTCCGCCCCCACGTCCTGGGCGCGCAGCCAGTGCGCGAGCCGGTTGGCCCGCTCCTCCACCTCCGCGTACGACAGGACGAGCTCGCCACTCGCGATCGCGGGCGCCGACGGCGTGGCGTCGACAGCGGCCTCGAACAGCCCGTGGAAGGTCGCCGGGGCCAACTCCCGATCGATGCCGGCCCATTCGCCGAGGACGAGCCCGCGCTCGTCCCCGGTCAGGACGTCGACGTCACCGACCCGGACCGACGGGTCCGCCGCGACGGCCTCCAGTACCGCGACGAGCCGCGCACCCAACGCCTCCGCCGTCGCCCGGTCGAACAGGTCGACGGCGTACTCGACACTGCCCGCCAGCCCCTCCTCCGACTCCGCGAGCTGGAAGGTCAGGTCGAACTTGGCCGCGTCGAACGTCGCCTCGTGCGGTGCCGCCCGCACCCCCGCGAGGTCGAGCGTCGCCGCGCCGGTGTTCTGGAACGCGAGCATGACCTGGAACAGCGGGTGCCGGGCCATCGAGCGCTCGGGGTTGAGGATCTCGACGAGGCGCTCGAACGGCACGTCCTGGTTGGCGTACGCCGCGAGGTCCGTCTCCCGTACGCGGCGCAGCAGTTTGCGGAAGCTCGGCCGCCCCGAGAGGTCGTTGCGCAGCACGAGCGTGTTGACGAAGAAGCCGACGAGGTCGTCGAGCGACTCGTCCGTCCGTCCGGCGATGACGCTGCCGAGCGGGATGTCGTCGCCGCCGCCGAGGCGGTGCAGCAGCGTGGCGAGTGCGGCCTGGGCGATCATGAAGAGGCTGGTGCCCGTCTCCTTGGCCAGCGCCGCGAGGTGACCATGAACCGAGGAGGGGACCGTGAACGTGACGGTGTCCCCGCGGTAGCTCATCCGGGCCGGGCGGGGCCGGTCGGTGGGCAGCGGGAGTTCCTCGGGCAGTCCGGCGAGCGCCGTGCGCCAGTAGTCGACCTGCCGGTTGAGCTCGCCGGCCGGGTCGTGCTCGTCGCCGAGGACCTCGGCCTGCCACAGCGTGTAGTCGGCGTACTGGACCGGCAGCGGCGTGAACTCCGGTGCGGTGCCGCCCAGTCGGGCCGCGTACGCCACCGACAGGTCGCGGGCCAGCGGTGCCATCGACCAGCCGTCCGCCGCGATGTGGTGCACGACCACCAGCAGCACGTGCTCCTCGTCCGAGACGGTGAACAGTCCGGCCCGCAGAGGCAGTTCGCGCGCCAGGTCGAAGCCGCGCCCGGCCTCCGCCGCGACCGCCTCGGCGCTGTACGGCGCGCGGAGCAGCTCCGGCCGGGCCGCGTCGGCGGGCAGGATCAGCTGCTGCGGCCGCCCGTCGGCGTCGGGGAAGACGGTCCGCAGGCTCTCGTGCCGCGCGGTGACGTCGGCGAGGGCCGCCTCAAGAGCCGGCGGGACGACCGGCCCGGTGAGGCGGACGGCGATCGGCAGGTTGTAGGTCGCGCCGGGGCCCTCGAAGCGGTCGAGGAACCAGAGCCGCCGCTGGGCGGCGGACAGCGGCACGGGCTCGGGCCGCACCCGGGCGGTCAGCGCCGGGCGGGTGCTCGCGGCGTCGCCGAGGCGTTCGGCGAGGGCGGCCGGGGTCGGTGCCTCGAACAGGGTGCGGACGGGGAGTTCGGCGCCGAGCCGGGCGCGGACCCGGCCGGCGACCCGCACGGCGAGCAGCGAGTGGCCGCCGAGGTCGAAGAAGCCGTCGTCGATCGAGACGCTCTCCAGCCCGAGGACCTCGGCGTAGATCGCGCACAGCGCCTTCTCCTGCGCGGTGCGCGGCGCCCGGCCGGTGCCGGCGGCGCGCGGGCCGGGGGCGGGCAGGGCGGCGCGGTCGAGCTTGCCGTTGACGGTGCGCGGGAGGCGGTCGAGCGGGACGATCGCGGCCGGGACCATGTAGTCGGGCAGCCGCTCGCCGAGCACGCGGCGCAGCTCCTCGGCGGCGGGCACGGCGCGCCCGGCGGCGGGGACGGCGTAGCCGACCAGCTCGCGGATGCCGGGGCGGTCCTCGCGGACGACGACGGCCGCGACGGCGACGTCGGGGTGGGCCTCGATGGCGGCGGTGACCTCGCCGAGCTCGATCCGGAAGCCGCGCACCTTGACCTGGTCGTCGGCCCGGCCTAGGCAGTCGAGGCGGCCGTCGCGGGTCCAGCGGGCGAGGTCGCCGGTGCGGTACATGCGGGCGCCGGCCGGGCCGTACGGGTCGGCGGTGAAGCGTTCGGCGGTGAGGCCGGGGCGGCCGAGGTAGCCGCGCGCGAGTCCGGCGCCGGCCAGGTACAGCTCGCCGGGCACGCCGGGGGCGACCGGGCGCAGGGCCGCGTCCAGGACGTACGCCCGGTAGTTGTCGAGCGGGCGGCCGATCAGCACCCGGCCGGCGTCGGTGATCCGCTGGCCGACGGCGTCGACGGTGGTCTCGGTGGGCCCGTACAGGTTGTAGGTCACCACGCCGTCGATCCCGGCGAGTTCGGCGCGCAGGGCCTCGCCGAGCGCCTCGCCGCCGAGGGCGACGACCAGCGGGCGGGCGGATTCGTCGGTGGTGAGGCCGAGTTCGTGGAGCTGCTGGTAGTGGCCGGGGGTGGTGTCGAAGTGGTCGATGCCGCCGACCCGGCGCGCGTAGGCGGCGAGCGCGGCGGGGTCGTGCCGGGCCTCGTCGTCGATCAGGTGCAGTTCGTGGCCGCGCAGCAGCCACAGCAGCGGGTCGATCGCGGCGTCGAAGGAGAACGACGCGGCCAGCGCGGCCTTGAGCCGGCGCCCGCCGGTCGAGGCGATCTCGCGGGCGTAGAGGCGCTCGAAGTGGTCGTGGTAGAGGTTGACGACGCTGCGGTGCTGCACGGTGACGCCCTTGGGGCGGCCGGTGGAGCCGGAGGTGTAGATGACGTACGCGGCGTTGTCGGGGCGCGGGGCGCCGGAGCGCTCGGCGGCGGTGAGCGGGGCGGCGGACCACCGGGCGTCGTCCCGGACGGCCAGCACCTCGGCGGGGTCGGCGAGTTCGGCGACCGGGCGGGCGTCGTCGGTCATGTGGGCGATGCGGTCGGCCGGGTAGTCGCGGTCGACCGGCAGGTAGACGGCGCCCGCCTTCATGACCGCGAGCAGCGCGACGACGTGCTCGGCGCAGCGCGGCAGCCGCACGGCGACGACCTGCTCGGGCCGGACGCCGTCGGCGACGAGCCGGCGGGCCAGCCGGTTGGCCCAGGCGTCGAGTTCGGCGAAGGTGAGCGCGGTGTCCCGGAAGACCAGGGCGGTGGCGTCGGGGGTGCGGGCGGCGGCCGCCTCGAAGAGGCCGGGGACGGTGCCGGTGGGGTGGTCGCTCGCGGTGTCGTTCCACTCGACGAGGACGCGCCGGCGCTCGTGCGCGGTGAGCAGGTCGAGGGCGGAGAGCGGCCGGTCCGGGTCGGCGACCAGCGCGGCGAGCAGCCGCACGAAGCGGTCGGCGAGGTCCTGGGCGGTCTCCCGGTCGAACAGGTCGGTGGCGTACTCGACGCCGCCCGCGAGGCCGTCCGGCGTGCCGTCGGCGGTGAAGCGCTCGGCGAGCACGAGGGACAGGTCGAAGTTGGACATCCGCAGGCCGACCGGCTGGGACGTGGTGCGCAGCCCGTCCAGGTCGAGGCTCGCCTCGGCGGTGTTCTGGAAGGAGAGCATCACCTGGAACAGCGGGTGGCGGGCCAGCGAGCGGCCCGGGTTGAGCACCTCGACGAGCTGCTCGAACGGGACGTCCTGGTGGGCGTAGGCGGCCAGCGAGGCCTCGCGGACGCGGTCGAGCAGCTCGCGGAAGGTCGGGTCGCCGGAGGTGTCGGTGCGCAGCACGAGGGTGTTGACGAAGAAGCCGACGAGCTCGTCGAGCGCCTGGTCGGTGCGGCCGGCCACCGGGGTGCCGAGCGGGACGTCCTCGCCCGCGCCGAGGCGGGTGAGCAGGGCGGCGAGTGCGGCCTGGGCGGCCATGAAGACGCTCGCGCGGTGGCCCTGGGCCAGGACGGCGAGCGCGCGGTGGACGTCCGCGGGCACGGTGAGCCCGACGGTGCCGCCGCGGTGGGTCATCTCGGGCGGGCGGGGGCGGTCGGTGGGCAGGGCCAGTTCCTCGGGGAGGCCGGCCAGGGTGGTGCGCCAGTGCTCGATCTGGCGGGCGAGTTCGCCGCCGGCGGTGTGCTCGTCGCCGAGCACCTCGTGGCGCCACAGCGTGTAGTCGGCGTACTGGACGGGCAGCGGCTGCCAGTCGGGTGCGGTGCCGCCGCGGCGGGCGCGGTAGGCGGTGGAGAGGTCGCGTGCGAGCGGGGCCATCGACCAGCCGTCGGCCGCGATGTGGTGGATCACGAGCAGCAGCACGTACTCGGTGCCGTCGAGGGCGAACAGGCGGGCGCGGAGCGGGATCTCGCGGGTGAGGTCGAAGTCCCGGGCGGCGGTGGCGGCGAGCGCCCGGGGCAGCTCCTCCTCGGTGACGCCGACGACCG
This sequence comes from Kitasatospora sp. NPDC059408, assembly GCF_042751525.1. NCBI lineage: Bacteria > Bacillati > Actinomycetota > Actinomycetes > Kitasatosporales > Streptomycetaceae > Kitasatospora > Kitasatospora sp. NPDC059408. The sequence continues at coordinate 41,161 of NZ_JBHYWI010000017.1, forward strand.
GGACGGCCGGCGCGGCCTCGGCGGGGGCGAGGACGTGCTGGCGGGGGTCGCCGTCGGTGTCCGGGAAGACGGTCCGCAGGCTCTCGTGCCGGGTGACGACGTCGGCGAGGGCCGCGCGCAGCGCCGGGACGTGCAGCTCGCCGGAGATGCGGATCGCCATCGGCAGGTTGTAGGTGCCGCCGGCGTCCTCGAACCGGCCGAGGAACCAGAGCCGCCGCTGGGCGGGGGAGAGCGGGACGGCGGCGGGCCGCGGGCGGGCGGTGAGCGCCTGGCGGGCGCGGTCGGCGCCGCCGACCCGCTCGGCGAGGGCGGCCACGGTCGGCGCCTCGAAGAGGGCCCGGACGGGCAGTTCGACGTCGAGCTCGGCGCGGATCCGGCTGATCAGGCGGGTGGCGAGGAGCGAGTGGCCGCCGAGGGCGAAGAAGTCGTCGTCGGCGCCGACGTCGGGCAGTCCGAGGACTTCGGCGAAGAGGGTGGCGAGGAGTTTCTCGCGTTCGGTGGCGGGTGCGCGGCCGGGTGCGCGGTCGGCGAAGTCGGGGGCGGGGAGGGCTTTGCGGTCGAGTTTGCCGTTGGTGTTGAGCGGCAGGGCGTCGAGGGTGACGATCGTGGCGGGGACCATGTAGTCGGGCAGGTCGGCGGCGATGTGGGCCAGCAGGGCGGCCGGGTCCGGGGTCGTACCTGCGGCGGGGACGACGTAGCCGACCAGCAGTTTGACGCCGGGGCGGTCTTCGCGGACGACGACGGCGGCGCGGGTGACGCTGTCGTGTTTGACGAGGACGGATTCGATTTCGCCGAGTTCGATGCGGAAGCCGCGGACCTTGACCTGGAAGTCGGTGCGGCCGAGGTAGTCGATGGTGCCGTCTTGGGCCCACTTTGCGAGGTCGCCGGTGCGGTACATGCGGGTGCCGGGGGTGCTGTGGGGGTCGGCGGTGAAGCGTTCGGCGGTGAGGGCGGGGCGGCCGAGGTAGCCGCGGGCGAGGCCGTGGCCGGCGAGGTAGAGCTCGCCGGGGGTGCCTTCGGGGACGGGGCGCAGGGCCGAGTCGAGGATGTAGGCGCGGGTGTTGAGCATCGGGCGGCCGATGGAGGGGCTGGCCGTGGTGCCGTCCAGGACGGCGGTGGTGGACCAGATGGTGGTCTCGGTGGGCCCGTAGACATTCAGGACGGACCGCCCGGTGGCGGCCATGGCCTGGGCCAGGGCACCGGGCACAGCCTCGCCGCCGACGAGCATGCGCAGGCCGGCCAGGGCATCCGGGACGTCGGCGGTCAGGCTCTGCCAGAGGGAGGGGGTGGCTTGGAGGACGGTGGCGTCGGTTTTGGTGATGAGGGCGGCGAGGGCTTCGGGGTCGAGGACCTCGTCCTTGCTCGCGATGACGACGGCGGCGCCGTTGAGGAGGGGGAGGTAGAGCTCCAGGGCGGCGATGTCGAAGGAGACGGTGGTGACGGCGATCAGGCGGTCGGTGCCGTCCATCGGGACCCGTGCCGACATGTCGGTGAGGAAGTTGTCGAGCGCGGCGCGGGGGATGACGACGCCCTTGGGGCGTCCGGTGGAGCCGGAGGTGTAGATCGCGTACGCGGGCGTCCGGCCGTCGTGCTGAAGCCGGAGCGGTTCGGCGGACTGGGCGGCGAGCTGCTCCCGCACTGCCGCATCGTCGAGCAGCAGCGTCGGCGTGCCGGGCAGGCCCTCCGCCGTGGCCCGGGTGGTGAGCAGGAGCGAGGGCCGGGCGTCCTCCAGGACGTAGCCGAGGCGCTCGGCGGGGTGCTGGGGGTCGAGGGGGACGTAGCCTGCGCCGGACTTCTGGACGGCGAGCAGCGCGACGAGCAGGTCCGCGGTGCGCGGCAGGGCGACGGCGACGTAGCCCTCCGCCCCGGCGCCGTGCTGGACGAGCAGGCGTGCCAACCGGCTGGAGCGGGCGTCGAGTTCGGCGTAGGTGAGCCGCTCATCGCCGCTGATGACGGCGGTGGCGTCCGGCGTCGCCGCGACCTGCCGGGCGAAGCGCCCGAGCAGCGACTCCAGCACCGGCGCCGCCTGCGCCGAACCGGCCCACGCGTCGAGCACCCGGGTCCCGTCCGACAACCGCAGCCGCCCGACGGGCAGTTCGGCCACCGAAGCCGCCTCGCCGAGCAGGCGCAGCAGCGCGGCGGCGAGCCCGTCGACCCGCTCCTGCGAGAGCAGGTCGGGCCGGTGCGCGAGGTCCAGCGCCAGCGTGCCGCCGAGGCCGACGGTGAGGCTCAGCGGGTAGTGGGTGCCCTCGTGGTTGCGGCCGTCGACGACGCCGAGGCCGCCCGCCGAGCGGCGCAGGCCCTCGGTGTCCACCGGGTAGTTCTCGAACACGAGCAGGGTGTCGAAGAGTTCGCCGTGTCCGGCGGTGCGCAGAACGTCGCTGAGGCCGAGGTACTGGTGGTCCATGAGCCCGGCCTGCTGGTCCTGAAGGCGCTCCAGCAGGGCGCCGAAGGTCTCGGCCGGGTCGAGGGCCACGCGCACCGGCAGGGTGTTGATGAACAGGCCGACCATCGACTCGATGCCCGCGACCTGGGGCGGACGGCCCGAGACCGTCCCGCCGAAGACCACGTCGTCGCGGCCGGTGAGCCGCCCGAGGACGATCGCCCAGGCCGCCTGCACGACGGTGTTGACGGTGACGCCGTGCTCGCGGGCCCAGCGGACCAGGGCGGCGGTCTGCGCCGTCGGCAGCTCCGCCCGGGTGGCCACCGGGACGACCGGTGCGCGGGACGGGTCGGGGGCGGCGAGCAGCGTCGGCTCCTCCAGCCCGCCGAGCACCTCCCGCCAGGCGGCCTCGGCGGTGGCGCGGTCCTGGGCGGCCACCCAGGTGAGGTAGTCGCGGTAGGGGGCGACGGGCGGCAGCGCGCGCTCGTCGGAGCCGCGCCGCAGCAGCCCGTACAGCTCGAAGAGTTCGCCGATGACCGTCGCCCGGGACCAGCCGTCGACCAGGATGTGGTGCACGGTGACGAGGAACCGGTGCCGGTCCGCGCCCTGGGAGACCAGGGTGAAGCGGATCAGCGGCGGGCGGGCGAGGTCGAAGCGGCGGGCGCGGTCCTCGGCCGCGACGGCCTCGGCGGCGTGCGCCCACGCGCCGGATGGTCGGCCGGTGAGGTCGACGACGGTGAAGTCCGGGGCGACCTCGAACGGGATCAGCTGGACCGGCTCGCCGTTCTTGCGGTACCGGAACGCGGCCCGCAGGCCGGCGTGCCGGCGCAGCAGGGCGGCGCAGGCGCCGCGCAGCGCGTCGGTGTCCAGCTCGCCCTCGATGTCCAGCGCGAGCTGCATCGTGTAGACGTCCGGGCCCTGGGTGTCGTAGCGGGCGTGGAACAGCAGGCCCTGCTGGAGCGGAGAGAGCGGCAGGATGCTCTCGATGCGTGGCTTGGCCTTGGTCGTCGCCGCCATCGGCGCCGCCGTGGTCGCTGCCGTGGTCGCTGCCTTGGTCATGTCGCTTCTCTCCAACTCAGAACTCGAAGTCTTCTTCGAACGCGTCGATCTCGTCCTGGTCGAGATCCAGCAGCGGTGCGGGCCGTGCAGCCGAGGGAGCCGGTGCGGCGGGCCGGGGCGCGAGGGCCTCGACCGGTCCGGCCGAGGGGTCCGCGGCGTGGGCGACCAGCGCCCGCAGGGCCGAGAACCACGCGGCGGCCAGGGCGGCGACCTCGTCCTCGGCGAACAGCTCGCCGGGCCAGCTCCAGGAGGCCACCAGGTGCGGGCCGTCCGGGCGGTCCTGGGCCAGCGAGTTGAGCTCCAGGGCGTGGCCGGCGGGCATCGCGGCGTCGCTGCCGCCGAGGCCGCCGTCGCCGTCGTCCTCGCCGTCCCCGGCGCCGAAGCGGCCCAGGTAGTTGAAGCCGAGCTGCGGCTCGGGGAGGGCGGCGAGCACGCCCGCCGTCTCCGGGTTGAGGTGGCGCAGCAGCCCGTACCCGGCGCCGTTGTCGGGCAGGACGGCGAGCTGTCCGGCCACCGCGGCCAGGGCCCGTCCGGCGGCGGGGCCGCCGGCCAGCAGCTCCGGCCAGTCGGCGGCGGCGACGCCGGGGTCGAGCCGCAGCGGGAACATGCTGGTGAACCAGCCGACCGTCCGCGAGACGTCGGCGTCCGGCAGGACCCCGGCGAGCAGTTCCTCGCGGCCGTGGCCCTCCAGGTCCAGCAGGACGCCGGCCGACCGCTCCCGGCCGCGGGCGCGGTCCCAGCCGGTGACGGCGAGCGCGAACGCGGTGAGCAGCACCTCGTTGACGCCGGTGCCGAGCACGCTGGGCACGGTGGACAGCAGCGGGCCGGTGACGTCGGCGGGCAGCGTCACGGTGTACTGCCGGGCGCCGGCCGCGAGGTCGCGGGTGCGGTCGAGCGCCCTGGTGCCCAGCGGGGGCTCCTGGTAGCCGGCCAGCATGGCGGTCCAGACCGGGAGTTCGGCGGTCCGCTCCGGGGTGAGGGCGGCGCGGGCGAGGCCGCGGGCCCAGGCCCGGAAGGAGGTCCACACCGGCTCCAGGACGGGCTCCCGGCCGGCCGCGACGGCCTCGTACGCGGCCATCAGGTCCGGCATCAGGATCCGCCAGGAGACGCCGTCGACCACCAGGTGGTGCAGGACGAGCAGCAGCCGGCCGAGGGCCTGCGGGCCGGCGTCGAACCAGACCGCCTGGACCATGACGCCGTCGTCCGGGTCGAGCCGGTCCTGGGCGGCGCGGCCCTCGGCGTCCAGCCGGGCGGCGGCCTCGGCCTCGGTGAGGCCGGCGACGTCGACCCGGTGGATCAGGCCGGCGGCCGTCGGCGCGCCCTTCGGCGGCACCTCCAGGGTCCAGGCCGACGGGCCGCGGACCAGGCGGGCGCGCAGCGCGTCGTGGTGGTCCAGGACGGCCTGGAGCACGGCGGCCAGCACGTCCGCGGTGAGCCCGGCGGGCACCGGCGCGAGCACCGACTGGTTGAACCCGTCGATGCGGCCGCCGAGTTCGCGCAGCCAGCGGATGATCGGGGTGGCCGGGAGCGCGCCGACCGCCGGGTCCGCGCCCTCCGGGTCGGGCGCGAGCGCGAGCTCGGCCGGGGACTCGGGCAGGGCGGCGGCCAGCGCCTCGACCGTCTTGTGCCGGAAGACCTCGCGGGGCGTCAGCACCAGGCCGGCCAGGCGGGCGCGGCCCACCAGCTGGACGGAGGTGATGCTGTCGCCGCCGAGGGCGAAGAAGCTGTCGTCGGCGCCGACTTCGGGCAGGCCGAGGACGTCGGCGAAGAGGGTGGCGAGGAGTTTCTCGCGTTCGGTGGCGGGGGCGCGGCCGGGTGCGCGGTCGGCGAAGTCGGGGGCGGGGAGGGCCTTGCGGTCGAGCTTGCCGTTGGTGTTGAGCGGCAGCGCATCCAGCAGGACGATCGTCGCCGGGACCATGTAGTCCGGGAGCTCGGCGGCCACGTGGGCGCGCAGCCCGGCCGGGTCGGCGGTGCCGTCCGGCACGACGTAGCCGACCAGCAGCTTGACGCCGGGGCGGTCTTCGCGGACGACGACGGCGGCGCGGGTGACGCTGTCGTGTTTGACGAGGACGGATTCGATTTCGCCGAGTTCGATGCGGAAGCCGCGGACCTTGACCTGGAAGTCGGTGCGGCCGAGGTAGTCGATGGTGCCGTCTTGGGCCCACTTTGCGAGGTCGCCGGTGCGGTACATGCGGGTGCCGGGGGTGCCGTGGGGGTCGGCGGTGAAGCGTTCGGCGGTGAGGGCGGGGCGGCCGAGGTAGCCGCGGGCGAGGCCGGCGCCGGCGAGGTAGAGCTCGCCGGGGGTGCCTTCCGGGACGGGGCGCAGGGCCGAGTCGAGGATGTAGGCGCGGGTGTTGAGCATCGGGCGGCCGATGGAGGGGCTGGCCGTTTGGCCGTCCAGGACGGCGGTGGTGGACCAGATGGTCGTCTCCGTCGGGCCGTACACGTTGAGCACCGACCGCCCGGCCGAGGCCATCGCCTCGGCGAGCGCACCCGGTACCGCTTCGCCGCCGACGAGCATCCGGAGGCCGGTAAGCGCCTGCGGTACCTGGGCGGTGAGCGTCTGCCAGAGGGAGGGGGTGGCTTGGAGGACGGTGGCGTCGGTCTTGGTGATGAGGGCGGCGAGGGCTTCGGGGTCGAGGACCTCGTCCTTGCTCGCCACCACCACGGCGGCGCCGCTGAGGAGCGGGAGGTAGAGCTCCAGGGCGGCGATGTCGAAGGAGACGGTGGTGACCGCGACGAGGCGGTCGGTGCCGTCCATCGGCACCCGTGCCGACATGTCGGTGAGGAAGTTGTCGAGCGCGGCGCGGGGGATGACGACGCCCTTGGGGCGTCCGGTGGAGCCGGAGGTGTAGATCGCGTACGCGGGCGTCCGGCCGTCGTGGACCAGCTCAAGAGGCCCGTCCGGCTGCTCGGAGACCGCCGCGTCGTCGAGCAACAGCACCGGGGTGCCGGTCGCCGGGAGGGCGGCGGCGGTCTCCCGCGTCGTGAGCAGGAGCGAGGGCCGGGCGTCCTCCAGGACGTAGCCGAGGCGCTCGGCGGGGTGCTGGGGGTCGAGGGGGACGTAGCCGGCGCCGGACTTCTGGACGGCGAGCAGCGCGACGAGCAGGTCCGCGGTGCGCGGCAGGGCGACGGCGACGTAGCCCTCCGCCCCGGCGCCGTGCTCGACGAGCAGGCGTGCCAACCGGCTGGAGCGGGCGTCGAGTTCGGCGTAGGTGAGCCGCTCATCGCCGCTGATGACGGCGGTGGCGTCCGGCGTCGCCGCGACCTGCCGGGCGAAGCGCCCGAGCAGCGACTCCAGCACCGGCGCCGCCTGCGCCGAACCGGCCCACGTGCCGAGGACCAGCGCCTCGCCCGCCGGTTCGCCCAGCCGCAGCCGCCCGACCGGCTCCTCCGCGAGCGCGGCGGCCTCGCCGAGCAGGCGGACGAAGGTCGCGGCGAGCCCGTCCACCCGCTCCTGCGAGAGCAGGTCGGGCCGGTGCGCGAGGTCGAGGCCGAGGGAGCGGCCGAGGCTCACGGTGAGGCTCAGCGGGTAGTGCGTGGACTCGTGGTTGTCGCCGCCCACGATGCCGAGCCCGCCGGCGGCCGTGCGCAGCCCGTCGGCGTCGAGCGGGTAGTTCTCGAACACCACGAGGGTGTCGAAGAGTTCACCGAGCCCGGCGATCCGCTGGAGGTCGGCGAGCGGCAGGTACTGGTGGTCCATGAGCCCGGCCTGCTGGTCCTGGAGGCGTTCCAGCAGCGCGCCGAAGCGCTCCGCGGGGTCGAGCGCCACGCGCACCGGCAGGGTGTTGATGAACAGGCCGACCATCGACTCGATGCCCGGGACCTGTGGCGGACGGCCCGAGACCGTCCCGCCGAAGACCACGTCGTCGCGACCGGTCAGGCGGCCCACCACCATCGCCCACGCGGCCTGGACCACGGTGTTGACGGTGACCCCGCGCTCCCGGGCGAAGCGGGCCAGCGCGGCCGTCCGCTCCTCGGGCAGCTCCAGCCGGGTGCGGACCGGCAGGACGGGGGCGCGGGACGGGTCGGGGGCGGCGAGCAGCGTCGGCTCCTCCAGCCCGTCCAGCACCTGCCGCCAGGCGGCCTCGGCGGCGGTGCGGTCCTGGCCGGCGATCCAGTCCAGGTAGTCGCGGTAGGGCGTCACCCGGGCGAGCCCGGCGGCGTCGCCGCGCGCGCCGTAGAGGGCGAACAGCTCGCCGAGGAAGACCGGCATGGACCAGCCGTCCAGCAGCAGGTGGTGGTGGCTGACGACCAGCCGGTGCCGGTCGGCGGCGGTGCTGATGAGGGTGAAGCGCATCAGCGGGGGCCGGTCGAGGTCGAAGCGCCGGGTGCGGTCCTCGGCGGTGAGCCGGTCGGCCGCCGCCGCCCGACCGTCCTCGGGCAGGTTGGTGAAGTCCACTTCGCGCAGCGGGAGTTCGACGTCCGCCGGGATCACCTGGAGCGGCGCGGCGGTGCCGTCCTGGCGGAAGGCGGCGCGCAGGTTCGGGTGCCGGGCGAGGAGGGTGCGCAGCGCCGAGCGCAGCGCGTCCTGGTCGACGGATCCCTCGATGTCGAGGGCGAGTTGGACGGTGTAGACGTCCTGGCCGTCGGTGTCGTAGGTGGCGTGGAAGTAGAGGCCCTGCTGGAGGGGGGAGAGCGGCAGGAGATCGGCGAGGGGGCCGTGGTCGGCCTCCAGGCGGTCGATCTGCTCCTGCGAGACCTCGACCAGCGGGCGGACGTCCGACGGAGTCAGGCCGCTGCCGTCGGTCGCCGCGAGGGTGCGCAGGGCGGTGAACCAGGCCTCGGCGAGCTCGCGGACGCGGTCCTCGGTGAAGAGGCCGTCGGGCCAGGACCAGTCGGCGGTGAGCTGCGGGCCCTCGGGGGTGTCGAGGGTGGCCGCGTTGAGGTCGATGGCGTGGGCGAGCGGCATGGCGGGGTCGCGGCCGTCGCCGAGCGCGATGTCCGTGCACAGCGCCCAGTCGGCGTCCGTCTCGCCCGCCGCGAAGCGGCCGAGGTAGTTGAAGCCGAGCTGCGGGCGCGGGGCGTCGGTCAGGGAACCGCGCAGCAGGCCGTAGCCGATGCCGTTGTCCGGGAGGGCGTGCAGCTGCTCCTTGACGGCCTTGAGTGCGCGGGCCGGGTCGGTGGCCGTGCCGGGGTCGAGGCGGACGGGGAACATGCTGGTGAACCAGCCGGCCGTGCGCGTGGTGTCGGCGTGCTCGACGACGTTCTCGCGGCCGTGGCCCTCCAGCTCCACCAGGACCTGTGTGGCGTCGTCGCCCCGCCAGGCGTTCACGGCGAGCGCGAAGCCGGCGAGCAGGACGTCGTTGACGGTGGCGCGGAAGCGCGCGGCGGTGTCGGTGAGCAGCGTGCCGGTGACGTCCGACGGCAGGGTCAGCGACAGGTGCCGGACGGTGGCCGCCGTGTGGACGGCCGGGTCCAGCTCCGCGAGCGGTGCGTCCTCGCCATCGAACTGAGCCTGCCAGAGCGGGAGTTCGGTGCTGCGGTCGAGCGTGGTGAGCTGCTGCGCCCAGCGGCGGAAGGACGTGGGGACGGGCTCCAGAGCGGTGCCCTCGTACGCGTGGGCGAGGTCCGGCAGCAGGATGCGCCACGAAACGCCGTCCACCACCAGGTGGTGCGCCATCACCAGCAGGCGGCCCTGCTGCTCTGACCAGACGGCCTGGACCATCACACCGGCGTCCGGGTCGAGCCGCAGCTGGGCGGCGCGGGCCTCGGCGGCCAGGTCGGCGGTCTCGGCCCGGCGCAGGACGTCGGCGGCGCGGACGACGCCCGGCTCGGGGACGTCGAGGTTCCACGCGTCGGCGCCGCGGACCAGCCGGGCGCGCAGCACGTCGTGGTGGTCCAGGAGCGTCTGCAGCGCGTCGGCCAGGCGCTCGAAGGTGGCGCCGGCGGGCGTCCGCACGACCATGGTCTGGCTGAACCCGTCGACGGCGCCGCCGAGTTCGCGTAGCCACCCGACGATCGGCGTCTCCGGGACGAGCCCGTACGCGGCCCCGGGCTCCTCCACCGGCAGCGCGGCGGCGGTGCCGGCGACGGCGGCCAGCGCCTCCGGGGTGCGGTGCCGGAACACGTCGCGGGCGGTGAGGACCAGCCCGGCCTTGCGGGCGCGGCTGACCAGCTGGATGGAGACGATGCTGTCGCCGCCCAGCTCGAAGAAGCCGTCCTCGACGGACACCTCGGCCACGCCCAGCAGGTCGCGGAAGATCCCGCACAGGACCTCCTCGCCCGGCGTGCGCGGCGGCCGTCCGCGGCCGGTGCCGCGGTACTCGGGCGCGGGCAGGGCGCGGCGGTCGAGCTTGCCGTTGACCGTCAGCGGCAGCTCGTCGAGCGCGACGAAGGCGGACGGGACCATGTACGCGGGCAGCGCGGCGGCCAGGTGGGCGCGCAGCACGGCCTCGTCGAGGGCGCCGCCGCGCGGTACGACGTACGCCACCAGGCGCTTGATGCCGGGCTGGTCCTCGCGGACGACCACGGCCGAGCGCAGCGCGCCCTCGTAGTGGGCCAGCACCGTCTCGATCTCGCCGAGTTCGATGCGGAAGCCCCGGATCTTGACCTGGTCGTCGGTGCGGCCGAGGTAGTCGAGCCGGCCGTCGGCGGTCCAGCGCACGACGTCGCCGGTGCGGTACATCCGGCTGCCGGCCGGGCCGTAGGGGTCGGCGGTGAAGCGTTCGGCGGTCAGGTCGGGGCGGCCGAGGTAGCCGCGCGCGAGCCCGGCGCCCGCGAGGTACAGCTCGCCCGCGACGCCCGCCGGGACGGGCCGCAGGCGCTCGTCGAGGACGAGGGCGCGGGCGTTGGCCACCGGGCGGCCCACCAGCGGCCGCGCGGTGTCCGCGGTGCTCGCGGCGGCGCTGTCGACGGTGGCCTCGGTCGGGCCGTACAGGTTGTAGCCCGTGACGCCCGGGGTGCGGGCGAGCTCCTGCCACAGGGCCGGGCTCACGGCCTCGCCGCCGAGGGCGAGGATCCGCGGCCGGGCCGACGCGTCCCGCACCAGGCCCTGCTCGACGAGCTGCTCGGCGTAGGACGGGGTGAGCTCCAGGAAGTCGATCCGGTGCTCCCGGACGTAGCCGATCAGGGCCTGCGGCTCGCGCCGGGTGTCGTCGTCCACGAGGTGCAGTTCGTGGCCGGCGACCAGCCAGAGCACCGGGTCGAGCGAGGCGTCGAAGGACACGGCGGCGGTGAGCGCCGCGCGCAGCGGGCGGCCGGCGGCGGCGATGTCCGCCGCGTACAGCTCGGTGAAGTGGTGGTGGAACAGGTTGCCGAGGCCCGCGTGCGGGACGACGACGCCCTTGGGTTTGCCGGTCGAGCCGGAGGTGTGGATGACGTACGCCGGGTGCGCGGGCCGCAGGGCGGCGGTGCGCCCGGCGTCGGTCAGCGGGGTGCCGGCCAGCTCGCGCAGCTCGCGGACGACCGCCGGGGAGCCGAGGTCGATCCGCTCGCCGCCGCGGCCGGCGGGCAGTGCGTCGCGGGCGCCGTCGCCGGTGATGACGGCGGCGGTGCCGGCGTCCTGGAGCAGCTGGGCGATGCGCCCGGCCGGGAGCGCCGGGTCGACGGGGACGTAGGCCGCGCCGGCCTTCATGACGGCGAGCAGCGCGACGACCAGGTCGGCGGTGCGCGGCAGGGCGACGGCGACGAACCGCTCCGGGCCGATGCCCCGGCCGGCCAGCAGGCGGGCCAGCCGGTTGGCGCGGGCGTCGAGTTCGGCGAAGGTCAGCCGCTCGCCGGAGGCCGTCAGGGCGGGGGCGCCGGGGGTGCGGGCGGCCTGCGCCTCGAACAGCGCGGGCAGCGTGGTGGCGGGCACCTCGCGGGCGGTGTCGTTCCAGTCGACGAGGACGCGGCGGCGCTCCTCGGCGGTGAGCAGGTCGAGGTCGGACAGCGCCCGGTCCGGCGCGGTGACCAGGGCGGTCACGGCGCGGGCGAACCGCCCGGCGAGGACGGCCGCGGTGTCCCGGTCGAACAGGTCGGTCGCGTACTCGATCCGGCCGCCGACGCCGGCCGGCGCGCCGTCGGCGCTGAACTCCTCGGCCAGCTGGAAGGACAGGTCGAACTTGGCGCCGTCCACCACGGCCGGGTGCGGCTCGACGGCCAGTCCGGGCAGGACGAGCTCGGCCGCCGCGTTGTTCTGCAGCGAGAGCATCACCTGGAACAGCGGGTGGCGGGCCAGCGAGCGCTCCGGGTTGAGCAGCTCGACCAGGCGCTCGAACGGCACGTCCTGGTGGGCGTAGGCGGCGAGGTCGGCCTCCCGGACCCGTCCGACCAGCTCCCGGAAGGTCGGGTCGCCGGTCAGGTCGGTGCGCAGCACCAGGGTGTTGACGAAGCAGCCGACCAGCTCGTCCAGGGCCTCGTCGGTGCGCCCGGCGATCGGCGAGCCGATCGGGACGTCCTCGCCGGCGCCGAGCCGGCCGAGCAGGGCGGCCAGGGCGGCCTGGACGACCATGAAGACGCTCGCGTTGGCCTCGCGGGCCAGCACGGTGAGCGCGGCGTGCGCGTCGGCGGGCAGGTGCAGCGGCACGGTGTCGCCGCGGAAGCTCTGCTCGGCCGGGCGCGGCCGGTCGGCGGGCAGGGCCAGCTCCTCGGGCAGCCGGGCGAGGGTGCGCTGCCAGTAGCCGGTCTGGCGGGCGAGTTCGCTCGCCGGGTCGGCCTCGTCGCCGAGGACCTCGGCCTGCCAGAGCGTGTAGTCGGCGTACTGGACCGGCAGCGGGGTGAACTCCGGTGCGCGGCCGTCCAGTCGGGCCGCGTAGGCGGCGGCGAGGTCGCGGGCGATCGGGGCCATCGACCAGCCGTCGCCGGCGATGTGGTGGATCACCACGAGCAGCACGTGCTCGGTGGCGGAGACGGCGAACAGGTGGGCGCGCAGCGGCACTTCGGCGGCGAGGTCGAAGTCCAGCGCGGCGGCCGCGGCGAGCGCCGCGGCGTCGTACGGCGCGGTGTGCAGCACCGGGCGCGCCCCGGCGGCGGGGAGCACCTGCTGGCGCGGCCGGCCGTCGGCGTCCGGGAAGACGGTCCGCAGGCTCTCGTGCCGCGCGGTGAGGTCGCCGAGGGCGGCGGCCAGGGCGGCGGCGTCGAGCGGGCCGGTGAGGCGGACGGCGAGCGGCAGGTTGTAGGTGCCGGTGCGCTGCTCGAAGCGGTTGAGGAACCACAGCCGGCGCTGCGCGGCGGACAGCGGCACCGACTCCGGGCGCACCCGGGCGGTGAGCGCCTGCCGGGCCCGGCCCGCGGCGCCGATCCGCTCGCCGAGGGCGGCGACGGTCGGGGTCTCGAACAGGGCGCGCACCGGCAGCTCGACGCCGAACAGGGTCCGCACCCGGCTGACCACCCGGGTGGCGAGCAGCGAGTGCCCGCCGAGGTCGAAGAAGCCGTCGTCGATCGAGACCCGCGGCACGCCGAGCACCTCGGCGAACAGGCCGGTCAGCTGCTCCTCGCGCTCGTCGCGCGGGGCCCGCCCGGCCCCGGCCGCGGCCCCGAAGTCGGGGGCGGGCAGGGCGCGCCGGTCGAGCTTGCCGTTCGGGTTGAGCGGCAGCCGCTCCAGCGGGACGAAGGCGGACGGGACCATGTACTCCGGCAGCGCGGCGGCGGCCCGCGCGCGCAGCTCGGCGGGCTCCGGTTCGGCGCCGTTCGCCGGGACGACGTAGGCCACGATGCGCTGGTCCCCGGGGGTGTCCTCGCGGACCAGGACGGCCGCCTGGGCGACGGCGGGGTGCTTGGCGAGCACGGCCTCGATCTCGCCGAGCTCGATCCGGAAGCCGCGCACCTTGACCTGGAAGTCGGTGCGGCCGAGGTACTCGATCTCGCCGTCGGCGTTGCGGCGCACGAGGTCGCCGGTGCGGTACATCCGCGAGCCGGCCGGGCCGTACGGGTCGGCGACGAAGCGCTCGGCGGTCAGGCCGGGGCGGTTCAGGTAGCCGCGGGCCAGGCCCTCGCCGGCCAGGTACAGCTCGCCCGCGACGCCCGCCGGGACCGGCCGCAGGCCGGCGTCCAGGACGAGCGCCCGGGTGTTGCGGCGGGGGCGGCCGATCGGCGGGGTGCGCCCGGCGCCGTCCTCGCCCTCGTACCAGGCGGTGGCGTACACGGTGGCCTCGGTGGGGCCGTAGATGTTGGCGAGGCGCGCGCCGGGCACGGCGGCCCGGATCGCGTCCGCGGTGTGCGCGGCCAGGCCCTCGCCGGCCAGCACCACGAGGTCGGCGCCGAAGCGCGGGGCGCCGGCCTGGCCGAGGGTGTGGGCGAGCGCCGACGGGACGGCGCTGACCAGGCCGTAGTGCCGGCCCTCGGGTGCGTCCAGCAGCGCGAGCACGTCGCGGACCAGCTCGATCCGGCCACCGGACAGCAGCGGGCCGAACAGCTCGAAGACGGACACGTCGAAGTTGAGCGAGGTCGCGGCGAGGACGTCGGACAGGCGCTCGGGGCCGATGTCGGAGGCCGCCCAGGCGGCGAGGTCGGCGACGTTGCGGTGCGGGATGACGACGCCCTTGGGGCGGCCGGTGGAGCCGGAGGTGTAGATGACGTACGCGGGGTGGCGCGGGTCCAGCGGGAGCGGCCGCTCGGTGTCGGTGACGTCGCCGTCCGGGAGGGCGGCGAGCCGCTCGCGCACGGCCGGGTCGTCCAGCCGCAGCGCGGGGACGTCCGGGGGCAGCGCGCCGGCCGCTTCGGTGCTGGTGAGCACCAGCGCGGGCCGCGCGTCGTCGAGCATGTGGGCGATCCGGTCGGCCGGGTAGCCGGGGTCGACCGGCAGGTAGGCGGCGCCGGACTTGAGCACCGCGAGCAGCGCCACGACCAGGTCGGCGGTGCGCGGCAGGGTCAGCGCGACGAACCGCTCCGGGCCCGCGCCCTCGGCGATCAGCAGCCGGGCCAGCCGGTTGGCGCGGGCGTCGAGCTCGGCGTAGGACAGTTCGGTGCCGGCGTGCAGCACCGCCGGGGCCTGCGGGGTGCGGGCGGCCTGTGCGCGGAACAGCTCCGGCACGGTGGTCTCGGCGACCGGGCGGGCGGTGTCGTTCCACCCGTCCAGGACCAGGGCGCGCTCGGCGTCCGTCAGCACCTCGACGGCGGCGACGGGCAGGTCCGGGTCGGCGGTGACGGCTGCGAGCAGCCGGCCGAGGCGGTCGCCGAGGGACGTGGCGGTGGTCCGGTCGAAGAGGTCGGCGGAGTACTCCAGGACACCGGTCAGGCCGGCCGGGCCGCCGTCGGCGGTGAAGGTCTCCTCCAGCGAGAACAGCAGGTCGAACTTGGCCGCCGACAGCCGCACCGGCAGCGCGGTGGCGCGCAGCCCGTCCAGGTCGAGGGTGGCCGCCGCGTTGTTCTGGAAGGCCAGCATCACCTGGAACAGCGGGTGGCGGGCCAGCGAGCGGACCGGGTTGAGCACCTCGACCAGGCGCTCGAACGGCACGTCCTGGTGGGCGTAGGCGGCGAGGTCGCTCTCCCGGACGCGGGCCAGCAGCTCGGCGAAGGTCGGGTCGCCGGTCAGGTCGGTGCGCAGCACCAGGGTGTTGACGAAGAAGCCGACCAGCTCGTCGAGCGCCTCGTCGGTGCGCCCGGCGATGACGCTGCCGAGCGGGATGTCGTCCCCGGCGCCGAGCCGGTGCAGCAGGGCGGCGACGGCGGCCTGGACGACCATGAAGACGCTCGCGTCGTGCGCGCGGGCGACGGCGGCGATCCGCTCGTGCACCTCGGCCGGCAGCGCCAGCGGGACGGACTCGCCGCGGTAGCTGACGTCGGCCGGGCGCGGCCGGTCGGCGGGCAGCGCGAGCTCCTCGGGCAGCCCGGCGAGGGCCTGCTTCCAGTGCTCGACCTGACGGGCCAGCGGGCTGTCCGGGTCGCCCTCGTCGCCGAGCACCTCGGCGTGCCAGAGCGTGTAGTCGGCGTACTGGACGGGCAGCGGCTTCCACGCGGGGGCGGTGCCGGCCCGGCGGGCGTCGTAGGCGGTGCCGAGGTCGCGGGCGAAGGGCGCGAGGGACCAGCCGTCGCCGGCGATGTGGTGCAGCACGACGAGCAGCACGTGCTCGGTGGCGGAGATCCGGAACAGCTCGGCGCGCAGCGGGGGCTGGGTGGTGAGGTCGAAGCCCGCGGCGATCGCCCCGGCCAGCGCGGCGTCCAACGCGCCCTCGCCGTCGGTGAGTTCGGTCAGCGGCAGGCTGAGCGCGGTGGTGCCGGCGGGCAGCACCCACTGGCGGGGGCGGCCGTCGAACTCGGGGAAGACGGTCCGCAGGCTCTCGTGCCGGTCCGTGACGTCGCCGAGCGCGGCGGTCAGCGCGGCCCGGTCGAGCCCGCCCTCCAGCCGCAGCGCGAGCGGCAGGTTGTAGGAGGCGGTGGCGCCCTCGAAGCGGTTGAGGAACCAGAGCCGGCGCTGGGCGGGGGAGAGCGGGACCTCCTCCGGCCGTGGTCGGGCGGTGAGCGCGGCGCGGGCGTGCCCGGCCACGGCGATCCGCTCGGCGAGCGCGGCGACGGTCGGCGCCTCGAAGAGCGTGCGGACGGCCAGCTCGACGCCGAACACCGGGCGGATCCGGCTGACCAGGCGGGTGGCGAGGAGCGAGTGCCCGCCGAGGTCGAAGAAGCTGTCGTCGACGGAGACCGCGGGCAGTCCGAGGATCCCGGCGAACAGTCCGGCCAGGATCTCCTCCTGCGGGGTGCGCGGGGCGCGGCCGGCCGAGGCGGTGAGCGCGGGCGCGGGCAGCGCGCGGCGGTCCACCTTGCCGTTGCCGGTCAGCGGCAGCGTCTCCAGGGCGACGTAGGCGGACGGCACCATGAAGCCGGGCAGGCCGTCGGCGGTGTGCGCGCGCAGCTCGGCCGGCTCGATCCGGGCGCCGGGTGCGGCCACCAGGTAGGCGACGAGCCGCTGGTCGCCGGGGACGTCCTCGCGGACCATCGCGGCGGCCTGGGCGACGGCGGGGTGCCGGGCCAGGACGGCCTCGATCTCGCCGAGTTCGATGCGGAAGCCGCGCACCTTGACCTGGTCGTCGGTGCGGCCGAGGTAGTCGAGCGCGTCCGCCGCGTTCCAGCGCACGAGGTCGCCGGTGCGGTACATACGCGAGCCGGCCGGGCCGTGCGGGTCGGCGGTGAAGCGCTCGGCGGTCAGGCCGGGGCGGCCGAGGTAGCCGCGGGCCAGGCCGTCCCCGGCCAGGTACAGCTCGCCCGCGACGCCGCGCGGGACCGGCCGCAGGGCGGCGTCCAGCACGTACGCCCGCATGCCGTCCAGCGGGCGGCCGATCGGGACCGCGGCCGGCACCTCGGCGGCGGAGCCGATCCGGTGGGTGGTGGCGAAGGTCGTGGTCTCGGTCGGGCCGTAGCCGTCGACCACGGTCAGGCCGGGGCAGGCCGCCAGGACGCGGCGCACGGCCGCGGCGGGCACGACGTCGCCGCCGGTCCACACCTGGCCGACCCGGGCCAGGCAGCCGGGGCCGTCCTCGGCGATCAGCCGGAACAGGCCGGCGGTCAGCCACAGCGCGGTGACGCCGTGCCGGGTGACGGTCTCGCGCAGGCGGACGGCGTCGAGGTCCCCGGCCGGGGCGACGACGACCTGGCCGCCGCCGAGCAGCGGCACCCACAGCTCGTAGGTGGAGGCGTCGAAGGCGGTCGGCGAGTGCAGCAGCACCCGCTCGTGGCCGGACTCGAAGCGGCGGTCCTCGGCGAGCGCGACGACGTCGCGGTGGGTCACGCCGACGCCCTTGGGCAGGCCGGTCGAGCCGGAGGTGAACATCACGTAGGCGAGCTGGCCGGGCCGGACGTCCACGCCGGGGTCGTGGGTGGGGCCCTCGGCGAGCGCGGCGGCGGCCTCCAGGACGGTCAGGTCCGCGTCCTCGTCGAGGCCGTACCCGGCCACGTCGTCCGCCGCGTCGGCGATCAGCACGGCGGCGCCCGTCTCGGCCAGGATGTGCCGCATCCGGGCGGCCGGGAAGCGCGGGTCGAGCGGCACGTACGCGCCGCCCGCCTTGAGCACGCCGAGGATCGCGACGACCAGCTCGGGCGAGCGCTCCATCAGCAGCGCGACCCGGTCCTCGGGGCGGACCCCGGCGGCGATCAGCTTGTGCGCCAGGCGGTTGGCCCGGGCGTCGAGCTCGCCGTACGAGAGGCTGCCCGCCTCCGCGACCACGGCCTCGGCGGCGGGGGCCCAGCCGGCCAGCTCGGTGAAGAGCCGGGTGATCACCGGCACGGCCGCGCCGGGGTTGCGCGGGGTGTCGTTCAGCCCGTGCACCAGCCGCTCCCGCTCCTCGGCGGCGAGCAGCGGGATCCGGCCGACGGGCGCGTCCAGCAGGCCGGGGGCGGCGGTGAGGACACCGGCCACCCGCTCCAGCAGGGCGGTCGCGGCGACGGCGTCGAACGCGCCGGTGCGGTGGTCCAGGCGCAGCTGGAGCCGCTCGCCGGGCACGGCGGTGAGGATCAGCGGGTAGTGCGTCGCGTCGTGGCCGGCCAAGTCGGTGACGCGCAGGCCGCGGCCGAAGTCCAGCACGTCGGCGTCGAGCGGGTAGTTCTCGAACACCACCAGGGTGTCGAAAAGTTCGCCGAGGCCGGTGGCGTGCTGGAGGTCGGTCAGGCCGAGGTACTGGTGGTCCAGCAGGGCGGCCTGCTGCTCCTGGAGCCGGTCCAGCAGGGCGCCGAGCGTCTCGGCCGGGTCGAGCGCGACCCGGACCGGCAGCGTGTTGATGAACAGGCCGATCATCGACTCGATCCCGGCGACCTGCGGCGGACGGCCCGAGACGGTGCCGCCGAAGACCACGTCCGCCCGGCCGGTCAGCTGGCCGACGACCAGCGCCCAGGCTGCTTGGAGCAGGGTGTTGAGCGTGGTGCCGCGGGCCCGGCTCACCGCCGTGAGGCGGGCGGTGAGCTCGGCCGGCAGCTCGGCGGTGACGCGGTCGGGCGTGCCGGCGGCGCCGTCCCGGTCCGCCGGGGCGACCAGGGTGGGCTCGGCCAGGCCGTCCAGCGCCCGCCGCCAGGCGTCCTCGGCGACGGACCGGTCCTGGCCGGCCAGCCAGCCCAGGTACTCGCGGTGCGGGGTGACCCGGGGCAGGGCCGCGCCCTCGCCCCGGTAGAGCGCGAACAGCTCCTTGACCAGGACGGGCATCGACCAGCCGTCGAGCAGGATGTGGTGGTTGGTCAGCACCAGCCGGTGCCGGTCGGCGCCGGTGCGCAGCACGGCGAAGCGCATCAGCGGGGCGCGCGCCGGGTCGAAGCGCTCGGCCCGGTCCTCGGCGGCCCAGGCGTCGGCGTCCGCTGGTCGGCCGGTGAAGTCCAGCTCGCGCCAGGGGAGTTCGACGGCGGCCGGGATCACCTGGAGCGGCGTCTCGAAGCCGTCCTGGCGGAACGCGGCGCGCAGCGTGCCGTGCCGGGCGAGCAGGGCCGTGGCGGCGGCGCGCAGGGCGGGGACGTCCAGCGGGCCTTCGATGTCGAGGGCGAGTTGGACGGTGTAGACGTCCTGGCCGTCGGTGTCGTAGGTGGCGTGGAAGTAGAGGCCCTGCTGGAGGGGGGAGAGGGGGAGGAGGTCGGCGAGGGGGCCGTGGTCGGCCTCCAGGCGGTCGATCTGCTCCTGCGAGACCTCGACCAGCGGGCGGACGTCCGACGGAGTCAGGCCGCTGCCGTCGGTGGCGGCGAGGGTGCGTAGGGCGGTGAACCAGGCCTCGGCGAGCTCGTGGACGCGGTCCTCGGTGAAGAGGGCGTCGGGCCAGGCCCAGTCGGCGGTGAGCTGCGGGCCCTCGGGGGTGTCGAGGGTGGCGGCGTTGAGGTCGATGGCGTGGGCGAGCGGCATGGCGGGGTCGCGGCCGTCGCCGAGGTCGGCGTCGGTGCACAGCGCCCAGTCGGCGTCCTCTCCGGCGGCGGCGAAGCGGCCGAGGTAGTTGAATCCGAGCTGGGGGCGCGGGGCGTCGGTCAGGGAACCGCGCAGCAGGCCGTAGCCGATGCCGTTGTCCGGGAGGGCGTGCAGTTGCTCCTTGACGGCCTTGAGCGCGCGGCCGGGGTCGCCGGGGGTGCCGGGGTCGAGGCGGACGGGGAACATGCTGGTGAACCAGCCGGCCGTGCGCGTGGTGTCGGCGTGCTCGACGACGTTCTCGCGGCCGTGGCCCTCCAGGTCGACGAGCACACCCGTCCCCTGGCCGGGGCGCCAGGCGTTCACGGCGAGCGCGAACGCGGTCAGCAGCACGTCGTTGACGGTCGCGCGGAAGCGCGCGGCGGTGTCGGTGAGCAGGGCGGCGGTGACGTCCGACGGCAGGGTGAGGTTCAGGTGCCGGGCGGTCGCGGCGGTGTGCACGGCCGGGTCCAGGACGGCGATCGGCGCGTCCTCGCCCGCCGACTGGGCCTGCCAGAGCGGGAGTTCGGCGGATCGGTCGAGCGCGGTGAGCTGCTGCGCCCAGCGGCGGAAGGACGTGGGGACGGGCTCCAGCGCGGTGCCCTCGTAGGCGTGGGCGACGTCCGGGAGGACGATGCGCCAGGTGACGCCGTCCACGACCAGGTGGTGGGCCATGACGAGCAGGCGGGCGGTGTCCTCGAACCAGACGGCCTGGATCATCACACCGGCGTCCGGGGCCAGCCGCAGTTGGGCGGCGCGGGCCTCGGCGGCCAGGTCGGCGGTTTCGGCGCGGCGCAGGACGTCGGCGGCGCGGACGGTGCCCGGCTCGGGGACGTCGAGGTTCCAGGCGTCGGCGCCGCGGACCAGCCGGGCGCGCAGCACGTCGTGGTGGTCGAGCACGGCCTGAAGGGCGTCCGCCAGGCGCTCGAAGGTGGCCGCCGCGGGGGTGCGGACCAGCATCGCCTGGTTGAACCCGTCGATCGGGCCGTCCACCTCGCGCAGCCAGGCGACGATCGGCGTCTCCGGCACGAGCCCGAGCCCGGCGCCCGCCTCCTCGGTGGGCAGCACGGCGGCGGTGGTGGCGACCGCGGCCAGGGCCTCCGGGGTGCGGTGGGTGAAGACGTCGCGGGCGGTGAAGACCAGCCCGGCCTTGCGGGCGCGGCTGACCAGCTGGATGGAGACGATGCTGTCGCCGCCCAGCTCGAAGAAGCCGTCCTCGACGGACACCTCGGCCACGCCCAGCAGGTCGCGGAAGATCCCGCAGAGGACCTCCTCCGCCCTGCCGACGGGCTGCCGTCCCCGGGTGGTGCCGGTGTACTCGGGGGCCGGGAGTTGCTTGCGGTCGAGCTTGCCGTTGACGCTCAGGGGGAGGGCGTCGAGGGTGACGAAGGCGGACGGGACCATGTAGTCGGGCAGGGCGGCGGCGAGGTGGGCGCGGAGAGCCTCGGTGTCGAGAGTGCCAGCCGGGACGATGTAGGCGACGAGGCGCTTGAGGCCGGGCTGGTCTTCGCGGACGATGACAGCGCTTCGGGCGACGGCTGCGTGGCGGGCCAGCACGGTTTCGATTTCGCCGAGTTCGATGCGGAAGCCGCGGATTTTGACTTGGTCGTCGGTGCGGCCGAGGTAGTCGAGGTGGCCGTCGGGGGTCCAGCGGGCGAGGTCGCCGGTGCGGTACATGCGGGTGCCGGGGGTGCCGTGGGGGTTGGCGGTGAAGCGTTCGGCGGTGAGGGCGGGGCGGCGGAGGTAGCCGCGGGCGAGGCCGTGGCCGGTGAGGTAGAGCTCGCCGGGGACGCCGGGCGGGACGGGCCGGAGGTGTTCGTCGAGGATGAGGGTGCGGGTGTTGGGGATGGGGGTGCCGATCGAGGGCACGCCGGTGCCGGCCTCCAGGGGTTGGGAGATGGTGGCGGCGACGGTGGATTCGGTGGGGCCGTAGGCGTTGGTCATGCGGCGGCCGGGGGCCCAGCGGTCGACGAGTTCGGCGGAGGTGGCGTCGCCGCCGACGATGAGGCTGCGGAAGTGGGGGAAGTCGCCGGCGGGGACGCTGGCGAGGGCTGCCGGGGGGATGAGGGAGTGGGTGACGCGCTCGTTGGTGAGGACGTCGGCGAGGACGTCTCCGGCGAGCGGGCCGGGCGGGGGGACGATGAGGGTGGCGCCGGCGGCGAAGGTCATGACGAGTTCGAGGACGGAGGCGTCGAAGCTCGGGGAGGCGAACTGGAGGACGCGGCTGTCCGACGTGACGTCGAAGCGCTGGAGTTCGGCGGTGGCGAAGGCGGCGATGCCGGTGTGGGTGACGACGACGCCCTTGGGGCGGCCGGTGGAGCCGGAGGTGTAGATCAGGTAGGCCGGGTGGGCCTGGTCGACCGCGACACCGGGACGCTCTGCCGACTCGCCCTCAACGGAAGGCAGTTCGTGCAGGACGAGTGCGGGCTTGGCGTCGTCGAGCATGTAGGTGATGCGGTCGCTGGGGTAGTCGGGGTCGATCGGCAGGTATGCCGCCCCGGCCTTCAGCACACCGAGCTGGGCGATGACGATGTCGACGGATCGCGGCAGCAGTAGCGCGACGATGCTCTCCGCCCCCACGTCCTGGGCGCGCAGCCAGTGGGCGAGCCGGTTGGCCCGCTCCTCCACCTCGGCATAGGTGAGCACGAGCTCGCCACTTGCGATCGCGGGCGCCGAGGGCGTGGCGTCGACAGCGGCTTCGAAGAGCCCGTGGAAGGTGGCCGGGGCCAACTCCCGATCGATGCCCGCCCATTCGCCGAGGACGAGCCCGCGCTCGTCCCCGGTCAGGAGGTCGATGTCACCGACCCGGACCGACGGGTCCGCCGCGACGGCCTCCAGTACCGCGACGAGCCGCGCACCCAACGCCTCCGCCGTCGCCCGGTCGAACAGGTCGACGGCGTACTCGACACTGCCCGCCAGCCCCTCCTCCGACTCCGCGAGCGTGAACGAGAGGTCGAACTTCGCCGTGTCCAGCCGGATCGACTGCGTCTCGACGGCGACGCCGGGCAGCACCAGCCGGTCCGACGGGATGTTCTGCAGCTGGAAGGAGACCTGGAACAGCGGGTGGCGCGCCATCGAGCGCTCGGGGTTGATCGCCTCGACGAGGCGCTCGAACGGCACGTCCTGGTGGGCGTAGGCGGCCAGCGCCGTCTCCCGTACGCGGCCGAGCAGTTCGCGGAAGCTCGGCCGCCCCGAGAGGTCGTTGCGCAGCACCAGCGTGTTGATGAAGAAGCCGACGAGGTCGTCGAGCGACTCGTCCGTGCGGCCCGCGATCGGCGAGCCGAGCGGGATGTCCTCGCCGCCGCCCAGGCGGTGCAGCAGCGTGGCGAGTGCGGCCTGGACGACCATGAAGAGGCTGGTGCCGCTCTCGCGGGCCAACTCCTCCAACCGGCCGCGCAGTTCACCGGACACGTCGAACGGCACCGTCTCGCCGCGGTAGCTCATCCGGGCCGGGCGGGGCCGGTCGGTGGGCAGCGGGAGTTCCTCGGGCAGTCCCGCGAGTGCCGTGCGCCAGTAGTCGACCTGCCGGTTGAGCTCGCCGGCCGGGTCGTGCTCGTCGCCGAGGACCTCGGCCTGCCACAGCGTGTAGTCGGCGTACTGGACCGGCAGCGGCGTGAACTCCGGTGCGGTGCCGCCCAGTCGGGCTGCGTACGCCACCGACAGGTCGCGGGCCAGTGGCGCCATCGACCAGCCGTCCGCCGCGATGTGGTGCACAACCACCAGCAGCGCGTGGTCGTCCTCGGCGAGGGTGAACAGGTGGGCGCGCAGCGGGATTTCGGCGGTCACGTCGAAGCCGGCGGCCGCGGCCTCGGAGAGCGCGGCGTCGAGCTGCCCGGAGGTGACCTCGGCGCGGTGCAGCCGCGGCCGGGTGGCGGGGTCGGCGGAGTCGAGGACCAGCTGCTCGGGGTGCCCGTCGGTGTCGGGGAAGAGCGTGCGCAGGGCCTCGTGGCGGGCGGTGACGTCGGCGAGCGCGTCGGCCAGGGCGTCGGCCGAGAGCCGGCCGCGCAGGCGCAGCGAGAGGCCGAGGTTGTAGGTGCCGCTGGGGCCGTCGAAGTGGCCGAGGAACCAGAGTCGGCGCTGGGCGTGGGAGAGCGGGACGCGCGCTGGTCGGGCCTGCGGCCGCAGGGCGGCCCTGGCGCCGGCGGCGCCGGTCAGGGCGGCGGCGAGCGCGGCGACGGTCGGCGCCTCGAAGAGGGCGCCCACGGTGAGTTCGGCGCCGGCCTCGGTGCGGATCCGGCCGACCAGGCGGGTGGCGAGCAGGGAGTGCCCGCCGAGGTCGAAGAAGCTGTCGTCGGCGGAGACCGACTCCAGGCCGAGGACCTCCGCGAACAGCCCGGCGAGCAGCAGCTCCTGGGCGGTCTCGGGGGCCCGGCCGGTGCTCGCGCCGAAGTCGGGGGCGGGCAGGGCGCGCTTGTCGAGCTTGCCGTTGGCGGTGACCGGGAGCGCGTCCAGGACGAGGACGGCGGCCGGGACCATGTAGTCGGGCAGCGCGGCGCCGACGTGGGCGCGCAGCTCGGCCGGGTCGGCGACGGCGCCGGCGGCCGGCACCACGTAGCCGACGAGCCTCTTGTCCCCGGGCCGGTCCTCGCGGACGATCACCGCGCTCTGGGCGACGGCCGGGTGGCCGAGCAGCGCGGCCTCGACCTCGCCGAGTTCGATCCGGAAGCCGCGGATCTTGACCTGGTCGTCGACCCGGCCGAGGTAGTCGAGCTCGCCGTGCGCCGTCCAGCGCACGAGGTCGCCGGTGCGGTACATGCGCGAGCCGGCCGGGCCGTACGGGTTGGCGGTGAAGCGCTCGGCGGTCAGGCCGGGGCGGCCGAGGTAGCCGTGGGCGAGGCCGGCGCCGGTGAGGTACAGCTCGCCCGCGACGCCGGCCGGGACGGGCCGCAGGCCGGCGTCCAGGACGAGCACCCGGGTGTTGGTGATCGGCCGCCCGATGGTGGGTGCGCCGGCACCGGGGACGAGCGGCGCGGACATGGTGGCGCAGACGGTGGACTCGGTCGGGCCGTACGCGTTGACCATGGCGCGGCCGTCGGCCCAGCGGGCCACGAGCTCGGCCGAGCAGGCCTCGCCGGCGGTGACCAGCGTCATCCCGGCGGGCAGCGCGGCGTCGCCCATGGCGGCGAGCACGACCGGCGGGAGGGTCGCGTGGGTGACCCGCTGCTCGGCCAGCAGGGCCGCCAGCGGCTCGCCGGCGGCCAGCCGTCCGGCCGGGGCGAGGACCAGCGCCGAGCCGTTGACCAGGGTGGTCAGGATCTCCCACATGGAGGCGTCGAAGCTGGGCGAGGAGAACTGGAGCACGCGGTGCCCGGCGCCGCCGCCGAACCGGAGCCGGTGGGCGGCGGCCATGCTGGCGACGCCGCGGTGGCTCACCACGACGCCCTTGGGGCGGCCGGTGGAGCCGGAGGTGTAGATGACGTAGGCGGCGTCGTGCACGGTCAGCGGCCCGTCGGCCAGCGGCTGGGCGGGCAGCTCGACGGTGTCCAGGAGCAGCCGCGGGGTGTCGTCGTCCGCGGGGAGCGCGGCCTGGAGCGCGGTGCTGGTGACCACCAGGCACGGGCGCGCGTCGTCGAGGATGTAGGCGATGCGCTCGGCCGGGTAGGCCGGGTCGACGGGCAGGTAGGCGGCGCCGGCGCGCATCGCGGCGAGCAGGCTGACCACGGTGTCCACGCCGCGGCCGAGGGCGACCGCGACGGTCCGGCCGCGGCTCGCGCCGCGCTCGGCGAGCAGCGCGGCCAGCCGGGCGGAGCGCTCGTCGAGCTCGCGGTAGCTCAGCCCGGTGCCCTCGTGGAGGAGGGCGGGGGCGTCCGGGGTGCGGGCGGCCTGGGCGGCGAACAGTGCGGGGGTGGTGGCGGCCGGGACGTCGAGGGCGGTGTCGTTCCACTCGCCGAGGATCCGGGCGCGCTCGGCGTCGCCGAGCAGGTCGACGGCGCCGACGCGGACGGCCGGGTCGGCGGTGACGGCCTCGACCAGGCGGCGGAAGCGCTCGCCGAGCACCCGGACGGTGGTCTCGTCGAACAGGTCGCGGGCGTACTCGAAGCCGCCGGCCAGGCCGGCCGGGCGGCCCTCGGCGTCGAAGCGCTCGGCGAGCCGCAGCGACAGGTCGAACTTGGCGGTGTCGGTCTCCAGGTGGCGGATCGCCGTCTCCAGGCCGGGCAGTTCCAGCAGCGGCGCCGCGTTGTCCGCCAGCGCCAGGGTGACCTGGGCGAGCGGGTGGCGGGCCAGCGAGCGCACCGGGTTGAGCGCCTCGACCAGGCGCTCGAACGGCACGTCCTGGTGGCCGTACGCGGTGAGGTCGAACTCGCGGACGCGGTGGACCAGTTCGCGGAAGGTCGGGTCGCCGGAGACGTCGGTGCGCAGCACCAGGGTGTTGACGAAGAAGCCGACCAGCTCGTTCAGGGCCTCGTCGGTGCGTCCGGCGATGACGGTGCCGACGGGGATGTCGTCGCCCGCTCCGACGCGGTGCAGCAGGGCGGCCAGCGCGGCCTGGGCGACCATGAAGAGGCTCGCGCCGGAGTCCTGGGCGAGCGCGAGCAGCCGCCGGTGGGTCTCGCCGTCGAGCTCGAAGGCGGTCCGCCCGCCGCGGTGGCTCGCCACGGCCGGGCGCGGCCGGTCGGCGGGCAGGGCGAGTTCCTCGGGCAGCTCGGCGAGGGCGGCGCGCCAGTGCTCGATCTGCCGGGCGAGCAGGCTCAGCCCGTCCCGCTCGTCGCCGAGCAGCTCCCGCTGCCACAGCGTGTAGTCGGCGTACTGGACGGGCAGCGGCGCGAAGCGCGGGGCCTCGCCGCGCAGGCGGGCGGCGTAGGCGAGGCTGAGGTCGCGGGTGAAGGGGGCGACCGACCAGCCGTCGCCGGCGATGTGGTGGACCACCAGCAGCAGCACGTGCCGCTCGGGGGCGAGCGTGAACAGGTGGGCGCGCACCGGGACTTCGGCCGCCAGGTCGAAGCCGAGGGCGGCGGCGCCGGCGAGCAGCCCGTCCACGTCGTCCTCGTCGGCGACCTCGGTGACGTGGAGCGCGGGCCGCGCGTCGGCGGGGTCGAGCACGTGCTGGTGCGGGGTGCCGTCGAGGACGGGGAAGACGGTGCGCAGGCTCTCGTGCCGGGCGGCGACGTCGGCCAGGGCGGTGCGCAGCGCGTCGGCGTCGGGGCGGCCGGTGAGCTCGACGGTGAGGCCGTCGTTGTAGGCGGCGCGGCCGCTGCCGCTCTCCATCTGGTTGAGGAACCAGAGCCGGTTCTGCGCGGCGGACAGCGGCATCCGCTCGGGGCGCGGGCGGGCGGTGAGCGCGGCGCGGGCGGCGGGGGCGGCGGGGGCGGGCTCGGAGGCGGTGCCGGCGCCCAGGCCGAGGGCCTCGGCGAGGGTGGCGACGGTGGCGTGCTCGAAGACCGTGCGCAGCGTGATTTCGGCCTTCAGCTCCTTGCGGATCCGGCCGACCAGGCGGGTCACCTGGATCGAACTGCCGCCGAGGAGGAAGAAGTTGTCGTCGATCGAGCCGACCTGCTCGTCGAGCACCTCGCTGAACAGCCGGCACAGCGCATCCTCGGCGTCCGTGCGCGGGGCGCGGGCGACGGCGGGGGCCGCCTGGCTGTCCGCGTCACCGGCGGTGGCACGGGTGCGCGAGGGCAGTCCGGCGGTGTCCAGCGCGACGGAGTCCACGCGGTCGGTGGGCGCGGCGGTGCCGAGGCGGTGCAGGAAGTCCAGGAACGTCCGCTGGTAGGCGGCGAGTTCGCCGTCGCCGTAGAGGTCCGGGTTGGCGTCGAAGTCGATCTGCAGGCCCGCGCCGGTGCCGCGGTCGTAGACGATGAACGACACGTCGTCGGCCGGGCCGATCGAGATGTTGTGCGGGCGGGCCGGGTGCCCGCCGAACCGCAGGTCGTAGTCGAACATCATGATGTTGACGTGCGGGCCGACCAGCCGGCGGTCGTCGGCGAGCATGCCGAGGTCGCGGCGCAGGTCCTCGAACTGGTAGCGCTGGTGCTTCATCGCGGCGCGCATCTCGCGCGAGACCCCGGCGAGCAGTTCCTCGACGGTCGCGCCGGGCTCGACGGCGATGCGCAGCGGCAGCACGTTGGAGACCATGCCGGGCACGCTGCGGGCGCTCTGGCCGAGCCGGGTGGAGACCGGCAGGCCGAGCACGACCTCGGGCGAGCCGGTGAGGCGGCCGAGCCACAGGGCGACGGCGGCGACCAGCGCGGGCGGCCAGGTGACGCCGGCCTCGCTCGCGAGCTCGCGCAGCCGGTCCGTGCCGGCCGGGTCGAGGTGGGCGGTGTGCCGGGCCAGCGAGCGGGCCAGCCGCGGCTGCTCGCCGGACAGGCTGACCGGTTCGGGGCAGCCCCGCATCCGTTCCGTCCAGTACGCGCGGTCGGCGGCGCGGCGCTCGGAGTCGCGGTACTCCTCCTTCTCGGCGAGCAGCTGCCCGAGCGGCGCGAAGGGGCTCTCCGGGACCTCCTCGCCGGCCGCGAGCGCCGAGTACACGGCGGCGGTGCGCCGGGCGACCATGTTGACGGTGAAGCCGTCGACCAGCAGGTGGTGGTAGCGGTGCAGCCACAGGTGGCGGTCCTCGGCCACCTTGAACAGCGCGAACAGGAACAGGTGGTCGTGCTCGGTGTCCAGCGGCCGGGCGAAGTCCGCGGCGATCCAGGCCCGGGCGGCGGCCCACGGGTCCGCCTCCGCGCTCACGTCGACCACGTGCAGGGACCACTCCAGCTCCTCGGCCGGCACGATCCGCGCCGCCGGCCCGGTCTCCGTCCCGGTGAAGCGCAGCCGCAGCGTCTGCGCCTCCGCGACCACCCGGCGCAGCGCCGCCTCGAACAGCCCCGCGTCCACCGGACCGCCGATTTCCAGGAATTCGCCGGTGTTGAAGATGGTGTTCTGCGGATTCAGCTGCTGCGCGTACCAGACACCCGACTGGGCGGCGGTCAGCGGCAGCAGGACATCCTGGAGGTCGGACACGGCCACTCACCCTCAATACCTCGACGAAAACCAACCGGAAACCATGTCTAACAGCGGCCCCGAAGCCCGGACAACGCCGCTTGCAGAAAGCTGCCACGCCTTGGTGGCCGCCGGGCCGCGTGCTAGCGTCGCGGCATGAAGGAGAACGGCACGAAGGAGTCCGGGCCGACCCCTCCGAAGGGGGAACTGGTCGACCGCTACATGCCGGAATGGCATTTCCGCGAACACCACTGGGTGGCCGTCACCGCGCCCCCGGAGGAGGTGCTGGCGGCGGCCCGCGAGATGACCTGGCGGGAGGCCCCGGTGGCCCGCTTCCTGCTCGCGTTCACCAAGAACAAGCTGCGCCCGGACGGCCGCGTCCTGGACGACTTCGCGATGGGCGGCGAGACCGTACTCGCCCTGTCCGACGACGAGTTGGTGTACGGGGGGATCGGCTCGCCGGCCGGTCCCGTCACCCCGGAGCAGCCGATGGCCGAGGTCTTCGGGGACTACGCGGAGCCGGGCTGCACCAAGGTCGTCTTCACCCTGCGCTGCGCCGGCGGGGTGCTCTCCACCGAGACCAGGATCCTGGCCACCGACGACGCGGCGAAACGCAGCTTCGGGCGGTACTGGAAGGTCATCCGCATTCCCAGCGGAATGATTCGGATCGCGCTCCTGGCGGCGGTCAAGAAACGCGTCGACGGAACGGCCTGAAGGGCCCCGGGCGGTCAGCCCGGGGCCCTTTGCTTTCGGGCCCTTCCGTTCCTCCCGGTATCAGCCCCTGGCGTCCCGGACGAGTTCCACGAACCGGCCCGCCGTCGAGTTCCGGTAGAAGTCCTGGGTGGTCACCTTCGGGAGTCCCTGGTCGCGCATTTCCCGGAGCACCCGGATCACCAGCAGGGAATTCCCGCCGAGCTCGAAGAAATTGTCCTGGAGCCCGACCTCGGCGCCGAGCGCGTGGCTCCACAGCTTGAGGACCTGGTCGGTCAGCGGGTCCGCACCGTCCGGGTCCGCACCGTCCGTGGCCGCGCCGGCCCCGGCCGGGGCCGCGGCGGCCCCGGGCGCCGGCAGCGCGGCGGTGTCCACCTTGCCGTTGATGGTCAGCGGGATCGCCGGCACGGCGGTGACCGAGGCGGGCACCATGTATCCGGGCAGCACCCCGCGGGCGTGCGCGAGGACGTCGGCCGGGGCGGCCGTGCCGCGCAGCGCCACGTAGGCGTCGATCCGGGCGGTGGCCGCGTCGCCGGGGGTCTCGTGGTTGAGCACGGTGGCCGCGCCGGTCACGTCGGGGTGGCCCAGCAGCACGTTGCGGATCTCGTCCAGCTCGATCCGGTGGCCGCGCACCTTGACCTGGCTGTCCAGCCGGCCCAGGTGGTCCAGGGCGCCGTCCGGGCGCAGCCGGCCGCGGTCGCCGCTGCGGTAGATCCGGCCGCCGCCGTACGGGTCCTCGACGAACCGCCGGGCGGTCAGCTCCGGCTGCCCGAGGTAGCGGTCGGCGACGCCGGCGCCG
This sequence comes from Kitasatospora sp. NPDC059408, assembly GCF_042751525.1. Lineage (NCBI taxonomy): Bacteria > Bacillati > Actinomycetota > Actinomycetes > Kitasatosporales > Streptomycetaceae > Kitasatospora > Kitasatospora sp. NPDC059408. The sequence continues at coordinate 70,801 of NZ_JBHYWI010000017.1, forward strand.
CCCACCCAGATCTCGCCGGGCACGCCGACCGGCAGCAGCCGCCCGCGCGGGTCGCGCACCGACAGCGACCAGCCGGGCAGCGCCGGGCCGACCTTGCGGCCGGTGGCGAGCACGTCGGCCGGGGTCACGGTGTGCGCGGTGACGTGCACCGTGGTCTCGGTGATGCCGAACATGTTGACCAGCCGGCAGGCGGTGGGCGAGTGCCGGGCGAACCAGGGGGCGAGCATCCGCACGTCCAGCGGCTCGCCGCCGAACACCACCAGGCGCACGGCGAGCGCGTCGGCGGGCGACGGCCGGTCGGTCTCGACCAGCTGGGCGAAGGCCGACGGCGTCTGGCTCAGGACGGTGACCCGCTCGCGGACCAGCTGGGCGTGGAACAGCTCGGGGTCCCGGGTGGTCCAGTGGTCGACGACGACGAGCCGGCCGCCGGTGAGCAGGCAGCCCCAGATCTCCCAGACCGAGAAGTCGAAGGCGCTGGAGTGGAACAGCGTCCACACGTCGTCCGGGCCGAGCCGCAGGTCCCCGCGGGTGGCCTCGACCAGCGCGGCGACGTTGCGGTGCGGGATGACGACGCCCTTGGGGCGGCCGGTGGAGCCGGAGGTGTAGATGACGTAGGCGGGCGCGGCGCCGTCCTCGGCGCGGGGCGCGGCCGGGGCCGCGTCGCCGAGCGCGCGCAGTTCCGCCGGGGTGACGACGCGCACGCCGTCCAGGTCCGCCGGGAGGCCCCCGCCGGTGCCGATGACGACGCCCGCCCCGGCGTTGCCGACGGTGTAGCGCAGCCGGTCCTCGGGGTAGCGCAGGTCCATCGGCACGTACGCGCAGCCGGCCTTGAGCACGCCGAGCAGGCTGATCACCAGGTCCGCGTCGCGCTCCAGGGCGACGCCGACCATCGAGCCGGGGGCCACGCCGAGGGCGCGCAGCCCGGCGGCGGTGCGCTCGGCGAGGGCGTCCAGCTCGGCGTAGCGCAGGCTCGTCTCGCCGGCGGTGAGCGCGACGGCGTCCGGCCGCTCGCGGACCACGTCGGCGAAGAGCCCGTCGATCGTGCGGACGGCGGACGCGGCGCTCCCGGCCGGCGGGGTGACACCGAGGGCCAGGACGTGCTCCGCCTCGGCCGGGGTGAGCAGCTCCACGGTCTCCAGTGCCCGGCCCGGGTCCGCCGCCAACTGCCGTGCCACGTGGGCGACGTGGTCGGCGAATCGCGAGGCGACGACCGGCGCCAGCTCGCTCGGCCGGTGGCGCAGCACCCCGGCCGCCGTGCCGTCCGCACCGACGGTGAGGTGCAGCAGGCCGGGCAGTGCCGGCGCCAGCTGCGCCACCCGCCACTGGCCCGCGCGGGCCTCCTCGACCAGCACGCCGATGCCGCCGAGGTCGAGCACGCCGCCCTCGTACGCGGGCCGTCCGGCCAGGTAGGCCGACACGTCCTGCGCCTCGTCCACCGGAGCGCCCGTGCCGTACCGGGCGAGCACCAGGGCGGCGGCGCCGACGAGCAGCGTGGCGTCACCCGGCAGGCCGTCCGGCAGCGGGAGCTCCGCGACGGCCCCGGCCGCGGCCGGCTCGCCCAGGCCCCACTCCAGCGCGACGGGCGTGGCGGGCGCGACGGGCGTGGCGGAGGCCTCGGGCTCGGACTCGGCGAAGGTCAACGCGGCGCCGTCGACGGCCAGTTCGTGCCGCGCGACGAGCACCAGGTCCGCCGCGTCGTCGGCGTAGCGCAGCAGCACCGCGCGCAGCGGCGGCCCGGCGGCCCGCAGCGGGCGTTCGGCCTCGCGCCGGGCCCGGGCGGCCGCCCGCGGGTGGCCGGCGGGCAGGTCCACCCGCTCCTCCCACAGCGGCAGGCCCGCCAGCTCGGCGCGGGCCCGGCCGGCGGCGGTGCGCAGCCGCCGCGCCAGCTCCCCGGCCTCGACGGCGCCCGGCAGCCGGACCACCAGGCTGTGGCAGGACGTGGCCTGACTTCTCGACATGGACGGACACTCCTGACGGTGGGACGAACGGGCGTGCGGGACGTCGGCGGGCGGTCAGCGGGCGCTGAAGCCGCCGTCGACGGTGAGCGTGGTCCCGGTGACCTGCCGGGAGTCGTCGCCGGCCAGCCAGAGCGCGGCGCCGGCGATGTCCTGCGGCTCGATGAGGGCGTTCATCGGCTGCGCCTGGACGAAGATCTCCTCGTGCTCGTCGACGGCGACGTCCAGCGAGCGGGCGATCTCGGCGAGCATCCGGCCCTCGTGCAGCGGGTCGTCGCGCACCGAGCCCGGGCACAGGGCGTTGACCCGGACCCGGAAGGGCGCGTAGTCGAGCGCGGCGGCCTTGGTGAGGCCGATCAGGCCGTGCTTGGCGGCGACGTACCCGGCGAAGTGCCGGTAGCCGACCAGCCCGGCGGTGGAGGCCACGTTGATCACGCTGCCGGAGCGCTGCTCGACCATGGCGGGCACGACCGCCTTCATCATCCGCCAGGCGCCGGTGAGGTCGATGCCGACCATGAGGTCCCACTCGTCCTCGGCGATCTCGTGGACGGCCTTGCCCGAAGGGGCGGCGATGCCGGCGTTGTTGAGCAGCACGTCGACGGTGCCGAAGCGGTCCAGCGCCTGCTCGGCGGCGCGGGTGACGTCGGCCGGGTCGCGGACGTCGGCGGCGACGGTGTGGACGGCCGCGCCGTGCGCCCGGCAGAGCTCGGCGGTGTGCGCCAGCTGGCCCTGCGAGCCGAGCGGGTAGGGCACGCCGTCGAGGTCGCCGGCGACGTCGACCAGCACCAGGTCGGCGCCCTCGGCGGCGAACCGGACGGCGCACGAGCGGCCCAGGCCGCGGGCGGCGCCGGTCACGAGGGCCGTCCTGCCGCTCAGCCGGCCGGTGGCGGGCTCGTTCACGAGGCGGCGCCCGAGGGAGCGGCGAGCGCGGCCGCGACGGTGTCGACCACCGGCAGCGGCGACTCGGTGAGGTACATGTGGCCGCCCTCCGGCTCCACCAGCCGGAACGCGGCGGTGGTGGCCGCGCGCCACTCCCCGGCCTGCTCGCGGGTCACCAGGGTGTCCCCGGTGGCGCGCAGCGAGGTGATCGGGGTGCGCAGCGGCTCGTCCGTCGCGGGCCGGTAGTCCTCGTGCATCCCGACGTCCGCGCGCAGGATCGGCAGCAGCAGTTCGCGCATGTCCGGGTCGGCCAGCGCGTCGTGCTGGTAGCCGGCGAACTCCTGGACCCGGGCGAGGAAGGCGTCGTCGTCCAGGCCGGTGGCGCGGCGGGTGCGCGGGGTCCACGGGCCGGGCGAGCCGCTGACGAAGAGGTGGACGAGGTCGACCGCGGGCTGCTGCTCCAGTGCGCGGGCGAGCTCGAAGGCGAGCACCGCGCCGAGGCTGTGCCCGAACAGCGCGACCGGACCGTCGGCCAGCTCCGCGACCCGCGGGGCGAGCGCGGCGGCGGCGGTCGCCGCGTCGGTGAACGGCTCGTCGAGGAACAGCTCCTCGCGGCCGGGCAGTTGGAGCGGGACGATGCGCGGGGCGTGTGCGGGGAGGTTCTTCCACCCGCGGTAGAAGCCGGCGCCGCCCCCCGCGAAGGGCAGGCACACCAGGGAGTGGGTCATGAGCGGCATCGCTTTCTGGGAAGCTGCGTGGTGGCTGCACGGCGACCGGGGGCGTGGCCGCCCGGGGGCGGCCGGACGTCCACGCTGTCACCGGGCCCCGAGCGCGGGCAACGGGCGTTGCAGATTGCTGCCAACGCCCGCCGCCCGCCGGCCGGACGGGGTGGTTCAGGCGGCGTTCATGGCGTCGGCCAGGGACTTCGGCCGCATGTCGGTCCAGTGCTCGTTGATGTAGTCGAGGCAGGCCTGGCGGCCGTCCTCGCCGAACACGGAGGTCCAGCCGGCCGGGACCTCGGCGAAGGAGGGCCAGAGCGAGTGCTGGTTCTCCTCGTTGACGAGGACCAGGTAGCGGGCGTCGTCGTTCTCGAACGGGTTGCTGGCCATGGTGGGCCCTTCCTTCGGTGGTGGTGGGTCAGGAGACCTTGAGCGACTGCAGGCGCCGGAGGAAGTCCGGCAGCCGGTCCACGCCCCAGTACTTGTCGAAGCCGCAGATGAAGAACGGCACGCCGAACACGCCGTCGCGGTGCAGGGAGCCCAGCGCGGCCATCCCGAGCTCGCGGATCTCCGGGTCCTCGTGGGCCCGGGCCAGCGCCTCCGGGTCGGCGCCGATGGTCTCGGCGATCTTGCGCATGGTGTCGGGCCGCGAGATGTCCTCGCCGCGCTCCCACCGGGTGCGGTACGTCTCGGCGATGAACTCCCGCCCGACGCCCAGCCGTTCGGCGGCCAGGTAGGCGAGGTGCGAGACCTCCCAGCGTGGGGCCGGGTCGACCGGCCAGACCATCTCCAGGTCGCGGGCCCGGGCCAGGCGCCGGACGTCCTGCAGGATGTAGAGGTGCTTCTCCTTGGACATCGGGACGTACGGGAGCCGGATGTTGCTCTGCTCCAGCTCGTCCTGGGCGGACGGGTCCGGCTCCCAGAACGGCAGCCACTCGATCCGCTCGGCCTCCTGCGGGTGGTGGTCGACCAGGTCGCGGTAGGCCATCCAGGAGTAGGGGCTGCGGAAGGAGAAGTACCAGCGCGGTGCACGTCGTGCCATCGCCGCCTCCAGCCTTTCTGAACGGGTGGTTCGAACTGCCCGGCCGTCCGGGCTAGATGGTGATGCCGCCGTCGATCTGGAGGACCGCGCCGGTGATGTACGCGGCCTTGTCCGAGACCAGGTAGGCGACCAGGTCGGCGACCTCCTCCGCGGTGCCCATGCGGCGCAGCGGGATCGAGGTCAGTGCCTCCTTGCGGGCCTTGTCGTTCATCGCGGCGACCATGTCGGTCTCGATGAAGCCCGGGGCGACGGCGTTGACCCGGATGCCGGCGCGGCCGCTCTCCTTGGCCAGGGCGCGGGTGAAGCCGATGATCCCGGCCTTGGACGCCGAGTAGTTGGTCTGGGTGCCGTGGCCGTAGACCCCGGCGACCGAGGAGATGTTGACGATCGCGCCGCCGCGGCGCTTCATCATGCCGAACACCACGGCGCGGCAGACGTGGTAGACGCCGTCCAGGTTGGTGTCGATGACCTGGCGCCACTGCTCGTCCTCCATCAGGACGAGCGGGTTGTCGCGGGTGATGCCGGCCGCGGTGACGGCCGCGGCGACCGGGCCGAGCCCGTCCTCGGTGGCCTCGATCCAGGCCCGGACGGCGGCGCCGTCGGCGACGTCCACCCGGGTGCCGGTGATCCGCACGCCGTGCTCGTCGCCGGTCTTCTCCAGGCTGCGCGCCGCCTCGTCGTCCGAGCGGTAGCAGAAGGCGACGTCGAAGCCGTCCCGGGCGAGCGCCGTGACGGTGGCCCGGCCGATGCCGCGCGAGCCGCCGGTGACCAGGGCGACCCGGCTGGTGGTGTCCGACATGGTGGTGCTCTCTCCTCAGACGGTGGCCGGGCGCAGCGCCTCGGCGGGGCGGAAGGCCATCACGATCCGGCCGACGGTCATCACGGGTTCACCGGCCGAGCGGGTCTCGCCCTCGAACAGCACGGTGTCGTCGACCCGGCGGTCCAGCCGGACGACGTGCTCCAGCACCTCGCCGGGCAGCACGGGGCGGTGGAACTCGACACCGGTCATGCCGCCGAAGAGCATCACCTGCCCGCTCAGCACGTCCGGGTTGGGGTCGTCCCAGGTGGCCAGCACCCCGGCGGACTGGCACCAGGACTCGACCAGCAGCGAGGACGGGTAGGCGAAGTCCTCGGCGGGGGTGTCCGCGCCGAGCTTCTCGTACCAGGGCTCGTTGCAGGTGACGGCCTTGAGGGCGGTCAGCCGCTCGCCGGGGACGAGGTCGACGACCCGGTCCACCAGGAGCATCGGGAAGCGATGCGGCAGCCGGGCGCGGATGTCGCGCTGGCCGATCACACCCGGCACGGAGAAGCCGGTCACGCCGCCACCTCCGCGAGGGCGTAGCGCAGCCGGACGCTCGCCGCCGGGCCGCGCCCGGTGGCCAGCTTGGCCCGGCACTGCCAGTCGCCGGCCGCGGTCCGCTTCCACTCCATGGCGATCTCCAGCTCGTCGCCGGGGAAGACCGGCCCGGTGAACCGGGTGGACTCCACGGCGGCCAGCGCGGCGCCCTTCGCCTCCGCGGGCAGGGTGGCGAGCGCGCCCTGGTGGGTGCACTCGACCAGGCAGACGCCGGGGAAGATCGGGAAGCCCGGGTAGTGGCCGGGCAGCACGGTCTCGGTGTCCTCCACCCGGAAGCGGGCCGCGGTGCGCGGCCCGTCGGTGGCGGGCAGCACCTCGACCGCGCCGCCGAGCGGGCCGGCGGCGGGCATCAGGCGGCCTTCGCCGCGTCGAGCCGGCCGAGCAGGACGTCGTAGGCGTTCCGCAGGGTGGTGATCTGCTTGAGGTCCGACTCGGGCAGCTTCACGCCGTACTTCTTCTCCAGCACGACGACGATCTCCAGGGCCATCAGCGAGTCGACCTCCAGGTCGTCGACGAAGCGGGCGTCGTCGGTGACCTCCTCGGCGTCGACGTCCAGCACCTGGGCGACCACGGCGCGGAGTTCTTCCTTGTCCAGCACGATTGCCGTTCCTTTCGGAGGAGTTCGGGGGAGTTCGGGGGGAGTGCGGAGGAGCCGGGGCTCAGCGCAGGCCGAGCAGGGCGCAGCCGACGGTGCCGCTGCGGTCCACGGAGGTGATCACGCCGATCCGTCCGGCCGCCCCGGCCGGGTGGTCGGCCGCGTACGAGAGCAGGGCGGTGGCCTGGAAGGCGGCTGCGGCCGCCCCGGTGTCGCCGATCAGCCCGGTCAGCGTCAGGTCGGCGTACCCGTCGGTGCCGAGCACCTCGCGGACGGCCTCGGCCTCGCCGCGGCCCTCGCGGCCGGGCGCGCCGGAGCGGGCCACCGCGGCGACCTGCCCCGGTTCGACGCCGGCCCGCTCCAGCGCCGCGCGCAGGGCGGCGGCCAGCACGGGGGCGGGGTCGCCGTCGAGGACGACGCGCAGTTCGACGCCGAGGAGTTCGGCCAGCACCGGCTGGTCCGGGTCCCCCGGGGCGTACGGCTCGACGAGGAGCATCGCGCAGCCCTCGCCGAGGGCGGGCGCGCCGGCCTCGGCCGCGTCGCCGCTGTGGTGCTCCAGCCAGGACCGGGCCTGGCTGAACTCCTCGGCCGCGCCGCACAGGACGGTCCGGGCGCGGCCGGTGCCGAGCAGCCGGCGCGAGTAGTTGAGCGCGTGCAGGCCGGCGGTGCGGCCGCCGGCGATGGTCGCGTTGGGGCCCTTCAGCTGGTACCAGATGGCACTCTGGCCGGCCGCGCAGTTCATCACCGTGTTGGGGAAGCGCGCGGGGTCGACGAAGAAGGGCTGCTCGCCGGTGAGCGAGTCGCGGGTGAAGTCCATCATCGACTGGGCGCTGCCGGTGGTGGTGCCGAGGGCGAACGCGGCGCCCTCGCCGGTGCCGACGGCCCGGTTGCGCGGCCCGTCGTCGAGCAGCGCACCGACGGCGGTGACGGCGAGGCCGGTGACCCGGTCCATCGAGCGGGTGCCCTTCTTGCCGAGCACCTCGCGGATCGCGAAGCCGGGCACGACGTGGCCGGTCCCGTCGGGGGTGGTGCCGTGTTCGGCGCCGAGCGCGGTGACGGTGCCGCGGCGCTCGCGCAGGCCCTCGGTGAAGGCGGTGCGGCCGATGCCGTAGGGGGACACGGCCGACCAGGCGGTGATCACCGGGCGTCCGGCGCCCGTGGTGAGGGTGGTCATGACCGTCACCGGTTCCTTTCGGTCAAGGGGTCAGTGGAGCGGGGCGTTCAGAGGAAGACGACCATCCGGTACTCGCCCCAGCGCGCGGCGGTCGCGCCCGCCGGGGCGAGCTCGACGCCGTCGACGAGCGGCAGCGGGGAGCGCAGCGCCGCGATGTCGGGCTCCTCGACGAGCACCCGCACGCCCGCGCCGAGCAGCGTGCGCAGGCCCTGGCGGGGGTCGGTGAGCGTGTCGACGGTGCGGTTGCCGATCCGCAGCGGGGGCGGTGGCGCGGCGTCCAGGGCGTAGCCGGCGGCCGAGCCGCGCAGCAGGACGTCCAGTCCGCCGAGCTGGCGGTGCAGTTCGGTGGCGAGGTACAGCTCGTCGAAGAACTGCTTGTCGAGCGCGCCGCGGTAGCCGCGTTCGACGATGGCCAGCACCCGGCCGTCCGTCGGGTCCGTCGGGTCGCCGGCCATCAGATCACCCCCATCAGCAGGGTCTTGTCCGCGGCGGCGACGTTGGCGGCGTAGCCGGCCGGCGGGCGGAGCACGACCTGGGGGAGGTGGTCCACGGCGCCGCGGTCGTCGCTGCAGAACCGGCAGCCGTACCAGTGGAGCCGGTCCGGGTGGGCGGTGAGCAGCTCCTCGGCGAGCGTGGCGAGGGAGGGGTACTCCCGGTTCCAGTCGGCGAGGTTGCGCGGCTTGTCCGGGCCGAGCGGCTTCTGGGTGAGCAGGGTGGCGTAGCCGCAGGTCCACACCTGCACGGTGGCACCGCGCTCCAACAGGGCCTGGGTCAGCCGCAGGGCGGTGGTGACCTGGTCCGATGCGTGGGGGGCACCCATGAGGGTGATGAGCACGTCCGTGTGCGGGATCCGTCTGGCCACCTCAGTGCCACACCACCCGGACGGCCGGATCGAGGATCCAGCCCGCCACGACGTCCATCCCGACCACCCGGAGCTCGGGGCGCAGGGCCGCGCCGTCCAGGCCGTGCTGGGCCAGCGAGAAGCTGTCCGCGGCGAGGACCCCGCCCTCCTCCTGGAAGCGGTCGAGGTCGGAGTCGCTGCCCGGGACGGCGAGCACGACGCCGTCCTGGACGAGGAAGAGGAGCGCCGACTGCCCGGTGAGCACCTGGGCGACCGCGTCGCGCCGGAAGCCGGCGTCCTGGGCGACGCGGCCCTGGCTCTCGATGAGCAGCAGGCGCGGCGTGGAGCCCTCCCACACCTCGACCCCGCTCGCGGAAATCTCGCTGGTCTCGCTCATGCGCCCGCCTCGCTCCGCTCGGCAGTCGCTTCGCGAAACGTGCACCTCTCGATGGCTCGCTCGCTACGCTCGCTCACGCCTGCTGCACTCCGTTGACGGCGTCGAGCACGCGCTGGTCGAAGCTCACCAGGCTCCAGTCGCGGCGGTTGCCGATCACCGCGTAGCCGTGCACGATGCGGCCGGTCGCGGTCTTGACCAGCTCGCCGTCGCGCAGGACGTAGAAGTCCATGCGGGAGGTGTAGGTGAAGTCCTTGAAGACCTCCTCGACGGTGTACACCGTGTAGAGGTCTTCCTCCATCAGCGCCTCGTCGAGGATGCGGATGTCGGAGCGCGGCACGACCGGGATCCACTTGCGGTCGTCCAGCAGGGTCTTGATGGAGATGCCGCGGTCCGCGACGAAGCGGTCCTTGCCCTCCTCCATCAGCCGCAGGTAGCCCGACATCTGGATGCGCTCGGTGAAGTGGCAGTACGGGTACGGGATGTTCCACTTCCACGCGTACGCGTTCTGCCCGGCCGTCAGCGAGGCGAGGACCTCCTCCTCGGCGGGGGCAGCGGTGCCGGCCGCGCGCTCCAGGTCGTCGCCGAGCTTGGCGACGGCGAAGCGGGCGAGCAGCGCGGGCACCTCGCCGGCCGCCTCCAGGTAGGTGTCGATCCGCAGCGAGACGCGGACTTTGGAGGTGACGGCCTTGAGGACCTCGCCGTCGCGCTCGACCCGGATGACGACCTTGAGGCCGATCGTGCCGTCCACGTCCTTGGTCCACGGCACGACCTCGGCCTCGGCCACGTCGTCCATGTGGAAGGCGTGCAGGATGCGGGTGTCGATCGAGACCAGGTCGAGGCCGAGGCCGTGCTCCTCGTAGAGCGCGCGGGCCGGGAGCCCGGCCTGCCGGAAGTGGTCGAGGACGGCCTCCTCGACGAGGTAGTTGACGTGCTTGAAGCCGATCCAGGTGCAGATGTTGGAGCCCTCGTAGCGGGGGCGGACCTGGGTGGCGGTGGAGGTGGTCAGCAGCGCCTTGACGGCGGTGTCCGTGACGAGGGTCATCGCTGGAGCTCCAGGGCGGTTGGTCGGGCGTGGCCGTCGGACGGCGACAGGCCCGGGACGGTGTGGACGAACTCGGCGACGGCGGCGGCGAACCGCCCGGGCGCGTCGAGCATCGGGAAGTGCCCGCAGCCGGGCAGGACGAGGGAGCGGGCGTCGGGCAGGGCCCCGGCGAGCGCCACGCCCTCCCCGGGCGGGGCGGCGAAGTCGCTCTCGCCGGCCAGCACCAGGGTGGGCAGGGCGAGTCGGCCGGCCGCCAGCGCGGGCGTGCGCAGGTACAGGTCGAAGAAGCGGAACCAGCCGTACGGGCCGACGCGTTCGCGCACCCGCTCGCCCATGGCCCGCCGCAGGTCGGCCGGGACCCGGCCGCCGGAGTGGGCCCGGATCCCCTCTTCCATGATCAGGTGGAAGTCGTTCAGGTAGTAGCTGATGGTCTCCCAGTCGAACTGCTCGGCGCGCGAGCGGTAGAACGGCGAGACCAGGACGAGCGCGCGGAGGCCGTATTTGCGCGGCGCGTCCACGCCGGCCCGCAGTTCGCGGTCCAGCAGGTCGAGCAGCACGTTGGCCGCCATCGAGTGCGCGACGACGACCTCGGCGCCGCCGGGCACCGACTCCAGCGCCTGGGCGAGCCGGCCGGTCAGGTCGGTCTCGGTGCCGAGGCCGGTGATGGTCTCGGTGCGCCAGGGCAGCCGGGCGGTCCACATCTGCAGGCCGTCCGGCAGTTCGGGGAGCGCGGGCTCCCACACGCTGTCGTTGGCGGCCAGGCCGTGCAGCAGCAGCACGCGGGGGCCGGTGCCGTCGGTGCGCCGCTCGACGGAGACCGGGCGCAGGTCGGGCCCGCCCGCCACGGCGTCGCCGCTCATGCCGCTTCGGGGGCGAGCACCAGCAGGTCGGCGCGGGCGTCGTCGCCGGCGCCGCCGGTGACGGCCTGGACCGGGCCCGGCTCGCCGGCGTCGAAGAGCCCGACCGCGGCCGCCACCTGGAGCAGCCCGGCGGCGCCGGAGGCCTTGCCGAGGTGCGCGGGCAGCTCCCAGCGCAGGCCCCGCTCGTCGGGTGCGGCGGCGCCGCGGCGGTAGCCGCCGAGCACGGCGCGGACGGTCGCCGAGCGGGCGGCGGCGGCCGCGCGGGACTCGACCACCAGGGCCGCCCCGCCGTCGACGGCGCGCTCGCCGCCGAGCAGCCGGCGCACCACCTCGTTGTCCGGCTCGACGCCGAGCACGAGGACGCGCTCGGCCCGGCCGGCGTTGATCAGGGTGGTGGCCCAGTGCAGGGCGTCCAGGCCGGAGGTCTCGCCGTTGCAGACCATCAGGTTGGGGCCGCGCAGCCCGTAGCGGATCGCCGCCGAGGAGGCGATGACGTTGCTGGAGGCGTTCGGCAGGTCCATCGGCGAGGTGGCCGTGACGGTGCCCTCGCGCAGGGTGTCCAGGGCGCGGGTGACGGTGTCCAGGTTGCCGAAGTTGGAGCTGGCGACCACGCCGACGCTGGCGGCCGGCACGGTGATGCCCGCCTTCTCGTCCGCGCCGAGCAGTCCGGCGTCGCGCAGCGCGGCGGCGGTGAGCGCGTAACCGAGCTGGGTGGCCCGGTCCTTGTAGCGCAGGCCCTTCTTGCCGACGTGCGCGGCCGGCTCCACCGGGGCCCCGCCGGGGGCGGGCCCGTCGGCGAGGGCGCGGACCGTCTCGGTGCCGGGCAGCAGGACGGCGGCGCCGGTGACCACTACGTTCATGCGCCCGCCTCGCTTCGCTCGGCAGGGGCATTCACCCATGCGCACCTCTTGATGATGAGCTCACGTCGTTCGCTCATTGGGTCCCCTCCACGATGGCCACGGCGTTGATGCCGCCGAAGCCGAAGGCGTTCAGCTGCGCGAGCCGCAGCGTCCGGTCGGTGGCGGCCTCGCCGGTGACGAAGCTGAACTTCGCGGCCTCGTCCACCGGGTCCTCCAGGCCGACGGTCGGCGGCACCCGGCCCTCGTTCAGGGCCCGGACGCCGACGATCAGGTTGATCAGGCCGGAGGCGCCCGAGGTGTGGCCGGTCATCGACTTCACCGCGGTCATCAGCGGGCCGGAGGCGTCGTCGCCGAGCACGGCGGCCAGGGCGGTGGCCTCGGCCTCGTCGTTGAGCAGGGTGCCGGTGCCGTGCACCATCACCAGGTCGAGGTCGGCGGGCTTGACGCCGGCCAGCCGGTGGGCGGCGTGCATGGCCTCGGCGATGCCCTCCGGGGAGGGCGCGGTGACGTGGAAGGCGTCGCAGTTGACGGCCACGCCGCGCAGCCGGGCGTGCACCTGCGGGGCTCCCTCCTCGGTGCGGCGCAGCACGATCGCGGCGGCGCCGTCGCCCATCAGCACGCCGGTGCGGTTGCGGTCGAAGGGCCGCACCCGGTCCGGGGGTGTCGCGTGGACGCGCTCCAGCAGGCCGTACATGGACTCGGTGAGGACGTCGACCCCCGCCACGATGACGGTGTCGGGCGCGTCCGGGCCCTCCTGGTCGAGCAGGTCGCCGGCCAGCGCGAGCGCGTACAGCGAGGCCGAGCAGGCGTTGGAGAAGGTGTGGGTGACGTCGGCGTTGAAGCGTTCCTTCAGGCCGGTGCCGAAGTGCAGCCCGGAGTCGGCGAACGGCGAGCCGTCGGCCCACCACAGCTCCAGCGAGCGCAGTTCGCGCAGGCCGGTGCCGACCAGGATCGGGATGCCGGCCAGGTCCTCGCCGAGGCCCGCGTCGGCGGCGGCCTGGGCGATCGCCTCGTGCAGCAGCCGGCCGGCCCGGCCCGGGACGTCCTCGCCCGGGGCGGGGCGGTCGTCGACCTCGTACGCGTGCTGGGCGCGGAACCTGGTGCGGTCGAAGCCGCGCAGTTCGGCGCGGCCGGAGACGCCCGCGCACAGGTTCTCGAAGAGCTCGCCGACACCGGTGCCGGTGGCGGCGACCGCGCCCATCCCGATGATGGGGCGGATCGTCATGACGCCTCCTTGGTCGCGTCGTACCGCCCGAGCAGGACCGCCGCGTTGTTGCCCCCGAACGCGAGACCGTTGTTCTGGACGATCCGCAGGTCGGCCTCGACCGCCTGGTTGGGCACGCAGTCGACGTCGCAGTCGGGGTCGGTGGTGACGTGGTTGATGGTGGGCGGGATGAACCGGTTGCGGATCGCGAGCGCGCAGCCGATCGCGCCGAGCGCGCTGGCGGCGCCCATGCTGTGGCCGAGCATCGACTTCATCGAGACGGTGCGCGGCGGGGTGTCGCCGAACACCTGCCGGATGGCGCCGGCCTCGGTGATGTCGTTGGCCTTGGTGCCGGTGCCGTGCGCGGAGATGAGGTCCACCTCCTGCGGCTTGACGCCGGCGTTGTCCAGGGCGAGCCGCATCAGCTCGGCGACGCTGTCCCGGTCCGGGGCCACCTGGTGGTGGGCGTCGCAGTTCAGCCCGTAGCCGAGCACCTCGGCGTAGATGGTGGCGCCGCGCTCCAGTGCCGAGTCCAGCCGTTCCAGGACGAGCACTCCGGCGCCCTCGCCGGTGAGGATGCCCTTGCGGTCGACGTCGAAGGGCTGGCAGCGGTCGGGGGCGATGGTGCCGAGCCGGTAGAAGCCGGTGAAGGTCTTGCGGCACATCGCGTCCGCGCCGCCGCAGAAGGCGAACTCCGCCTCGCCGGAGCTGACGGCGTCGAAGCCGTAGCCGATGGCGTAGTTGCCCGCGGAGCACGCGGTCGGAATGGTCAGCGCCTCGACGTCGGTCAGGCCCAGTTCCTGGGCGATGGCCGCCGACAGCCGCCCGGCCGGCACTCGCCGGGCGGCCGTCGGGTCGAAGGTGCCGGTGCCGTCGGCGAGTTCGCGCTCGACCAGCTGGTCGAGGTCGTAGCTCTCGCCGTCGGTGGTGCCGATGGAGATCAGTCCGCGCCGGCCGCGCAGCAGTGCCAGGTCGAGGCCGGAGTCCTCCAGGGCCATCCGGGCCGCCGCGGTCGAGAACTGCGCGGCCCGGCCGAGCTGTTCGACGTCCAGCGTGCGGATCCAGTCCCGCGGGTCGAAGTCGGTGATCTCGCACCCGTTGGCGTGGGCGAAGCCCTCGGTGTCGAACACCGAGATGGGCCGGGCCCCGCTGCGGCCCTCGCGGAGCCCCGTGAGGAACTCCCGGACGCCGAGGCCGATGCTGGACACCACCCCGAGCCCGGTGAGCACCACCCGGTGCCGCTGCGGCCCGGTGTGCCCGGTGCCGTTTCCTGCCGCCGTCATGGCGACCCTCCCCATCCGTCGCAGCGTTGTCGGGACTACCAGCCGGCCGGCTCCGAGACGACCTCGTAGACGCCCGTGAGGTTGACCATGCGGGGCAGCTCGCTCTGATTGATCACGACGCCGAACTCCTTCTCCAGGGCGGCGAGGATCTCGATCGCGCGGAGCGAGTCGGCGTCGTGGTCCTCCTTGAAGAGGCTGGTCTCGGTGACCTCGTCCTCCTCGATCTCCAGAATGTCGCAGACGATTTCCTTGATGGTTTCGAGGCGCTCGTCGCGGGTGGCGGTGGTCATGGTCTTCTCCTTTGTCCGGCCCGGTTCCCGGGCCGCGCGGAATGCATTGCCGGATGTGGTGCGGGATGCGGCGCGGGGTGCCGCGCCGGATCGAATAACCGTGCGGATGGAATTCTGCGAGCCCGGTTTCCGGGCCCACAACGGCGGCTGCAACAACCTGCCACCGGCGTCCGGGAATTCAGCGGCGGGCGGTCGCGGAAAGCCGTGCGCGGAGGTCCGCGACGAGCGCCTCGCGCTGCTCGACCAGGTAGAAGTGGCCGCCCGGCAGGACGGTCAGGTCGAAGCCGGCCGGGGCGATCCCGGCCCAGGCCGCGACCTCGTCGGGGGCGACGTCGGGGTCGCCGTCGCCGACGTAGCCGGCCACCGGGCAGGGCAGCGGCACGCCGGGCCGCGGCGCGTACCCGGCGACGGCCCGGAAGTCGGCGCGGATGGCGGGCAGGACGAGCTCGCGCAGGTCCTCGTCGGCCAGCAGCGCGGCGTCCGTGCCGCCCATCCGGCCGACCTCGGCGAGCAGTTCGTCGTCGCTGCCGAAGGCGGCGGTGCGCGGCGTCAGCAGGTGCGGGGCCTTGCGGCAGGAGACGGCCAGCAGCGCCGGGGCGATGCCGTGCCGCTGCGCGAGGCGCAGCGCGATCTCGTAGCCGACGGTGGCGCCCATGCTGTGGCCGAACAGGGCGAGCGGGGTGTCGAGGCAGGGGGTGAGTTCGGCGGTGATCGCGTCGGCGAGGTCCTCCAGGCGGGTCCACGGGTCCTCGGCGATCCGCTCCTGGCGGCCGGGGTAGCGCACGGCGAGGACTTCGACGTCCTCGCCGAAGGCGCGCCCCCAGCCGTGGAAGAAGCCGGCCGAGCCGCCGGCGTGCGGCAGGCAGAGCAGCCGCAGCCGCGGGGGTGCCGCGGTGGGGTACCGGCGCAGCCAGATGCTCTCGGTGGCCTGTGTCATCGGGGTGGTTCTCCTTGTCCGGTTCGGTGCTGGGGCCGGTCCTCGGACCCCGTCCCGGCCCCGGTCAGCCCAGCGCGGCCGGGCTGTTCAGCGACACCACCCCGGTCTCCGGCGCGATCCGGCGGATCAGGCCGGCCAGGGTCTTGCCGGGGCCGATCTCGACCAGCCGGCGGCAGCCGAGCTCGCCGGTGAGGGTGCGCACGGAGGGCTCCCAGAGCACCGGCGAGGTGAGCTGGCGGGTGGCCAGGGCGGGCCAGTCGCACTCGCCGGCGTACGCGCGGGCGTCCGCGTTGGCGACGACCGGCAGGTGGGCCGGGGCGAAGGCGGTGTTCTTCAGTGCGGTCCGCAGCCGTTCGGCGGCGGGCGCCATGTACGGGCTGTGGAAGGCGCCGCCGACGGACAGCCGGATCATCTTGGCGCCGATCGAGGGCGCCTCGGCGCCGATCAGCTCGATGCCCTCGGCGGAGCCGGAGACCACGGTCTGGCCGGGCGCGTTGACGTTGGCGACCCACACCTCGGCGCCCCGCGCCCGGATCCGGTCGGTGAGTTCGGCGACCTGCTCCAGCGGGGCGGCGACCAGGACGCCCATGGTGCCGGGGCGCTCGTCGGCGGCGTCCCGCATGGCCCGGCCGCGGGCCGCCACCAGCGCGGCGGCGTCGGGCAGGGTGAGCGCCCCGGCGGCGGTGAGCGCGGCGTACTCGCCCAGGCTGTGGCCGGCCACGGCGGCCACCGGCCCGTCGAGCGCGCCGCGGCGCACCGCCTCGGCGTACGCGACCATGGCCACCGTGAACACGGTGAGCTGCGCCAGGTCGGTGCGCCGCAGGTGTTCGTCCGGAGTGTCCAGGAGCAGTTCCGCGAGATCCTCCCCGGTGACCCCGGAGATTGCCGTGACGATTTCCCAGGACGGGGTTTCCCGCCAGGGCTCGCCCATTCCCGCTTTCTGCGTCCCCTGGCCGGGGAACACCAGACCGATCGGGTTCTGGTCCATTGACCCGCCTTCCGCGCCGAATTCACCGGTGGGTACGGGGGCCCGCCGCCGGAGGTTTTCCGGAGGGCGGGTCCCCGTGCCGACGGCCGGCAGTTTCGGGGGAGTACGGCAGGCCATCGGGAAGGGGATTTCCGGGTGCGTGCGGCACCCGGCCCCCTTTCCGCGGCCCATACAACCGAGGGCGCCGGGGGAGCGGCAACAGACCCTTCAGGAAGCTGCCACTCGCCCGGCACCCGGTGGAACGTTGCGGCCTCAGGCGCCCGGGCCGCCGCCCGGGCCGCCGCCGGGCCCCGGCCGGGCGGGCCGCAGCAGGCCGAGTTCGGCGGCGCGCACGCCGGCCTGGAAGCGGGACTGCGCGCCGAGCATCGCCATGATCTCGGCGACGTGCCGGCGGTAGGTGCGCACCGAGACGGTGAGTTCGCGGGCGGCGACCTCGTCGGTGACGCCGGCCCGCAGCGCGCCGAGGATCTGCTGGGCGAGCGCGGCCCGGTCCCGGTCGCCGAAGACGATCCGCTCGCCGGCCGGGACGGCGTTGCGCCACACGCTCTCGTACAGCGAGCCCAGCGTGAAGACCACCTTGGGCTCGCGGATGACGGAGGCCCGGACGCCGGTGGCCGACTCGGCGACGACCAGCGCGGTCGTGCCGTCCACCAGCAGCGCCTGGAGCGGGGGCACCCGGGCCACCCGGATCGCCACCGGCCGCTCCTTGGCGAGCTGCTCGCGGACGAAGTCCTCGTCGATCATCGAAGGGTTCGTCAGCAGCCGCACGGAGATGGTCTCGGCGGCGCCGTAGATCAGTCTTCGCTCGGCGAACTCGCTGAGCCCGGGCTCCTGTTCCTCGGCGCCGGGCATCCGCGCGTGCACGATGTCGATGCTGCGCACGGCGCTGCGGATGAGGGCGGCGGCGGTGTCGAGCACCGCCCGGTAGCCGCCCTCCACCGTGGCGATCTGCTGGGCCCGGTGGCTGCGGTCGCGGTGGATGGCCACCGTCGACTCGATCAGCGACCGCACTTCCAGGAGTGCTCTTTCCAGTTCGTCCTCTGCCTCGATGGGCACGTCGTACTCACCAGTTTCCCCGTTGGTGTTACTCACTGCGCCGCGGCTGGTGGGCCGCGGTCCTCCCCGTGTGCTCGGGGACGGCGCCCGGCCCTGTCCCGCAGGGCCCGCAGGGGCGCCGAAGACAGGCTGTCACTCGTGGAGCAGGCCCAGCTCGACCGCGCGCACGCCGGCCTGGAAGCGGGAGCTGGCACCGAGTTCGCGCATGATCTCGGCGACGTGGCGCCGGTAGGTGCGCAGGGACATGCTGAGGTCGCGGGCGGCCGCCTCGTCGGTGTAGCCGCTGCGCAGCCGCTCCAGGATGCTGCGGGTGAGGTCGCCGAGCAGGCGGGGGCTGAGCGCGAGGTGGTCGTCGAGCTTGCGGCCGAGCGACCAGGCGCCGGCGAAGAGCAGCTCCAGGGCGCGGACCGCGGCCCGGTCGTTGACCAGCGTGGCCTGGCCCTTGGCGTTGCCGGCGGAGGCGCGGACGAGGGCGGCGGCGCCGTCGGAGATGACGATGTCGCGCAGGTCGGCCTCGGAGACGCGGATCTCGAAGCGGGCGCCGGGCGCGTGGGCGAGCTTGGCCAGGGCGCAGTCGGCGACACCGGGGGCGCAGAGGACCCGGACGACGGTGCCGGGGCGCATGGTGGTCAGGGCGTCGCGGGCGATCTGCTCGAAGGGCCCGGTGCCGGTGACGGCGACGCAGACCGAGTGCCGGGCGCCGTGCACGAGCTGTTCGACGGCCTCGCCTAGGGCGGTGACGTCGGTGTGCGGGGCGGGGGGGCCCTGGTCGGGGCGCTGCCGGTAGAGCGAGACAGTGGATTCGATCAGTGCCCGTGCCTGGAGCAGGGTCTTTTCGACGTGCGCGGCGTGATCGCCCGGCGTCGATTCCTCCTGGCCAGGGCCGTTCGGCGAACCGGCTGCACTGGTCACTTGCGTCCCCCCTTACGGTGGTGGTCTTTCCGTTCATTCGACGTTCAACTGTTTAATCAAGAACATGTCAGATGACACCTGATCAGACCACCTGCGACTGACAGTAGTTCGGCTGTTCGAAGCCAGTCAACCTTTGCTCAAAACCGCAGGTCAAGGGCCTTTGAGCCCGCACTCGGCGGGTGCGTCGCGGGGTGGGCGCGAAGGACATCGCGAACGGCATCGCGAACGGCATCGCGAACGGCATCGCGAACGGCATCGCGAACGGCATCGCGACGGGCATATATCAGGCCGGGATTTTCCCACCACCGACCTGGCGAATCTCCAGCCGCCCTGGCATCAACCTGCACTCGGGCACCGGAAAGGAGCGATCGGCATTCCGTTTTCCTCACGAGAAGTAGCCCGCCCCTCACCGCCGGTCGCGGCCCTGTCCCCTTCCGGCCAACCCTGAACTCGCCCGGCCGGCCTGGACTGGTCCGACCTTACGGTAAGCGGCGTGACCATACGTCAGACGGGGACTTTTCGGCCCATAACTTTGCCGGCCCGGCCGGCCACCGGCGCGACGGCGCGGTGGCGGGCGGTGCCGTCGCCGGCGTCCCCGCGCTGAACCGTCCGGTCGCGCCACGCTGCGGACATCCGCACCCCTGTGGTCCTCACCCCTGTTCGGCGTGCCAGGCGGGCTGCCCCGGCGCGCCCCGAAGCCAGGAGACAGACGGCCCGTGACACGTCCCACCAACCTCACCGACCTGCTGCTGGACGTCGCCGAGCGGCATCCGGCGACGGGCCTCGGCCACGGCCCCGGCGCCGCCGACGCCGACGCCGGTCCGACCGATCAGACCTACCCGGCCCTGCTCGACGCCGCCCGGCGCGTCCTGACCGGCCTGCGGGCCCGCGGCCTGCGCCCCGGCGACCGGGTGGTGCTGATCCTGGAGCGCGCCGAGGACTTCCTGCCCGCGTTCTGGGGCGCCGTGCTCGGCGGCTTCGTCCCGTGCCCGCTGGCCGCGCCGGCCGCCGCCGACCCGGAGCGGTGGGCCGCCCGGCTCGGCCACGTCGACGCCCTGCTGGACGGTCCGCTGACGGTCACCACCGCCGGCCTGGCCGCCGCTCTCCCGCCCGACCGGGACCGCCCGCTCGCCGTCCTGGAGGAGCTGTCCGGCGAGCCCGCCGCGGAGCTGCACCGCGCCGCCCCCGGGGACACCGCCGTGCTGATGCTGACCTCCGGGTCCACCAGCAACTCCAAGGCCGTCATGCTCAGCCACGCCAACCTGCTGGCCTCGATGGCGGCCAAGAACGCCGCGCACCGGCTGGACGCCGCCGACGTCACGCTGAACTGGGTCTCCTTCGACCACGTCGCCGCGCTGCTGGAGTGCCACCTGCTGCCGCTGTCCGTCGGCGCCCGCCAGCTACACGTCGCCCCCGCCGCGGTGCTCGCCGACCCGCTGGAGTTCCCGCGGCTGCTGTCCCGGCACGGCGTGACGATGACCTTCGCGCCGAACTTCCTCCTCGGCCTGGTCTCCGCCGCCGCCGACCGGCTGGACGCCGGGGACGAGCGGCTCGACCTGAGCCGGGTCCGGCAGATCATCAGCGGCGGCGAGGCCGTCCTGGTCAGCACCGGAGAAACGTTTCTGGAGAGGCTCGCGCCGTACGGCCTGGCCGGGGACGCCCTGTGGCCCGCCTTCGGCATGACCGAGACCTGTGCCGGCAGCGTCTACTCCCGCCACGGCTTCCCGGCCACCGACCGCGGCGCCGAGTTCGCCAACCTGGGCACCCCCGTCCCCGGCCTGTCCGTCCGCATCGCCGGCCCGGACGACCGCCCGCTGCCCGAGGGCGCGGTCGGCGAGCTCCAGCTGACCGGCCCGATGATCACCGGCGGCTACTTCCGCGACCCGGCGGCCACCGCCGGGGCCTTCACCGCCGACGGCTGGTTCCGCAGCGGCGACCTCGGCCGGATCGACGGCGGCCGGCTCACCCTCGTCGGACGCAGCAAGGACAGCGTCATCGTCAACGGCGTCACGTACTTCAGCCACGACGTCGAGGCCGCCCTCGAACAGCTCGACGGCGTCGCCCGCTCCTACGTCGCCGCCTTCCCGACCCGCCCGGCGGGCAGCGACACCGAGCAGCTGGTGATCGCCTTCCACCCCGACCTGCCGGAGGGCGACGAGACCGCCCTGCACCGGGTGCTCACCGCCGTCCGCGCGACCGTCGTCACGCACTGGGGCTTCCGGCCGGCCCTGGTCCTGCCCCTGCCCGCCGAGGCGTTCCCCAAGACCAGCCTCGGCAAGATCCAGCGCGCCCTGATGCGCCGCCGCCTGGAGGAGGGGGCGTACGCCGGGCAGCAGTCCGCCGTCTTTGACCTGACGACGCGCATGCTCGGCGGGTACACCGCGCCCGAGGGCCCGGTCGAGCTCGCCCTCGCCGCGATCTACGCCGAGCTGTTCGACTGCGACCCGGCCGCGATCAGCGCCACCGCGGGCTTCTTCGACCTCGGCGGCACCTCGCTCGACATCCTGCGGCTGCGCGCCAGGGTGGCCGAGCGGCTCGGCGTCACCGGCCTGGAGGTCATCACGGTGCTCACCGCGCCGACCGTCCGCGCCCTGGCCGCCCGCCTCGCCGAGCCCGCCGCCGCCCCGGGCACCGCCCGGCCGTACGACCCGCTGGTGCCGATGCAGACCGGCGGCGACAAGACCCCGCTGTTCTGCGTCCACCCCGGCGTCGGCGAGGTGCTGGTCTTCGTCAACCTCGCCCGGTACTTCGTCGGCGACCGTCCGTTCCACGCGCTGCGCGCCCGCGGCTTCAACGACGGCGAGAAGCCCTTCGTCTCCTTCGAGGAGATGGTCGACGCCTACGTGGACGCGATCCGCGCCGAGCAGCCCGAGGGCCCGTACGCGGTGGCCGGGTACTCCTACGGCGCCGCCGTCGCCTTCGAGATCGCCAAGGTCCTGGAGGCGCGGGGCGAGCGGGTCGACTTCGTCGGCAGCTTCAACCTGCCTCCGCACATCAAGTACCGCATGGAGGAGCTGGGGTACGCCGAGACGGCCGCCCACCTGGCGCTCTTCCTGGAACTGATCGACAAGAAGCAGTCCGTCGACCTCCCCGACGCGCTGCGGCACCTGCCGCGCGAGGAGCAGGCCGCCCGGCTGGTCGCCCTCGCCCCGCCGCACCGGCTGGCCGAACTCGACCTGGACGCCGACCGGTTCGCGGCCTGGGCGGAGATCGCCGACACCCTCACCGGCCTGGGCCGGGAGTACCGGCCGAGCGGCGCCGTCCGCTCGATGACGGTGTTCCACGCGCTCCCGCTGCGCGGCACCCGCCAGGAGTGGCTCGACAACGAGCTGCGCCGCTGGGACGAGCACGCCCGCGAGGAGAACCGGTACGTGGAGGTGCCGGGCGAGCACTACACCCTGATGGGCCCGCGCCACGTGGCCGCCTTCCAGGCGGTCCTGCGTCGCGAACTGGACCGCGCGCTCGCCGGGGCCGACGAACTGGCCCGCCGGCGGGCCGCGCACCGATGACGAAGGAGCACAGCAGCACCATGCGGGGGAAGAAGATCCTGATCACCGGCGGCACCGGGCAGGTCGCCCGGCCGGTCGCCGAGGCGCTCGCCGAACACGCCGAGGTCTGGTGCATCGGCCGGTTCGGCACACCGGGCGTCGAACGGGCACTGGCCGACCGGGGCATCCGCACCCGGCACTGGGACATGGCCGACGGCTCCGAGCGGGCGCTCGCCGGACTGCCGCGGGACTTCACCCACGTCCTGCACTCCGCCGTCCACCGCGGCGAGGACGGCGACTTCAACGCCACCGCCGAGATCAACGCCGTCGCCACCGGCCGCCTGATGGAGCACTGCCGCACCGCCGAGGCGTTCCTGTTCGTCTCCACCGGCGCGCTCTACAAGCGCCGGACCCTCGACCACGCCTACACCGAGGACGACCCGGTGGACGGCTCCGCCGACTGGCTGCCCGCCTACCCGATGGGCAAGCTCGCCACCGAGGGCGCGGTGCGCGCCTTCGCCCGGGTGCTCGACCTGCCCACCACCATCGCCCGGCTCAACATCGCCTACGGGCCCGGCAGTTACGGCGGCGTGCCGATGCTGTACTTCAAGGCGATGCTGGCCGGACAGCCGATCCAGGTGCCGCTGGAGGGCCAGAACTGGTGCTCCCTCCTGCACACCGACGACCTGGTGG
Organism: Kitasatospora sp. NPDC059408; assembly: GCF_042751525.1. Classification (NCBI taxonomy): domain Bacteria; kingdom Bacillati; phylum Actinomycetota; class Actinomycetes; order Kitasatosporales; family Streptomycetaceae; genus Kitasatospora; species Kitasatospora sp. NPDC059408. Next base: position 93,373 of record NZ_JBHYWI010000017.1, read on the forward strand.
CGCAGGTGCCCCGCCTCTGGGCGGCCGCCGCCACCCCGGCCACCGTCGTCAACTGGGGCGGCGACCAGTCCGTCGGCGTCACCGACTGCATCCGCCACATCGAGCGGCTCACCGGTGTGACGGCGGACCTCGTCCCGAGCGAGGTGACCCGCGAGACGTACCGGTTCGATCCCACGCTGCGCCGGAAGCTGACCGGCCCGTGCACCGTCGACTGGCGCGACGGCATCGAACGCACCCTGCGCGTGATGTACCCGCAGTACCTGGACGGCCGCCGCGTGGGCGGCGAGAGCATGACGAAGGGACGCTGACCGACATGACCGACACCGTTCTCACCGACACCGTTCCGACCGGCATCGCTCTCACCGGCATCGCTCTCACCGCCGATGCCGCCGCCACCGGCAGCCGCGCCCTGATCGAGCGCGCCTACCGGGCCTTCCACGACCGCGACGTCGCCGCGCTGCTGGACACCCTCGACCCGCGCGTCGAGTGGGTGCACCCCGACGGCATGGCCGAGTACGGCCTCGGCGGCACCAAGCACGGCCACGCGGGCGTGCGCGAGTTCCTCGCGAAGGTGCCCTCCGTGCTCGGCGGAATGCGCCTGCGACCACAGGAGTTCGTGGCCGCCGGGGACCGCGTCGTGGTCTTCGGTGTGCGCGAGGTCACGTCGAAGCGCGGCACGACCGTGACGTTGCCGTTCATCCACTCCTGGACCCTGCGCGGGGGCCGCGCGGTGCGCATGGAGGACGTCTTCGACACCGTGCTGTTCCGCCGCGTGATCGAGAGCTGAGACACCGCCCCACCTCCCGGGATCCCGGTTCGCGCACGGCGGGCCGGGCTCCCGCCCGCGCTGCGCCGCCTGTCCCGGAGACCTTGGTCACACGGTGCGCGATCGACCGGCTTGTATTCTCCGGTGATGGCCGTAGTTCTTATATGGCCTTCGTATTGTGCAACCCGGGTGCGGTCCCGACCGTCTCCCAGAGTACGGTGTGCCCGATCATCACGGGCAGCGCTTCCGGCGGTGAAAGGTACGCGGATGGCAGGCAAACGGGGCGAGAGCCCGGCTCGTGGCGAGGACGCGCCCGACGCGGCCACCACGGACGGCGACAGCGCCGTCCCGCAGCCGCGCGCCGGCGGACGGGCCGAGGCCCGCCGGGCCGCACAGGGCAAGGGTGGCAAGGGCGCCCCGTCCGCGGGCGGCGGCGGCCGCGCGGCGGCCCGCAACAGCCGGAAGCCGAAGAAGAACGTGAAGAAGATCGTCGCCTGGTCGGCGGCGGGCGTCCTGGTGCTGCTCGCCGGCACCGGCGGCGCGATCTACTTCAAGCTGAACGCCAACATCAAGTCCTTCGACGCGGACGCGATAGCCACCGACCGCCCGCCGGAGGCCCAGGCCGACGCGGACGGCAACAAGCCGGTCAACGTGCTGCTCATCGGCTCCGACAGCCGCGGCGGCTCCAACTCCGACCTCGGCGGCGGCGAGGACGGCGGCGCCCGCTCGGACACGACGATCCTGCTGCACGTCTATGCCGACCACAAGCACGCCGTCGGCATCTCGATCCCGCGCAACGCGATCGTCCAGATCCCGTCCTGCAAGCTGCCCAACGGCAAGTGGACCAAGGCCGGGAACGACCTGTTCAACGCGGCGTTCTCGGTCGGCGGCAGCGACGCCGGCAACCCCGCCTGCACCCAGAACACGATCGAGAAGCTCACCGGCATCCGGGTCGACCACACCATGGTCGTCGACTTCAACGGCTTCTCCTCGATGACCAAGGCCGTCGGCGGCGTCGACGTGTGCCTGCCCAAGGCCATCTACGAGGGCGACATCAACCCCAACCTGCACAAGAAGGGCGAGCTCGTCCTCCCGCAGGGCAAGCAGACCGTCGACGGGCAGAAGGCGCTCGACTACGTCCGGCTGCGGCACGGCATCGGCGACGGCTCCGACATCGGCCGGATGAAGCGCCAGCAGGCCTTCATGAGCTCGCTCGCCAACAAGATCAAGTCGGAGGGGCTGAGCCCCACCAACCTGCTGCCGCTGGCCGACGCCGCCACCAAGTCGCTGACCGTCGACCCCGGGCTGAGCTCCGCCGACAAGCTGCTGTCCTTCGGCCTGTCGCTGAAGAACATCGACATGCACAACCTCAAGTTCGTGACGGCCCCCTGGCGCTACCGCACCCAGGACGCCAACATCGACCTGGTCCAGCCGGACGTCCAGAAGCTCTGGGACACCCTCAAGGCCGACCACACCATCGACGGCCAGAACGCCACCGGCCAGCAGGACGGCGCCCCCGCCGCCCCGAGCTCGCCGCAGCCCGCCGCACCGACCTCGACCGCCCCGGCCGGCGACGCCTCCAACGAGTCCGTGAAGGTGGCCGTCTACAACGGCACGATCGCCAACGGCCTGGCCGGCAAGGCGACCGAGCAGCTCAAGGCCGCCAAGTTCTCCGCCACCACGGCGGGCCAGGCGGCCAGCACGAAGTACAAGACCACCACGATCGAGTACAGCGCCAGCCAGAAGGCGAACGCCGAGAAGGTCGCCGCGCTGTTCCCCGGCGCCAGCCTGGAGCCCAGCAGCTCGCGGGGCATCTCGGTGATCGTCGGCCAGGACTTCGCCGCCGCCAACGGCGCCGCCGCCCCCGGCGGCACGCCCGCGGCCGGCACCCCGGGCACCCCGGCCCCGCTGCCCACCACCGTCACCAACGACGCCCGCTCCGCGGACGACGACATCTGCGCGAACACCACCTACGGCAGCGGCGGCTGACCGCACCCGTACACCGCACCACCCGTACGACCCCGGGGCGCGTCCGTCCCGGGGTCGTGCCATGGTGGCTGAGGGGGACCGCGGGCCACGAAAGGCGGATCCCATGCCCGAGATCGCCCTGCAGATCGACATCGCCGCCCCCCGGGACGTCGTCCTCGCCGCCCTCAACACCCACGACGGCCTCACCAGCTGGTGGACCACCGCCGTCGACCGCGACGACGACATCCTGCTCTTCGACTTCCCCGACGTCCCCGAGCCCTTCCGGCTGCGCCGCGAGCGCGCCGACCTCGACCGCGTCGTGTGGGCGAACACCGGCGCCTTCCCGCCGCACTGGGCCGGCACCTGGATCACCTGGGACCTCGCCGAACAGCCCGACGCCCCCGACCGCACCCGGCTGCTGTTCCGCCACGGCGGCTGGCAGCCCGGCAGCGAGGACGGCGTCCCGATGGTGGCCGGCACCTGGGCGGAACTGGTCGTCCGGCTCAAGGACTACGCGCAGAGCGGCAAGGTCCAGCCCTACTTCGTCACCGCCCGGCGCCACGACCCCGCCTGAGCCCCGCCCGAGCCCACCGAGCCCCGCCTGAGCCCACCGAGCCCCGCCTGAGCCCCCGCCCGGTGGCGGGATCGCCGCCGCGGGCCGATCGTTGTCCTGTACCCCGAACCCGCCCCCGCCCCGCCCCCCGAGCCCACGGGAGGCCCCCGATGCCGCCACCCGTCCCGCGACGCGCCGCCGGGAAATCGGCGGCTTCCCCGGCATCACGGGCCATCCCGGGTAAGACTGCACCCATGCTGGGCCTACCGGACGACATCCGCGCCTTCCTCTTCGACCTCGACGGGGTGCTCACCCAGACCGCCGTGGTGCACGCCGCGGCCTGGAAGGACACCTTCGACACCTTCCTGCGCGCCGAAGCAGCCCGCACCGGCGGGCAGTTCGTCCCCTTCGACGCCGTCACCGACTACGACACCTACGTCGACGGCCGCCCGCGCCTCGACGGCACCCGCGCCTTCCTGCGGAGCCGGGGCTTCGACCTGCCCGAGGGCACCGACGACGACCCGCCGAACGCCCCCACCGTGCACGGGATCAGCCTCGCCAAGAACGACACCGTCCTGCGCATGATCCGCGAGCAGGGCGTCCAGCCGTACGACGGCTCGGTGGCCTACGTGCGACGGCTGCGCGCGCTCGGGCTGCCCAGCGCCGTGGTCTCCTCCAGCGCGAACTGCCGCGACGTGCTCCGGGCCGCGGGCATCGAGGACCTGTTCGACGTGGTCGTGGACGGGATCGTCGCCAAGCGCGAGGGCCTGCCCGGAAAGCCGGCCCCCGACACCTACCTGCACGCGGCCAAGGTCCTCGGCGTCGAACCCGCGCACGCCGCCGTCTTCGAGGACGCCCTCGCCGGCGTCGCCTCCGGCCGGGCCGGCGGCTTCGGCGCGGTGGTCGGCGTCAACCGCACCGGCCAGGCCGCCGAACTGCGCCGGGACGGCGCCACCGTGGTCGTCGACGACCTCTCCGAACTGCTGGGGGAGCAGGCATGACCGCGTCCGACACCTTCGTCGTCGACCCGTGGCAGGTTTCCGAACACGGCCTCGACCCGGCCGCGCTGGCCCGTGCCGAGTCCGTGTTCGCGCTCTCCAACGGCCACATCGGCCTGCGCGCCAACCTCGACGAGGGCGAGCCGCACGGCCTGCCCGGCACCTACCTCAACGGCGTCTTCGAACTCCGCCCGCTGCCCTACGGCGAGGGCGGCTACGGCTACCCGGAGTCCAGCCAGAGCGTCATCAACGTGACCAACGGCAAGATCATCCGGCTGCTCGTCGACGACGAGCCCTTCGACCTGCGCTACGGCGAACTCCTCGGCCACCGGCGCTGGCTGGACTTCCGCGACGGCCTGCTGCACCGGGAGGCCGAGTGGACCTCCCCGGCCGGCCGCACGATCCGGGTCCGCTCGACCAGGCTCGTCTCGCTCACCCAGCGGGCCATCGCCGCCGTCGAGTACTCCGTCGAGGCGGTCGACGGCCCGGTGCGGATCGTGCTCCAGTCCGAGCTCGTCGCCAACGAGCAGCTCCCCGGCGGCCCCGAGGGCGACCCGCGCGCCGCCGCCGTCCTGGAGGCGCCCCTCCAGCCCGAGGCCCACCACGCCGACGGGACGAAGGCCGTCCTGGTGCACCGCACCCGCTACAGCGGCATCCGGGTCGCGGCCGGCATGGACCACGTCATCGAGGGCCCGGAGCGGCTCGACACCGTGGCCGAGGCCGGCGCCGACCAGTGCCGGATCAGCGTCACCACCGTCCTCGCCCCCGGACAGCGCCTGCGGCTGGTCAAGTTCATGTCCTACGGCTGGTCCGCGACCCGCTCGCTGCCCGCCGTCCGCGACCAGGTCGAGGCCGCGCTGACCGCCGCCCGGTACACCGGCTGGGACGGCCTCGTCGCCGAACAGGCCGACTACCTGCGGGAGTTCTGGAAGACCAGCGACATCGAGATCGAGGGCGACGTCGAACTCCAGCAGGCCGTCCGGTTCGCCGTCTTCCACGTCCTCCAGGCCGGCGCCCGCAGCGAGGAGCGCGCCATCCCCGCCAAGGGCCTGACCGGCCCCGGCTACGACGGCCACAGCTTCTGGGACACCGAGACCTTCGTCCTGCCGGTCCTCACCTACTGCCTGCCCGCCGCCGTCAACCAGGCCCTGCGCTGGCGGCACACCACCCTCCCGCTCGCCCGCGAGCGAGCGGCCCAACTCGGCCTGGCCGGAGCGGTGTTCCCCTGGCGGACGATCCGCGGCGAGGAGTGCTCCGGCTACTGGCCGGCCGGCACCGCCGCCTTCCACATCGGCGCCGACATCGCCGCCGCCGTCGCCCGCTACGTCCGGGCCACCGCCGACGTCGAGTTCGAGCGCGAGTACGGGCTCGCACTCCTCGTCGAGACCGCCCGGATGTGGCGCTCGCTCGGCCACCACGACGCCGCCGGCAAGTTCCGCATCGAGGGCGTCACCGGCCCCGACGAGTACAGCGCCGTCGCCGACAACAACGTCTACACCAACCTCATGGCGCAGACGAACCTGCGCGCCGCCGCCGAGGCCGCCGGCCGCCACCCCCGCGAGGCCGCCGACCTCGGCGTCGACACCGAGGAGACCGCCGCCTGGCGCGACGCCGCCGCCGCGATGTACGTCCCCTACGACGAGAGCCTCGGCGTCCACCCCCAGGCCGACGGCTTCACCCACCACCAGGTCTGGGACTTCGAGCGCACCCCGCCCGAGAAGTACCCGCTGCTGCTGCACTACCCGTACTTCGACCTCTACCGGAAGCAGGTCGTCAAACAGGCCGACCTCGTGCTCGCCATGCAGGTCCGCGGCGACGCCTTCACCGACGAGCAGAAGGCCCGCAACTTCGCCTACTACGAGCGCCTCACCGTCCGCGACTCCTCCCTCTCCGCCTGCACCCAGGCGGTCATCGCCGCCGAGGTCGGCCAGCTCGACCTCGCGTACGACTACACCGCCGAAGCCGCCCTCATGGACCTCCACGACCTCGGCGGCAACACCCGCGACGGCCTCCACATGGCCTCCCTCGCGGGGGCCTGCATCGCCCTCGTGGCCGGCCTCGGCGGCCTGCGCGACCACGGCGAGACGCTCTCCTTCCGGCCCCGGCTGCCCGCCGGGCTCACCAAGCTCGGCTTCTCGCTGATGGTCCGCGGCATGCTGCTCGGCGTCGAGATCTCCCACGACGGGACGACCTACACGCTGCGCCGGGGCGAGGTGATCCACCTGCGGCACGACGGCGAGACGGTCCAGCTGAAGGCCGGGGAGCCGGTCACCCTCCCGACCACCGCCCCGCCCGCCCAGGAGCGCTGCGCCCAGCCCCCCGGCCGCGAACCCGCCCGCCGCCAGCCCCAGGCCGGTCTCGCGGCGGGCAAGGTCGGCGGCCAGAACCCCGACCACCTGGCGGCGGAGTAGCGGCGGCCCGACTTCCGGGCCGCCGCCCGTTCACCCGTTCGGCCTCCCCGCCGTGCACCTGCACCCCCCTCCCCGGAGGGTGCAGGTGTCCCGCGTCATCCGGCAGCCGATCGAGGAGACCCCGTGGCGAGCGTGGCCGAACAGATGGTGGAGGTGCTCCGGCAGGCCGGCGTGGAGCGGGTCTACGGCGTCGTCGGCGACAGCCTCAACCCGGTCGTCGACGCCATCCGCCGCGCGGAGGGCATCGGCTGGGTGCACGTCCGCAACGAGGAGGCCGGTGCGTTCGCCGCGGCCGCCGAGGCCGAGCTCAGCGGCCGGCTCGCGGTCTGCGCCGGCTCCTGCGGCCCCGGCAACACCCACCTCGTGCAGGGCCTGTACGACGCCCAGCGCAGCGGCCTGCCCGTCCTCGCGCTGGCCTCCCACATCCCGTCCGGGCAGATCGGCACCGGGTTCTTCCAGGAGACCCACCCCGAGCGGGTGTTCACCGACTGCAGCAGCTGGTGCGAGATGCTCTCGACCCCCGCCCAGCTGCCCCGCCTGCTGCGGATCGCGATCCAGCACGCGCTCGGCGCCCGCGGCGTCTCCGTCCTCGCCTTCCCCGGGGACGTCGCCGCGCTGCCCGCCGCCGGCCCGACCGGCAGCGGCCACTTCCTGACCGAGCAGGCCGTCGCCGCCCCGCCCTGGGCGCAGGTGCGGGCGCTCGCCGAACTGCTCAACCCGGCCCGCCGGGTGGCCCTGTTCTGCGGCGCCGGCGTCCGGGACGCGCACGCCGAGGTGCTGGCCGTGGCGCAGGCCCTGAACGCGCCGGTGGGCCACTCGCTGCGCGGCAAGGAGTGGATCCAGCACGACAACCCGTACGACGTCGGGATGAGCGGCCTGCTCGGTTACGGCGCCTGCCACGAGGCCCTGCACGGCGCGGACCTGGTGGTGCTGCTCGGCACCGACTTCCCGTACGACTCGTTCCTCCCGCAGGCCCGCACCGTCCAGGTCGACCACGACGCCACCCGGCTGGGCCGCCGGACGGTCCTGGAGCTGGCCGTCCACGGGGACGTCGCCGCGACCCTGCGGGCCGTCCTGCCGCTGCTGGAGCCGAAGCCGGACCGGTCGTTCCTGGACGAGATGCTGCGCAAGCACTGCAAGGCGCTGGAGGACGTCGTCGGCGCCTACACCCGGGACATCGAGTCGCACCTGCCGATCCACCCCGAGTACGTCGCCTCGGTGCTCGACGACGTGGCCGCCCACGACGCGGTGTTCACCGTGGACACCGGCATGAACAACGTCTGGGCCGCCCGCTACCTCCAGCCGAACGGCCGCCGCCGGGTGATCGGCTCCTTCCTGCACGGCTCGATGGCCAACGCCCTGCCGCACGCGATCGGCGCCCAACTCGCCTGCCCCGGGCGGCAGGTGATCGCGATGGCGGGCGACGGCGGGCTCGGCATGCTGCTCGGCGAACTGCTCACGGTGGCCAAGCACCGGCTGCCGGTGAAGACCGTGGTCTTCAACAACGGCGCGCTCGGCATGATCAAGCTGGAGATGCTCGTCTCCGGCTACCCCGAGTGGCAGATCGACAACGGCGACGTGGACTACGCCGGGATCGCGCGGGCGATGGGCATCCCGGCGAAACGGGTGACCGAGCCGGCCCGGGTGCGGGAGGTGCTGGCCGAGGCGCTGGAGCGGCCCGGGCCCGCGCTGGTCGACGTGGTCACCGACCCGAACGCGCTGTCCATCCCGCCGCACATCACGGCCGCCCAGCTGAAGGGCTTCGCCCTGGCCGCGGGCCGCACGGTGCTCTCCGGCGGGGTGGGACGCATGATCGACCTGGCCCGGAGCAACCTGCGCAACATCCCGCGGCCCTGAGCCCTCCGAGCGGATTTGCCTGGGGGGCAAATTTCTTGCCCGTGCGGCACGCGAGGTGTCCACTGGTCACATGACGACCAGCCCCACCGGCGCCCCCGCCGCAGGCGAGCAGCTCGACGACCAGGAGGTCGCCGGCCTCGCCGCCAGGCTCCGCGAGCACCGGCACAGCAGCCGCCTCACGCTGGAGGTGGCGGCCGCCCGGGTCGGACTGTCCCCAGCCTATCTGTCCCGGCTGGAGACCGGCCGGCGCCAGCCGTCGCTGCCCGTCCTGCTCGGCCTCGCCCGCGCCTACGGCACGTCCGTCTCCGGGCTGCTGGGCGAGGCGATGACCGAACCCGACCCGGTGGTCCGCGGCGGCGTCATCGAGCCCGGCCGGGCCGGCGGCTGGGGCTACCGGCGGGCCGGCGCCCCCGGCCGGGCCATGCAGGCCCTGCGGGTCCACGTGCCGCCGGGCGTGCAGGACGCCGTCGTCCGGGTCCACCCGGGCGAGGAGTGGCTGTACGTCCTCCAGGGCGCCCTGCGGCTGACCCTCGGCGACCGCGTCCACCACCTGGCCGTCGGCGACTCCGCCCACTTCGACTCGCTCACCCCGCACTGCATCGCCGCCGAGTCGGCGCACGGGGTCGAGCTGCTCTTCGTCCACACCCTGCTGCAGAGCCCCGGCGGCGAACTCTGCCTCGGCGGCGGCCCTGCCGCACCGCACTGAGGAGACAACCATGGCCGCTGACCCGACCACCCACACCTCGACCCCCGAGGCCCCCAAGACCATCGACGCCGGCAAGTGGGCCAACCGCCGCGTCGCCGTCCGCCTGGTCATCTACACCGCGGGCATCCACGCCTTCGCCGGCTTCATCATGCTGCTGTTCGAACTGGGCGGCCGCAACAAGTAGTCGGGAGCGGAGCGGGCGCCCTTGTCACCCTTCCCCTTCCATCCCCGCGCCCCGAGAGGGGCGCGAGGAACTGCGCGAGGCGGAAGGAGCAGACCCGCGCTTACGCGCCGCGCAGCACCCCGCACTCACGCACTGCGCAGCAACGTGCACAGCGCCGACAGCGCAGCCGGAAACGCGTGCTCCGCAGGAGTCCCGTACCCGATCACCAGCGACGGCGGCCCGCTCGCGACACCCCCGTCCGCCCGGTGCCACGAGAGCCCGTTGAGCGACACCCCGGCGGCCGCCGCCCGCGCCAGGAGCTCGGCCTCCGACGGTCCGTCCGCCGGCAGCCGCAGCACCGCGTGCAGTCCCGCCGCGATGCCGGTGACGCGGACGTGCGGGGCGTGTTCGGCGAGGGCGGCCACGAGCCGGTCGCGGCGCCGCCGGTAGTGCAGCCGGCAGCGCCGCACGTGCCGGTCGTACGTCCCGGAGGCGATCAGTTCGGCGAGCGTCAGCTGGTCGAGCACCGGCGACATGATGTCGGCGAGCTGTTTCAGCCGGGCCACCGGTTCGACGAGCGCGTCCGGCAGGGCGAGCCACGCGAGCCGCAGGCCCGGGGCGAGGCTCTTGGCGGCCGTCCCGGCGTACACCACGCGCTCGGGGTCGAGCGCCTGCATCGCGCCGAGCGGCTGCCGGTCGTAGCGGAACTCGCCGTCGTAGTCGTCCTCGATGACGTACCCGTCGTGCTCGCGCGCCCACCGCACCGCCGCCGCCCGCCGGTCGGCGGCCAGCGGCGCGCCGGTGGGGAACTGGTGGGCGGGGGTGAGCAGGACGCCCCCGACCCGGTCGTCGAGCAGCTCCACCCGGGCGCCCGCGTCGTCGAGCGGGAGCGGTACGGTCGCGAGCCCGGCCGCCCGGGCGACGGCGAGCTGCGGCGGCAGGCCGTACTCCTCGACGGCGAGGGCGCCGGCCCCGCGGTCCCGCAGGGCCGCGCAGAGCAGCCCCAGGCCCTGCGTCACGCCGCTGCACACCAGCAGGCGGTCCGGGTCGGTGCGGACCCCGCGCACGCGCGCCAGGTAGTGGGCCAGCGCCTCCCGCAGCTCGGGGCGCCCGAGCGGCGAGCCGTACCCGAGGACCTCGTGCGGGGCGGTGGCCAGCGCCCGGCGGGCGGCGGCGAGCCAGGCGGTGCGCGGGAAGAGCGACAGGTCGGGCCGGCCGGACATCAGGTCGTGGCGCGCGGCCGGGCGTTCCCGCACCGGCGGGGTGGCCCTGGGCACCGGAGGCCGGGGTGCCGCGCGCTCCGCGACGGTGGTGCCGGAGCCCTGCCGGGAGGTGAGCCAGCCCTCGCCGGTGAGCTGCCCGTACGCCTCCACGACGGTGTTGCGGGCGATCCCGAGGTCCTCCCCGAGCGCGCGTGAGGACGGCAGCCGGGTGCCGGGGGCGAGCCGCCCGTCCTGGACGGCCTCGCGCAGCGCGTCCTCCAGGGCGGCCCGCAGCCCGGTCCCGGCGGCGCGCCGCCCGCTGAGGTCGAGGTGCAGGTCGCCGCCGAACGCGCTCCACGAAGTGCTCATCGACGGGATTATCCCGCGTCGGCGCCGAGCCGCGGGTGGTGGCGGTGCATCGCCGCGAGGACCTCTTCGAGCGGGACGGGGATGGTGTTGGCGGCGATGTTCGCGGGTCCGTACCCGAGGGAGCGGTTGAGGCCGGCGCTCGCCCGGACGAGCCGGGGCGCGCGGGCCAGGTAGGCCGCCGGGTCGTGCAGCACGACCGCGATCATCCGCTGGGTGCTGCCGCGGACGGTCATGCTGCGGATCCCCACGGCGGCGATCTCGCTCCAGGCGATGCGGCCGAGCTGGACGTGCTCCAGGCCGTCGGCGTCCAGCACCAGTTCGGGCCGGTTGCGGACGAGCCGGCGGGCGAGCGCGAAGGAGCAGAACCCGAAGAACGGCACGGCCAGGGCACCGCCGACGAGGCCCTTGACGGTGGCGTGGTGCCAGAGCAGCAGCGCGCCGCCGACGGTGAAGCCGAGCGAGGCGAGCAGGAGGAGGAGCGCCTTGCGTCTCGACAGCGCGTAGACGGTCGGAGGCGGGTTTTCGTTGATCACGGCCGGTCACGGTAGCGCCCGGCCGGAGACCGGTCGGACCCGGGTGGGCCTGTCGTCCGTCGGCGGGCTCCGCCTGGGTGGTGTCACATCCCCGCGCTACCGTGCCGCCCATGGCGAACTATGTACTCGTGGCAGGCGCGTGGCTCGGCGCGTGGGCGTGGGACGAGGTGGCGGCGGAGCTGCGCGCGGCGGGGCACGGGGCGTACCCGCTGACGCTGTCCGGGCTAGCGGAGAGGCGCGGGGTGGCTCCGGCGGGGCAGGAGGTCCACGTGCGGGACATCGTGGCCGAGGTGGAGCGGCTCGACCTGCGCGACGTCGTCCTGGTCGGGCACAGCTACTCGGGCATCCCGGTGGGCCAGGCCGCCGAGCGGATCGGCGAGCGACTGGCCCGGGTGGTGTTCGTGGACGCCGACGTGCCGCGGGACGGCGAGTCGTTCGTCTCGGTGGCCGGGAACGGCCAGGAGGTGGCGGTGGCGATCGCGCGGAACGGCGGCTGGTGGCCGCCGCTCGCGGCCGGGGACTTCGCCGGCCAGGGCCTCACCGACGAGCAGGTCGCCCGGATCGTCGCCGGTTCGACGCCGCACCCGGGCGCCTCGCTGACCGAACCGGCCGTGCTGGGCGACGCGTTGCCCGAGCTGCCGGTGACGTACGTCAAGTGCCTGCTGGACTGGCCCGAGCCGTTCGGCCGGGCCGCCGAGCTGCTGGCGGGCGAGCGGTGGCGGCTGGTCGAACTGGACACCGGCCACTGGCCGATGTTCTCCCAGCCGCACGAACTCGCGGCCGTCCTCCAGGAGTTGTGAGGAACTAGAGCGAGAGGTAGACCGCGCTGCCGACGCCGGCCACGAAGCAGTAGATCGCGAACGGCGTCAGGCTGCGGGTCTCGAAGTACTTGGTGAGGAAGCGCACCGACACGTACCCGGCGACGAAGGCGGCGATGCTGCCCGCCACGACCGGGCCGAGGACGGCGGAGTTCTCCGGCTTGAACAGCTCGGGCACCTTGAGCGCCGAGGCGGCGATGATCACCGGCGTGGCGAGCAGGAAGGAGAACCGGGCGGCGTCCTCGTGGTGCAGCCCGCGCAGGATGCCGGCGCTCATGGTGACGCCGGAGCGGCTGATGCCGGGGAAGAGCGCGAGGATCTGGGCGGCGCCGATCCAGACGCCCTGCTTGTAGCCGAGCCGGGCGAGCCGGTGGTCGGAGGCGATCGCCGGGTCCAGCCCGGGTTCGTCGGTCACCGGGGCGGCGTGGCCGGCCCGCCGGCGGCCGGTGCCGCCGCGCTTGAGGCGTTCGGCGCCGAGCAGCACGAGCCCGTTGAGGGCGAGGAAGACGGCGGCCGGGATCGGCTTGCCGAGGGCGTTGCGCAGGGCCTTCTCGAAGGCGAGGCCGGCGATGCCGACCGGGATGGTGGAGACGATGAGCAGCCAGGCCAGCTTCTCGTTGCGGGTCTCCACGCGGCGGTGACGGATCGAGCTGATCAGGCCGCTGATGATCCGGAGCCAGTCCTTGTAGAAGAAGACCACCAGCGCGAGCGCGGTGGCGAGGTGGAGGCCGACCAGCACGGAGAGGTACGGGGAGCCCTCGGCGGTCATGTCCAGGTCGTGCTGGATCTTCCCGCCGATGATCGCCGGCAGCAGGATGCTGTGGCCCAGGCTGGACACCGGGAAGAGTTCCGTCACACCCTGCAGCAGGCCGACGCCTATCGCTTCCGGGTAGGTCAGGGTGGACATCGCGCACCTTCGCTCGGAGGTCTGATCAGGGGGAGCCCCGGCGAAGCTACTACGGGGATGTAGACGCCCGGCAGGTCTGAGGCCGGAAATTCACCGAGTGGACGTCTCGCCGAAACCCGGGCCGGGCGACCGGTGTTCGGGCACCCGGCGTTCGGGCGCCGCTCAGGCGGCGGCCGGGTGCGCGGCCGGCGCGTGGGTGAGCAGCACGTGCACCCACACGGCGAGCAGCACCCCGGACGACACGGCGCGCTCGGCCGCGTGGCTGAGCGCCAGCGCGGCGCCCGCGGCGACGAGCGCGGTGCCGGCCACCAGCAGGGCGGCGGGCAGCACGTCCGCGGGGCGGGGGCGGTTCATCGTGGTCCTCCCTCGTGGTCGACGAGGCACCACGATGCAACCTCCCGCTGCGGCAGGTTCAAGCGTTCGTTCGCCGACGGGCCCCGAATCCGCCGACGGCCCCCGAACCGGCCCGGGTCAGCCGAGCGCCACCCGCCGCCACGCCGCCTCCCCGGCGGCCACCGGCGCCGGCCCGAAGTCGTAGCGCAGCCGGTCCGGTCCGAGGGCGAGCAGCGAGATCGAGGACGAGCCCCAGATCCGCCCGTCGCCGAAGTCGCGCCGCTGGACGAGCGCCGCGTCGTCGTCCGGCGCGAGCCCGTCCCCGGAGACGACCGGCAGCCAGGCGCCCCACGCGTCCTCGACGGTCCCGGCGCCGCCCGGCTCGGGCCGGGGCTCGGCCTCGAAGCGGGCCCGGAAGTGCGCGGCGCGGGCGGCCATCACGGCGCGGATCCGCTCGGAGGTGGTCCGGCTGTGGGCGCGGCCCTCCAGGCCGTCGTTGAGCACGACGCTCAGGCCGGTGGGCAGGTGGTGCTCGACCAGCCGCCCGTCGCCCCAACTGGCCACCCGGGCGCCGTCGGGACCGGCCAGCACGAGGTGGAACGGGTCGTACGGGGTGAGGTCGAGGTGGCCGACGCCGCCCTCGCGCACGGCGGTGAGCGGCAGCCGGCCGCGGGAGAGCCGCGTCTCGGCGGGGGCGAGCGGCCCGAAGCCGTTGAGCAGGCAGGCGGCAGAGCGCCGCCCGGGGTCGGCGGCGAGCCAGGTGCCGCCGGCGGCGAGGTCGAGCCCGCCGACCAGCTCCGGGTGCTCCGGCCAGTGGTGGGCCGGCGGGAGCCAGCGGCGCCCGAGGTACTCGTCCCGGACGGAGAGGAGCAGGACGGGCACCGCCGACCCCGGCTCGATGCTGACGAACGCCGTACACACGATCCTGTCCCCCGGTTTTCGCTCTGTTCAGCGATCCTCGCACGCCGGTTCGCCTACCGGAACAGCGGTGGGGGCCCGGAAAGTGGCCCAGGAACGCCGCACATGAATGCACCAGGCGGTAGGGCCACTCCGTCCCTAGGCTGGTGATCATGACGACGACGAACGAGACCGCGGCGCACGGGACCGCAGAGGGCGCGGACGCGCCGGTTCCGGCGCCCGCTCAGCGCCTCGCGATGCACCGGCTCGCCCCCGAGTACTACTCCGCGATGATCGCCGTGGACCGCGCCTCCCGGACCGGCCTCGACCCCCGGCTCGCCGAGCTGGTCAAGGTCCACGCCTCGATGATCAACGGCTGTGCCTTCTGCATCGACATGCACGCCACCGACGCCGTGCAGGGTGGCGAGCAGGACCACCGCCTGATCTCGCTCCCGGCCTGGCGCGAGACCCCGTGGTTCACCGCGAAGGAGCGCGCCGCCCTGGCGCTCACCGAGTCCGTCACCCTGCTGACCCGGGGGCACGTGCCGGACGCCGTCTACGACGAGGCCGCCGCCCACTTCGAGGAGGCCGAACTCGCCCAGCTGATCGCCCTGATCGCGACCATCAACGCCTGGAACCGGATCGGCGTGACCTCGCGCCTCAGCCCGGCCGCGAAGTGAGGGGAACCGCCGTGACGAGCCAGCAGGACAAGGCCCGGCTCCTGCACGAGCTGCACCGCGCCGGCGAGCCGCTGGTGCTCGCCAACGCCTGGGACGCGGTGAGCGCCCGCCTGGTCGCCGACGCCGGCGCCCGGGCCGTCGCGACGGCCAGCGCGAGCGTCTCCTGGACGATCGGCAGCCCGGACGGCGGCGGCGCCGACCGCGACCTGGTGCTGGCGCAGACCGCGCTGGTCGTCCGCGCGGTGGAGCAGCCGGTCACCGCCGACCTGGAGAGCGGCTACGCGCGGACCGCCGCCGGGGTCGGCGAGACGGTGACCGCGCTGCTCGGCACCGGCGCCGTCGGCGTGAACCTGGAGGACGAGGGCCGTCCGCTCGACGAGGCGGCCGAGCGGATCGCGGCGGCCCGGGCGGCGGCGGACGCGGCCGACGTGCCGCTCTTCGTGAACGCGCGGACCGACGTCTTCCTGCACCGGCTCGGTGAGCCGGAGGGCCGGCTGGACGAGGCGGTGCGCCGGCTGCGGGCCTACGTCGAGGCAGGTGCGGACGGCGTCTTCGCCCCCGGCGTGGCGGACCCGCAGACGATCGCCGCGCTGGTCCGGGCGGTCCCCGCCCCCCTCAACGTCCTGGCCGCGCCCGGCTCGCCGTCCGTCCCGGAGCTGGCGAAGCTCGGCGTCGCGCGGGTGAGCCTCGGTCCCGGCCTCGCCAAGGTGGCGTTCGCGGCGGTCCGCCGGGCCGCCGAGGAGGTGTACGCGAGCGGCACGTACACCGCCCTCGACGGCGGGCTGACCTACCCGGAGCTCAACGGGCTCTTCCAGGGCTGAACGCCGTTGCCGGCCTCGGCGGACGGGCCGACCGTACGGGGGTCGGTCAGCCGATCTGCCCGCTGAGCCCGGGGTGGGTCATCTGGTTGGTCCCGATCTTCTCCACCTCCTGGGCGGTGTGCCCGACCACCGGCAGCTGGCCGGCGGTGTGGATGGCGAGGTCGGCGGGGGAGACGGTGAGGCCGTCGGTGAGACCGCCGGTGGCGTCCGGGGAGGCGGCGGTCTGGCTGGTGGCGGAGGCGGCGGGCGCGGCGAGCGCGAGGCCCGCCATGGTGAGGGCGGCCAGGGTGGCGAGTTTCTTCATGCCCTGCCGAACGACCCGGGCCGCCCTCGGGTAACCGGACGGCTCAGACCGTCACCCTCAGGGTCCGCACGCTGTTGCTGACGAACGAGGCGATCGGCTCCGGCTCCGCGCCCTCCGCGTCCGCCGCGAGGGCGAGGCCGGGGAAGCGCTCGAACAGGTGGCGCAGCGCCGTCTCCGCCTCCAGCCGGGCCAGCCCGGAGCCGAGGCAGAAGTGCGGCCCGTGCCCGAGCGACAGGTGCCGGTTGGGCCGGCGGGTGAGGTCGAAGGCGTCGGCGTCCTCGTGGTGCCCGGAGTCGCGCCCGGCCGCCGCGTACGAGGCGAGCATCGCCTCCCCGCGCCGGATCACCACGTCCCCGACCTCGATGTCCTCGATCGCGTACCGCAGCGGGAACTGCCCGACCGGGGAGTCGTACCGCAGCGTCTCCTCGACCACCGCCGACCACGGCTGCTCGCCGTCCAGCACCAGCCGCAGCTGCTCGGGGTGGGCCAGCAGGGCGCGGACGGCGTTGGTGATCAGGTTGAGCGTGGTCTCGTGCCCGGCGACCAGCATCAGCAGCAGCGTGCCGACGAGTTCGGCCTCGCTCAGCCCGTCGCCGGCCTCGCGCGCGGCGATCAGGTCGGTGGTCAGGTCGTCGCCGGGCTCGGCCCGCTTGGCCGCGACGACGGACGCGAGCAGCGCGTTGAGGTCCCGCTGCGCGGCGACGGCGGCGGCCGGGGTGGCCGAGCTGGAGACGAGCGTGTCGGACAGCTCGTGCAGGTCGTCCTGCTGCTCGACGGCGAGGCCGAGCAGTTCGCCGATCACCTGCATGGGCAGCGGGTACGCGAAGTGCGCGCGCAGGTCGAACGGGCCCTCCAGCTCGGCGACGGCGTCGAGCAGGGCGACGGCCCGCGCCTCGATCGCGGGCGCCAGGTCGGCGATCCGGCGCGGCGTGAAGGCCTGGCTGACGAGCCCGCGCAGCCGCCGGTGGTCGTCGCCGTCGGCGGTGACCATCCCGGGCACGGTGACGAAGTTGAGCAGCGGCCAGCCCTCGGGCAGCCGGCCCTCCCGGAAGTCCGTCCACAGCCGGGCGTTCTTGCCGACGCGCGGATCGGCGAGCAGCGCCTGGAGCGTGTCGTGGTGGGTTATCGCCCAGACCACCACCCCGCCAGGGAGCTCCACCAGGACCGCCGGGCCGGCGTCCCTGAGCCGGGCGTTCTCGCTGTGCTGGTCCCGTCCGAAGGGGTCGAGTCGGACGGGCCGGGGGCCGGTTCCTCGGGGAGCGTCGGCGGTGTCCATGCGGGCCTCTCGGGGGCGGGCGGTCGGGGCGGGGTGAAGGCGCTGTAGAGCACCGGCAGGCTGAGCAGTGCCCGCGACCACGGGGAGGGACGCCAGGCCAGTTCGACCGGAGGGACGGCGAGCTGGAGGTCCGGCAGCCGGTGCAGCAGGGTCTCGACGGCGGTCTCGACGATGATCCTGGCCGGGTGCTGCGCCGGGCAGACGTGCTGGCCGGCGCCCCAGGCCAGGTGGGCGCGGTTGCCGCCGAGCGAGCCGTGCGCGGCGGCGGCGACGCCCTGGGCGGCCGGGTCGGCGTTGGCGGCGGCCAGGCCGAGCACGAGCATGTCGCCGGCGCTGATGTACTGGCCGCCGAGCACGGTGTCGGTGGTGGCCCAGCGGCCGGGGAAGTTCTGCGTCGGCGGGTCGCGCCAGAGCACCTCCTCCAGCGCGTCGGAGACGGTGAGCCGGCCGCCGGTGAGGGTGGCCCGGAAGCGGCGGTCGGTGAGCAGCAGCCGCAGTGTGTTGCCGGTCCAGTTGATGCTGGTCTCGTTGCCCGCGACCAGCAGCACCACCAGGTGGTGCACCGCCTCCTCGTCGGTCAGGCCGGCCGGGTGGGCGAGCAGCCAGGAGGTGAGGTCGGCGCTCGGGGCGGCCCGGCGGCGGCGCACCAGGTCGACCAGGATGGCCTGGAACTCGGCGTTGGCGCGCACCGATTCGGCGCCGCTGTCGACGAAGTGGCTGATCAGCTCGATCAGCCGGGGGCCGGCCGCGGCGGGCAGGCCGACCAGCTGGGTGAAGACCAGCAGGGGCAGCGCGCGGGCGTACTGCGCGACCAGGTCGGCGGTGCCGTCCGGGCCCCAGCTGTCGATGAGTCCGTTGGCGGCGGCCTCGGTGGTGCCGCGCAGCTGGTGGTGGTCGATCTGGGCGAGCGTGTCCGCGACGGCGGCGCGCAGCCGCTGGTGCTCGGCGCCGTCCAGGTTGAGCAGGGTGGGGCGCCACGCGGTCATCGGCAGCAGCCGGGAGTCGGCCGCCAGCCGGCCCTCGGCGGGCACCCGCCAGCGGCGCGAGTCCTTGGAGAACAGCGTCTCGTTGCGGGTGAGTTCGAGCAGCTCGGGGTAGCCGAGGACGAGCCAGGCCTCGACCCCCGGCTCCAGCTCGATCGGCGCGACCGGTCCGTAGCGGGCGCGCAGCCGGGCGTACAGGCCGTGCGGGTCCTCGGCGACGGCGGCGCCGTACAGCGGCGTCAGCGGGCCGCCGGCGGGCACTCCGGCGGGCAGGCCGCCGCCGTGGCCGACGGGGCACCCGGAAGTGGTCGGCGGTTCGGGCGCGTTCATCCTTGGAGCTCCAGCACGGACGTCCGGTGCAGGTGGTCCACGAAGTCGATCAGCAGGTCGTAGGACTGCCGCCGGTCGCGCGCGTCGCAGTAGAGGATCGGCACCTCGGGCAGCACGTCGAGCGCCGAGCGCAGCTCCTCCTCCGGGTAGGTCGGCGTGTCCGGGAAGACGTTGACGGCCACCGCGAACGGGATCCGCTGCTCCTCCAGCCGGCCGAGCACCTCGAAGCTCTCGTCCGGCCGGCGCAGGTCGACCATCGCGATGGCGCCGAGCGCGCCGCGCGACAGGTCCTCCCACAGCGGCCAGAACCGCTGCTGCCCGGGCGTGCCGAACAGGTACAGCGCGAGCCGCGGGTTGAGCGTGATCCGGCCGAAGTCCAGCGCGACCGTGGTCGTCGTCTTGTCGCCGCGCCCCGCGAGGTCGTCGACGCCGCTGCTCGCGGCCGTCATCGTCTCCTCGGTGCGCAGCGGGGTGATCTCGCTGAGCGAGCCGACCAGCGTCGTCTTGCCGACCCCGAACGGGCCGGTGACCAGGATCTTCACCGCCCCCTGGACGGAGGACGGCAGGTACTGCGGGTCGGCGGGCACCTCGGCTGGCACGGCTTCGGCGGACACGGCTTCAGCGGAGTTGGCGGAGGCCAACGAGCACCTCTTCCAGGAGTGTTGTGGGCAGGCGTTCGGCCTGCGGGACGGGCGGGAGCACCTGCACGGCGCCGAGGTCCCACAGGTCGCCGACCAGCACCTTGACGACGCCGAGCGGCAGCACCAGGTGGGCCGCCACCTCGGCGATGGACAGCAGGCTGCGGCAGAGGCCGAGGATGCGCCGGTGCTCCCGGTTCAGCGGGGCGTGGTCGGGGAGTTCGGGCAGGTCCGGTAAGGCGCTGACCAGACTCTCGACCGCCAGCTCGGGCCGGGTGGAGCGGCTGCGGCCGCCGGTGATGACGTACGGGCGGACCGGCCCGTTCACCGCGGGCCCCCCGCCGCGTGGTCGACCCGCGGCGGGCTGGTGAGGTGGGTGCCGATCCGCTCGACCAGGACCTGCATCTGGTAGGCGACCAGCCCGGCGTCGACCGCCTCGCCGGTCACCACGGCCAGGTGCGCGCCGGCCCCGGCGGCGACGATGAACAGGTACCCGCCCCCGTACTCGATGATGATCTGCCGGGTGGCGCTGGCGGGCCCGCCGAAGCCCACCGCGACCCCGCGCGCCAGCGACTGCAGGCCGGAGCAGGCGGCGGCGAGCCGCTCGGCGTCCTCGCGCACGATGCCCGGGGTGCGGCCGATCTCCAGGCCGTCGTTGGAGACGACGACGGCGTGCTGGACCTCGGGCACGGCGACGATGTCGGCGAGGAGCCAGCCGAGATCAGGGGTGGTGGTCATGGAACTCTCCGGAGCGCTGGGGAAGTCGGGGGGACGCGGGACGGAACGGGTCGTCGTGGGCCTGGGCCCGGGCGGCCGAGCGGCCGCTGGCGGTGCCGGCCTGGAACATCGCCATGAACGCCTGCGCGTCCCGGGCCGAGCGGTACGGCGGCGCGGGCGGCGGAGGCGGGGGAGCGGCGTGCTGCGCGGTCGTGCCGGCACGGTCGCGCCGGTGGCTCCGGCGGGGCAGCGGCGGCGGGGCCGGGTCGCCGGCGGGGAGACCGGCGAAGGGGGGACCGCCGGCGGGGAGACCGGCGGAGGAGGGAGGCCCGGCGGCCAGGGGGGGTGCGAGCGGTGGGGTGTCCAGCAGGGGGTGCCCGCCCACCACGGGGGAGTGGTAGGGGCCGGCGCCGAACACCCGGTCGTCCGGCCCGAGGCCGGGGACGGTCGGCGGAAGCGGTTCGGTGAGCAGCGCGTTCGGCAGCAGAACGACCACGCGCACGCCCCCGTACGGGGAGGGCGCCGAGCTGAGCGTGACCCGGAAGCCGTACTGCTCGGCGAGCCGGCCCACCGCCGCCAGGCCCAGCTGCGGCACCTCGCCCAGCCGGGACACCTCCAGCGTGCTGCCGCCGGCCAGCGCGGCGCCCGCCTTGGCGACGGCCTGTTCCGGCATGCCGACGCCACCGTCGTCGATCTCGATGACGGCGCCGTTGTGCACCGGCATCAGCGTGACGAACACCTGGGTGCTGGGCGGCGAGTAGCGGGTCGCGTTGTCCAGCAGCTCGGCGACGGCGTGGATCAGCGCCTCGGCGGCGGCGCCGACCACGGCGGTCTCGATCCGGCTGCGCACCACGACCCGCTGGAACGGCAGGATGCGCGACTGGGCGCCGCGGACGACGTCCTCCAGCGAGACGGGTTCGGGCCAGTGCCGTCCGGCCCGCGCCCCGCAGAGCACGGCCAGGGTCTGGGCCAGCCGGGCCTGTTGGGCCGCCGCGTGGTCGGCCTTGAGCAGGCCCTCCAGCAGCGCCGGGTCGTCGTGGGTGCGCTCCATCTCGTCGAGCAGGGCCTGCTGGTCGTGGGCCATGACGAGGATCCGGCGGGCCACGCTGAGGAAGGCCCGCTGGGTGGAGGCGGTGTGCTCCTGCTCCTGCTGGACGACGGCCAGTTCCTCGCCCCGGCGGGAGAGTTCGGCGGTCAGCTGCTCCTGGAGCCGGGCGACGTCGCGGCGCAGCCGCTCGGCCCGGCGCCGGTGGGTGACGGAGACCGCGTGGTAGCGGGCGGCGGTCACGAGGGCGAGCGCCGCGAGCACGCCGGCTGCCGTTGCGCACCACTGAGTCATCGTCACGCGGCGAATTCTAGGGCGATGATCCTACGAAGGTGTGAACGGATCTCGCCAAGTGACCGGATCTCGTCAATATCCAGTCAATTCGGCGCCAATCCAACCTCGTTCGCCCCCGACCGGGCCGCCGGGCGACCACACTTCCCCCGCGGTTCCTCCCTACTCGGACACTTCGGACACGTGCGGGATGGCCGAGTCGCGCCCCGGGATGTGTGGGGAACGTGTGCACGGTGTTGCGGACGGGATCACATCCGGTGCAGGAGCAGCAGGGCCACGTCGTCCGGCCGGGAGCGGCGCTCCGTCACGTTCAGGGTCAGCAGGTCCGCCAGCCGCTCCAGCGCGGACGCCGGACCGATCCGGCCCGGACCGGTCTGCCGGGCCCACAGCTCCAGCCCGTCCAGCATCCGCTGCACCGACTCGTCGTAGTCCTCCTCGCGGTCCTCCACCAGCCCGTCCGTGTACACCAGCAGCGTCTCGCCCTCCGCGAGCCGGCCGGTCGTCAGGTCGTAGGGCTGCCCCGGGTCCACCCCCAGCGGCGGGCCGCCCGGCAGATCCAGCTCGACCGCCCTCGCGCCGGCGATCCGCACCGGCGCCGGATGGCCGGCCCGGGCCGCGGTCAGCCGGCCGTCCGCCGGGTCCAGGGTCAGGTAGAGGCAGGTCGCGAACAGCTCGGTGTCCAGCTCGGCCAGCAGCCGGCTGGTCCGCGCCAGGGTGGCCGCCGGATCGTGCCCGTCCGTCGCGTACGCCCGCAGGCCGCTGCGCAGTTGGCCCATCACCGCGGTCGCCTCGGCGTTGTGCCCCTGCACGTCGCCGATCACCAGACCGATCCGGCCGTCCGGCAGCTTCAGCAGGTCGTACCAGTCGCCGCCTATCTGCATCCCCTCGGTGCTCGGCAGGTAGCGGGCGGCGCTCGCGATGCCCGGCAGGCGGGGCAGCGTGCGCGGCAGCATCGCGCGCTGCAGCTCGCCGGCGCGGTGGTGGTGGGTGTCGTACAACCGGGCCCGCTCCAGCGACTGCGCCAGGATGCCGGCGAACGCCGAGTACAGGGTGCGGTCCTCGCGGCCGAAGTTCCGTTCGGTGGCGAAGGTGATCAGGCACGAGCCCACCTGCCGTCCGGACGCGACCAGCGGCAGCACCGCCCAGGCCGCCGGGCTCCCGGCCGGGCCTCCGGGCGCGCCTCGCCCGGGTTCGCTGAACAGCGGGGCGGAGCGGGTGAGCGAGGACTGCATCACGTCCTCGGACAGGTCCGCCAGCCGGGTCGGCTCCGAGCGGCGCGCGCCCCCGTAGACCGTGTGCGTGACCGGCAGCAGCCGGCCCTCGTCCACCAGGTCCAGCACGATGCTCGCGGCCCCGAACGACGGCCGGGCCACGTCCGTCACGGCGGTGGTGACGTCCCGCACGGTCACCGCCCGCGACAGCGCCCGGGTCAGCGTCAGCAG
Organism: Kitasatospora sp. NPDC059408; assembly: GCF_042751525.1. Taxonomy (NCBI): domain Bacteria; kingdom Bacillati; phylum Actinomycetota; class Actinomycetes; order Kitasatosporales; family Streptomycetaceae; genus Kitasatospora; species Kitasatospora sp. NPDC059408. Next base: position 116,381 of record NZ_JBHYWI010000017.1, read on the forward strand.
CAGTGCCGTCCGCGCCGCCCCGGCCTTGTCCTGCCGCGCCGGTCCGTCCTGCGGCTCCTGCTGCCCCGCGCGTTCCCCGGCGAGCGCGTCGCCGTGCTCCGCGAGCAGCCCCGCGACGCGCACCGGCCGGTCGTGGACGTCCAGCATCACCTCGCCGGACTCCTCGACCCGCACCACCCCGCCGCCCCGGCGCAGCACCCGGTACTCGATCCGGTACGGCCCCCCGACGGCCAGCGCCTCCGCCATCGCCGCCCGCACGTCCGGCAGGTCCTCCGGGTGGACGATCCGCTCCAGCTCCGGCGCCGAGCCGTCCGGCGCCACCGGCTGGCCCGTCACCCGGAACGCCTCGGCGTCCCACGCGGTCTCGCCGGTCACCAGGTCCCGCTCGAACGCCCCGTGCCGCGCGGCCCGCGCGGCGAGCGACAGCATCGGGCGGCCCGGTGCCCCGGCCGGCCCCGCCGGCGCCTGCGCGCTCTGCGGCAGTCGGCCGTCCGCGTGATCGAGCAGGTGCGCCAGCCGGTGCGCGCACGCGTCGCCGATCGTCTCCAGCACGTCCAAGTCGCGCAGCGGCACCGTGCCCCGGTGGGCCAGCGCCAGCGCCAGCACCCCGATCGGCCGCTCGTCCACGATCATCGGCAGGGTGATCACCGCGACCATCCCGGTGCCGATCCCGGCGTCCTCGTTCGGGTAGTCGGCACTCGTGTGCTCGGGCGACAACAGGTACGGCCGCCGCAGCCGCAGCGCCGCCGCGGCCGGCAGATCGCTGCCCGGATCGATGGTCCCGTACCGCTCGTGAGCCCACCCGGGCAGCCCGTGCGAGGCCGTCAGCCGCAGCATCCCGGCGGAGTCCAGCAGGTACAGCGCGGAACCCTCCCCGGTGATCCAACTGGGCCCGTCGGCGAGGACGGTGGCCAGCATCTCGGCCGCCGTCGTGCAGCCCAGCAATAACCGCACGCAGCGCATCGCACTGCGCACCGCGCGGTTCTCATCCTCGACGGGAGCCATTGATTCTTCATACCCCATTTCCCCACCCCACGAGCCCCCGGCGACCCCCCCACCCTGCCTGCCACGCCCCCACCCCCACCGCCGGTTCCCACCCCCACCCGACCCGCGCGCACTCCGAGCCGGCGCAGCCCCCGCAAGCCCCCGCCCCCGCGCGCCTTCCCCCGGCACGACGCCTGCCCGCGAGGGGCGGTGCTTCTCCCTCCCCCGCGTCCGCGCAGCGGCGCACGGGCACCCCGGCAAGCCCTGTTCGATCGCTCACGCCCCGACCAGCCGGCAGCCCACACTTCCCACGCCGTGCGCCGCCACGGCCTTCGTGCCTCCTGCGCCCTTCCCTGCTTCCCCTCCGCTCCGTTCCCCTCCGCTCCGCTCCCTTCAGCGTTTTCCGCGTCCGGGGAGGTCGGGGGCGGGTACACCAGCAGGTCCCAGCCGACGCACCAGCACCAGGGTCCGGTCGTCCGCGACATCCCGCGCCACCGTCCGTACGAGCTGCTCCGCCGCGCCGCGCGTGAGCTCCTGCTGCGTGCGGTGGGTCCGCAGCTCCGGCTCCGCAGCGGCCAGCAGCCGGAGCACACCCTCGTCCAGGTCCCGGCCCGGCACCTCCACCAGGCCGTCGCTGAACAGCAGCAGCGAGTCCCCGTGCGCCAGCCGCCCGGTCGACGCCGGGTAGGGGGCGCCGGGGATCAGGCCCAGCGCCGGGCCGCCGTGCGCGGCGAGGTCCCAGCCGCCGCCGTCCGCCCGGCGGAAGCGCGCGGCCGGCGGGTGGCCGGCGTTGAAGAGGCGGTAGTCGCCGGTGGCCGGACGCAGCGCGAGGTGGACCGCCGTCGCGAAGTGGTCGTCCCAGCCCATCCGGACCAGGTGGTCGTTGGCCGCCGGCAGGAACGCCTCCGGCGGCACCCGCCCCAGCAGCATCCCGAAGGCGCCCGACAGGTGCGTGGACCGCGCGGCGGCCCGGCTGCCCTTCCCGGACACGTCCACGAGCAGGAGCTCCAGCAGGTCGTCCTCGGGGCGGTGGGTGCAGAGGAGGAAGTCCCCGGAGAAGGAGGTGCCGCCGGCGGGGGCGAGGGCGCTGTCGAAGTGCCAGTCGAGGAGGCGGTCGGGGAGCCGGGCGAGGGTCCTGGTGTGCTCGGCGAGTTCGAGGAGGATGGAGTCGCCCTGGGTGCCGCGCAGCCCGAGCCGGTGCCGGAAGCGGTTCGCGACCAGCACTGTCGCCCCGGTGGCGGCGAGGACGAGGGTCACCCCGAGCCGTACGCAGTGCGGGTCCTGCAGGGCGGCCCCGAGCGCACTGCCCGCGAGGGCCGCGCACACGAGCACCAGCAACCGCCCGCGCGGCAGCACGAGCCCGCCGACCACGAGCGGCAGCACGAGCGCCGACGGGGGCCAGCTGTACGGCAGCGCGAGCGGCAGCAGCCCGAGCACCACCGTGAGCACCAGCAGCACGACGAGCGCGTCCCGCCCGGCCCGAGCGTCTCCGTCCAACAGCCGCCCGTACCACCGCCGCACCCTCCCGACCAGCGCGGGCAACAGGACCTCCACCAAACGGGTGGGCGGTCCCCGGTCATGACCCCCCAGTCAGCCCCGCCACACTAGCCCCCAGCAGAAACGTTCCCTCCGCCCCCACCCCCGAGCCCCCCGCACAGGAAGTCGCCCCCGCCGACTTCCCGTGCCTTCCGGATCGCCGCAGCCCGCTCCCGGGCCCTCCGGCGCCCTCGCCAACCTCCCTCCCCCGCACAGGGAGTCGCCCCCGCCGACTTCCCGTGCCTTTCGGACCGCCGCAGCCCGCCCCCAGGCCCTCTCGCGCCCTCGCCAACTTCCCTCCCCCGCACGAGAAGTCGCCCCTGCCGACTTCCCGCGTCGCCCTCATCCCGCCGCCGCACGGCCCCGGAGCGCGCTCTCCCGCCACGCCTGCTCGCGCGAGAAGTCGGTTCCGCCGACTTTCAGCGCGGCCTCGGTGTCCTGCAGAGGCGCTCCTTCGCCATGCCGCGCGCCCGATCCTGGCTCTCTCTTGCCCTCTTGCTCGCCGCACTGCGCGAGAAGTCGATCCCGCCGACTTTCTATGCACGCCGGGCCGGCAGGGCTCGCGCCAGGCTCTCCGTGCGCTCGCTGGCCTCACTGCGCAGGAGGTAGCCCCCGCCGACTTCCCATGCCTTCCGGACCGCCACATTCCGCCCCAGGCCCTCCCGCGCCCTCGCCAACCTCCTTCCTCCGCACGGGAAGTCGATCCTGCCGACTTCCCGCGTCGCCCTCATCCCGCCGCCGCACCGCCCCGGAGCGCGCTCTCCCGCCACGCCCGCCCGCACGAGAAGTCGGCTCCGCCGACTTCCAGCGCGCTCTCGGTGTCCTGCGGAAGCGTTCCTTCGGCGTGCCGTGCGCCCCGTTTTGCCCTCATGCCCTCTTGCTCGCCGCGCTGCGCGAGAAGTCGATCCCGCCGACTTCTCATGCGCCTCCGGGGACGAGCAGAACCGTTTCATCGCCGCCATGCGCAGAGTGCGCCGCCTCCCCGCCAATTGCACCGCGCCAAAAGTCGGCCCATTCGACTTCCAGCGCGCTGCCGCTTCTGCCAGGCTCCGTGCGCGGGAAGTCGGCCGGGGCGACTTCCCGCGCGGCTTGCCCAGTGCCCCACGGGTCTGCGCCCGCCGCATGAGAAGTCGACCCTGCCGACTTCCCGCGCTGCCACCCGACCCCGTGGCCTCGACCTCGTCCGCGCGAGAGGTCGACTCGGCCGACTTCTCGTGCGTTGTGCCCCGGGATTCCAGGGCCCGTAAGAAGTCGACGCTGCCGACTTTCGTGCGGTCCTCGGGTGGCGGGGGAGGGGGCGGTCGCGTCCTGCTCGCCTGGGAGGTCGATCTCGCCGACTTTTCGTGCTGCCCTGAACCTGCTGCCGCGCCCTCGCGTGGCGAGTGGCTCGGCACTGCCGGCGTGAGGGGTTGCCGGCCTCGGGGGCGCGATCAGGCCCGGCCCGAGTTCGGTCGCGCGAGAGGTCGACTCGGCCGACTTCTCGTGTGTTGTGCCCCGGGGTTCCAGGGCGCGCAGGATGTCGAACCTGTCGACTTTTCGTGCTGCCCTCAACCTGCTGCCGCGCCCTCGCATGGCGAGTGGCTCGGCACTGCCGGCGTGAGGGGTTGCCAGCCTCGGGGGCGCGATCAGGCCCGGCCCGAGTTCGGTCGCGTGAGAAGTCGACTCGGCCGACTTCTCGTGTCGCCTCAGGCCTTTGGCCAGGTGTGGAGGCCGCTCGTCAGGGTGGTGATGAGGCGGTCGTGGGTGGTGGTCAGGTCTTCGGCGAGTTGGAAGGCTCCGGCGATCGAGAGGGAGGCGAAGCCGTGGGCGAGGGAGCGGACGGTGCGGGCGGCGTGGATGGCTTCGGAGCCGTCGAGGCCGTACTCCCGCAGGACGGCGACGATCACCCCCACCAGCCGGGCCGCTGCCGCGTTGAGGTCGTCGTCCGCCTGGGGGGCCTGCGGCAGGGCGTTGTACCGGTGCGGGTACGCCGTCGCGTAGGCGTGGTAGGCGCGGAGGACGGCGGCGACGGCGTCGTCCCCGCTGCGGCCGAGGGCGGAGTCGGCGAGTCGGGCGGCCAGTTCCTCGGTGACGCGGACGGCGATGAGCCGCCGCAGTTCGGTGAGGCCGCCGCTGACGTGCTTGTACAGGGAGGGGGTGGCGACGCCGGCCCGGGTGGCGACGGCGGCGAGGGTGAGGCCGTCCGGTCCCTGGTCGTCGATGAGGGCGAGGGCGTGGTCGACGACCTGCTCGGGCGTCAGTCCGACTCGGGGCATGGCTCGGTCTCTCTGTGTCGTGATCCGGGGGGAGGAGGCTCAGGCGATCTCGGTGAGGAAGGGCAGCAGGGCACCGGCGACGGCCTGCGGGTTGTCGGCCATCGGGTAGTGCCCCGAGCCGTCGATCATCACCTTCCGGGCGCCGAGCGCCGTGGTCTGCCGGTCGGCGACGACCTCCGGCTTCGGGAAGTCGGGGTCCTTGGTGCCCATGAGGACGAGCGCCGGGCACCGCACGGCGGCGGTCCAGCCGACGGGCGAGGAGTCGCCGCGGACGTGTCCGCGGGTGGCGGTCCTGCGGCCGGGGGTGCGCAGCGAGTCGACGAGCCCGGCCACGTACGCGTCGAAGTCGGCCGGCTTGGCGCCCGGGTAGGCGAGCTTGCGGTGGTAGAAGCCCCAGAACGCGGGCCAGTGGATGACGACGGTCCCCATGGCGTGGACGACGCCGCGCATGAGGGCGTTCTGCGGGAGGTTCTCGATGAAGGCGTCGATCAGGACGATCCCGGCGACCCGCTCGGGCGCGTCCCCGGCGACCTTGACGACGGTCGCCCCGGTGTAGGAGCTGCCGGCCAGGACGGCCCGCTCGATGCCGAGGTGGTCGAGCAGGGCGAGGACGTCGGCGGCGATGGCGCCCGGCGCGTAGTCGTCCCAGGCGATCGAGGACTCGCCGAAGCCGCGCAGGTCCATGGTGATGACGCGGTGGCCGGCGGCGGCGAGCAGCGGGACGAGGTGCCGGTACGAGCGGCGGCTGTCGAGCATCCCGGGGAGGAGGACGACGGGGGTGCCGTCGCCCTTCAGGGTGTCGTCGAAGGCGATCCGGCCGCCGGGAACGTCGAGGTACTGGGTGTCCGGGGTGGTGGTGCCGTTCATGGTGGGCCTCCTCGGTCCGCTGCTGCGGTGGCATCGGTGGTGCTGCCGATAGCCATAAAGCTAAGGCTAATAGCCTTAGCCGTCAAGCTATCGGCCCGCTCCGATGTGAGGAGGCCGTCCGCGCCGACCGGCACCCCGTCCCCTCACGTCCCTTCGACCTTGAACGGGTCGTGCTCGCTGAGCAGCTTCTCCAGCCGGGCCTGGTCCACCCGGGTGACGATCTCGTTCGTCTCCTGCTTGTCCCGGATGACCTTGGCGAGCGTGAAGGAGGAGGTGACGGTGTAGAGCAGGCCGATCCCGAGGAAGGCCCGGGTCCAGGCCCCGACCGGCAGATAGGCGATCCCGAGGGCGAGGGCGGTGCCCGACAGGGCGAAGGAGAGCACGGCCTGGAGGTAGTACGCGGCCGTGGTGCGTGACTGCATCGGTGCGTTCATGGCGCCAGGATGGCGGCGGTCCGGCCGCCGCACATGAGTAGGAGTACTCAGACGGGCCTGGTCGGGCCGTCGTTCGGTGATGCCCAATCACGTTAAGTAGTGCCAGGGGTGGGTAAGAGCCGCAAATCGGCCATAGGGCACAAGCCGCCCGCCCGGTTGTCGGCCGTCCCGGGCGGATGGCTTGGAATCAGGGCGCCCTAGGATTAACGTTTGATAACGCAGCGCGGTCGAAACGCCGTACCCAGACGGCACCGTGCGCCGTCGCCTAATCCCGCCGGCCGGCCTCCGGGCAGGTCAGGGAGCCGGGGAACCACGTTCCTTGGGGTGAATCGGCGGGGCCCCGGCCCGGCCGTAGGAGACCTTCCTGCTCCGAACCCGTCAGCTAACCCGGTAGGCGCGAAGGAAGGAAAGGAGCACGCCTCCGTGGCGTCGACGCACACCCCGGCACAGCCCGCCGGCCCTGCCGCCGGTACCCAGCTCCTCGACCACCCCCGTCCGGCCGGGGACGAGTTCCCGGCCCCGGAGGCCGAGGCCAACCGCCACCGGATGCCGCGTCAGACCCGCGGAGCCTCACCGCTGCTCGGCGTCACCGCCGTCGCCGCCACCCTGGGCGCCACCGGCTTCGCCTCCGCGACCCCGGCCGCCGCGCCCGCCGTCGAGTCCCCGGACGAGGCCCCGGTCGCGCTCGCCGCAGACCCCGGCCTCGCGCTCGCCGCCCGCATCCAGCAGCAGGCCGACGGCCAGCGCACCGCCGCCGAGGAGAGCGCCCGCGTGCAGGCCGCGCAGGAGGCCCAGGCCAAGGCCGCCGCAAAGGAGGCCGAGGCGAAGAAGGCCGCCGACGACGCCGAGAAGGCCAAGGCCGCCGCCCTCACGCTGCCGGTGCGCGACTACAACCTGAGCGCCCACTACGGCCAGAGCGCCCGCTACTGGGCGCACCTGCACACCGGCCTGGACTTCGCCGCCGACACCGGCACCGCCGTGTTCGCGGTCGGCCAGGGCACGATCACCTCGGCCGGCTGGTCCGGCGCGTACGGCTACCGCATCGTCGAGACCCTGCCCGACGGCACCGAGATCTGGTACTGCCACCTCTCCTCGATCATCAAGGGCAGCGGCACGGTGACCTCCGGCCAGCAGATCGGCAAGGTCGGCGCCACCGGCAACGTCACCGGCCCCCACCTGCACCTGGAGGTCCGCCCGGGCGGCGGCGCCCCGGTCGACCCGGAGACCTGGCTCCAGCAGCGCGGCCTGAACCCCTAGCCGCCGCGCAACGCAAACAGGAAAGGCCCCGACCGTCGCCGGCCGGGGCCTTCCGCATCAGTCCTGTTCCGACGGCTCCGACGATTCCGGCGATTCCAGCGACTCCAGCGACTCCAGCGATTCCGACGGCTCCGACGGCTCCGGCGATTCCGACGGCTCAGACACCTGCGGCAGCTGCGCCAGGTACGCCTCGATCTCCGCCGGCCCCGGCTCCGGCGCGAGCTCCGGGAACTCCTCGACCAGCAGCCGCGGCAGCCCCGGCACCGTCCACTCGCCGCACAGCGCGAGCGCCGCCTGCACCGCCGCGTCCTCGAACTGCCCGAAGTCCCCGGCCAGTTCGTCCGGCATCGGGCGCCCCAGCGCGTTCAGCTCGGCGAGGTTGCGGTAGCTGCGCCGCATCAGGCCCTGCTCCAGCAGCCGCCGCGCGCCGTCCGTGGCCATGCCGACCGACAGCACCCGGCCCGGGCCCCAGCCCTGCTCGTCCGGCTCGTCCAGCCACCCGGCCTCGGCCAGCGCGGCGAACGCGTCCAGCCGGTCCTCCTCGGCCAGTTCGAGGAACCCGGCGAGCCAGTCCCGCACCGCGGCCCCGTCCGTGACGTCCACCCCGTGCGCGCGCAGCAGCACCGCGTACAGCCGGGGCCACGTCACCAGGTCGGCCCGGCGCAGCAGCCCGGCCGCGACCTCGCCCTGCCACTCGGCCTCGGCGTGCAGCCGCTCCTGCCGCTTGGCGTTGAGCCGCTTCGCCGCCCGCTGGTGGTCGACCAGCAGCCGGACGGCCTCGCCGTACGCGAACGGGTCCTCGTCGGGGGCGGGCTGGACGTACAGGTGGAGCCGCTCGTACAGCAGGTGTTCCACGGCGTCCGAGGTCAGTTCGGGCCAGCCGTCGCGCATCCTGCCCTCGCCCAGCTCCAGCAGCGCCAGCACCGTGCGCAGCGGCGCCTCGGCCACCGGGGTGCGGCCCTCCGCCGCCGCCCAGGCGAGCAGGTCGGCGGCCCTGGTGCGCGGGGCGAGCCGCAGGTCTTCGTCGTTCATAGCTCGAACGGTAACCGCTGGTCGGGGGTAGGGTCGGCAGCCATGGTCCCCGTACGTCTCACCGGCCCCCGGCTGGCCATCCGCGAGTACCACCACACCCCGGAGGAACTGGACGCGCTGCACGCGCTCTTCGGCGACCCGGAGGTCACGCGGTACCTCCCGTTCGAGCCGCGCGACCGCGAGGCCTGCGCGGACCAGCTCGCCCTCTACCTGGAGGGGGCGATGGAGGAGGAACGCGACACCTACCGGCTGGCCGTCACCCTCCACGGCGCCGACGCGGCACCCCGAGCCGACGCCGGAGCCGCACCCCGAGCCGACGCCGGAGCCGACGACCCGGCGGACGCCGCGCCGATCGGCCAGGCCGCCCTCACCCTCGGCCCGTACCGGTCGGCCGAGCTCGGGTACGTGCTGCGCCGGGACGCGTGGGGGCACGGCTACGGGAGCGAGACCGCCCGGCTGCTGTGCGTCCTCGCCTTCGACCACCTCGGCCTGCACCGGCTGGCCGCCTCCGTGGACGTCGACAACGCGGCCTCCGTCCGGGTGCTCGGGAAGCTCGGCTTCCAGCGGGAGGGCCGGGTCCGGCACGACGTCCTCAAAGGCGGCGTCTGGTCCGACTCGTACCTGTACTCGCTCCTCGCCGACGAGTGGCGGGGGAGCGGAACGGCGGGTACGGGGGGTTAACCCCACCCCGGATCCGCCAGGCCTCCGGATGCCGCCGGACCACCCCGCCCCACAAGAATGGAACCGTCAGCAGGGGAACGAGACGGGCAGGGGCCGGGACATGAGCAGCTTCACCACACACGACCGCGACTGGGACGTCCTGGACGGCCACGACGGCCGCACCGGCGAGCGCACCGACGACAGCCGCCCCGCCCGGGCCCGCCGCACCGAGGAACCGCCACCGTTCTGGCGGGCGCCGTTCTCCGCGCACTACTACCGCGAGGTCGGCTACGCCCTCACCGGGCTGCCGGTCGGGCTCGTGGGCTTCGCCGTCGCCGTCATCCTCTTCTCGTTCGGCGTCGGCACCTTCGTGACCGCCCTCGGACTGCCCGTCCTGGCCGGGCTGACGGTCGCGGCCCGCGGCTTCGGCCGGCTGGAGCGCTCCCGGGCCCGCGGCATGCTCGGCCTGGACGTGCCGGGACCGGCGCCGGTGCGCCAGAGCCGTCCCGGCACGTGGGGCGCGATCACCGCGCGGCTGGCGGACGCGGCCGGGTGGAAGGGCGTGCTGTACCAAGTGGTCATGTTCCCGTGGGCGGTGTTCAGCTTCGCGATGACGCTGGTGTTCCTGCTGGTCGGCTGGACGATGGCGCTCTACCCGCTCTACCACTGGGTCTTCCCGACCTTCACCTCGTGGCGGGGCTACAAGGTGTTCGACTACACGGACGGCAAGGGCGTCGAGCACGTCTACTTCGTCGAGGGCGCCGGGCAGATCGCCGCGGTGTCGGTGGCCGGCATCGTGATCGTCTTCCTCACCGCACAGCTGGTCCGCAGCCTGACCAACGTCAACCGGGCCGCGATCCAGGGCCTGTGCGGCCGCTGACCCGCCGAACGAGCCCCTCCCGGCCCCGACCGCGCCCCGGAACGCTCCGGATGCGGCCGGGGCCGGCCCGTGTTGCGATGGCCGGGTGGCCGACGACACCCCAGCCGCAGACCCAGCCGCGGACCCGGACCGCGCCGCGGACCCGGCCGTGGACCCGGACCCGCTGGTCACCTCCCGCCCCCTGGACGAGTACTGCGCGCTCTTCGGCCTCACCCGGGCCCGGTTGGCCGCCCTGCCGGGACCGGTGCTCGACTGCCCCGGCGGCGCCGCGGGCCTCCCCGCCGAGGCCCGCGCCCTCGGCTGCCGCGTGATCGCCGCCGACCCGGCCTACGCCCTGCCCCCGCCCGCCGTCGCCGCCCACGCGCTCGCCGCCCGGGCCGCGATGGCCGCCGCCATGACCACCCGCCCCGAGCTGTACCTGCCCGCGCGGCTGCTCCCGCCCGACCGCTACCTGCGCAGCTGGGATCGCGCCCGCCGCCTGTACGTCGCCGACGCCGCCGCCCACCCGGAGCGGTACGTGGCCGCCGCGCTGCCCCGACTGCCGTTCGCGGACGGCACGTTCGCCCTCACCCTGAGCGGCTACCTGCTCTTCGCCTACCCCGAACGCTTCGCTCCGGCACGGCAGTTGGACGCCCTGGTGGAGCTGGTCCGGGTGACCTCCCCGGACGGCGAGGTGCTCGTCCACCCGCTGCACGACGGCCGCGGCCGCGCCTGCGGCCACCTCGACGCCCTGCGGTACGCGCTCGGGGAGCGCCGGGTCGCCAGCGAGATCCGCCGCTTCCCGCGCGCCGGGGACGGTCACACCCGCCGCGTCCTCGCGCTGCGGGCCGCCGACCGCCGCCGCCGCCGCGAGGCCGGCCGCACCGCCTAGGAGCCGTCCCCCGGAGCCGCCTGCCGCGGCGGAACGGCCGCGGGCACGGAAGCAGGCACAGAAGCGGGCATGGACACAGGGGCCTGTGGGCCGGCCGGCGCCTCCAGCCGGGACAGGATCTTCTCCGCCAGCCAACTACGGTCCGAGCCGTACGGAATGCCGTCCGGCAGCATCAACTGCCCGGCCACCGCGTCCCGCAGCCGCTGCGCCTCCGCGTCCGGCAGCCCGGAGAGCAGGCCCCGCGCGGCCAGCAGCGCGTGGTACTGCTCGAAGCCCGAGCGCGGGCGCTCGATCGCGTCCAGCACGCTCGACAGGTCGGCGAGCGCAGGATCGCCCTGCATGAGCGCGAGCGCCTGGATCCGGCGGCCCTCCGAGCCGTCCGCGTACAGGTCCCGCACTTGGTCGGCGGTGAGCGCCGAGCGGCGTGCGGTCGAACGGACCTCGGCCACCACGCCGTCCGGCCCGGCCGCTTGCGACGCGGCGGACGGCGGCAGCTGCGCGGCGAGCGCGCCCGGCCGGTCCGCGCTGCCGCCCAGCACCCCGAGCTGCTGCATCGCGCGCACCCGCAGGTCGTCCGCGCCGACCTTGTCGCCGTGGCGGTCGCGGTCCTGCCCGGCCAGGAAGAGGTCCAGCGCCTGGTCCGCGTCGGTCAGCACCTGGGGCAGCGCGAGGCGGGTCACCAGCCAGCCGGCCAGGAAGCCGAAGACGGTGAAGTACAGCACCAGCGCCGCCGCGAACGGCACCGCCGCGTCCTCGCCGCCCAGCGCGGGCGCCAGCGCGGTGCCGAGCTGGTGCAGCCGTTCGCCGAGCGAGCCGAGCTGGGTCAGCCCGACCCCGAGCAGCACCTTGGTCAGCCAGTCCGAGACCTGCTCCAGGTTGGTGTTCGGCGCGTACGAGCCCTGCGGCTCGCCGGAGCCGTTGCGCACCCGCGGCACCCCGAACAGGAAGCCGAGCGCACCGCCGACGACCGACGACGCCCCGGCGATCACGAGCCCGCCGCCGAGCGCCTGCCAGGCGTGGGCGCGGCCGAGCGAGAAGAGCAGCAGGCCGAGCAGGCCCGTCCCGAACAGGACGGCGGCCGCAGCCCGTTGAGCCGTCCGCAGGGCCGCCGTGCCGGTCCGCCGCCGCGCCTTCGTCATCGCGTACCCCCTGTGCCCGCGTCGCTCCGCTCCGGAACCCCGGCCGACTCTAGCGTCGTGGTCCCACTGCGGACACGCCCCGGGGGTGCCGCGCGGGCGCCGCGGCGACGGCGGACGGAGAAACGCAGACGGCCCGTGGGCTGCTCCTCCGCGCCGGCCCGTGCACTGGCCAGGCGCCGAGGCACCGGGGATGTACCGGTGAGCCCACGGGCCGGGTGACTGCTGTGGATTTCGCCTGCCGGGAGCCCGAGGGCTCCACCCTGCGCAGGCAGGGGCGGCTCTAGCGAGCAGCCACCTCACGCATCCTGATGGAACTCAATTCAGGATCACCTCCTTTCAGTGTGTCGTCACTGTAGGCAGCGCCCCGGAGGGAGGGCAACGGATTATTCGCGCGACCGCTCGGGCGCTCTCGTGCCGGGGCCGGCGTCGGGGGCGGCGGGCGCCGGGGGTGGCGTACGGCCGGGGGAACGCGAAAGGCCCGGAGGACGGATCCTCCGGGCCTTTCGGCTACTGAGTAGCGGGGACAGGATTTGAACCTGCGACCTCTGGGTTATGAGCCCAGCGAGCTACCGAGCTGCTCCACCCCGCGTCGGTGAACCCAACAGTACGGGGAAGTCGCCCGAATGGGAAATCGGTTCTCCGGCGGCACCCGCGGGGCCGCGTCACCCCGGCCCCGCCGCGCGCCCGCGGCGCCGGGCCGCGTGCCGCACGCTGCGCGACCTCGCCCACGCCGCGAAGCCGACCAGCGCACCGAAGCAGGGCACCATCAGCACCGCGTACACCAGCAGGAACCCGTGCGTGCCCAGGTCCGCGGCGGCGTTCCAGATGCCGTGCAGGGCCATCGCCAGCAGCAGCCCGACCGGCGCGGCGATCCGGGCCAGCCAGCGGCGGCGGGTGGTGAGCGCGACCGCCACGCCGAGGCCGGTCAGCGCGGTGAACAGCGGGTGGGCGAACGGGGAGAGCAGGCCGCGCAGGACGAAGGTCTGCACGGTGCTGTCGAAGTCGCGCAGGCTCGGCGGCTCGCCGAGGCCGATGCTGTCCAGCCGCTGCTGCTGGTCGCTGGAGAAGGCCCGGCCGAGGTAGAGGGCGTTCTCGGTGAACGCGAACCCGCACGCGGCCATCCCGCCGAGCACCACCCCGGCGGCCAGCGTGCGCGGCCGGGAGCGCGTCGTCCGGCCGGGCCCGGCCGCGCCGGTGGACGGCGGGGCGGGCCGCAGGTAGGGCAGGGGGCGCAGATAGGGGCGCAGCCCGAGCCGCTCGCGGGCGTGCGGCCCGGCGGCCCGGCGCGCGTACGGGCGCGGGCTCCGGGGGCTCGGCAGGCGGCGCAGCAGCGGCGCGCAGGGGCGCCCGTCTCGGCGGCCGTGGCAGCGCGGGCGCAGGCCGATCGGCAGCAGGAGGACGAGCAGGGCGGTGCCCTTGGCGGTCTCCTCGATGACCGGGGTGACGATGCCCGCGCCCAGCAGCTCGCCGAGCGGGCCCTGGTGGCCGGTGAGGTGGCTGCTGGTCCAGTTGTTGGCGAGGATCGCGACGGTGGTCGCCGCGCAGGCGCCCCAGCCGAGGCAGAACACGGTGTGCCGCAGCGGCACGCGGGCGGTCAGGTTGAGCCAGGCGAGGCCGCCGAGCACGAACGGCAGCGGCACCATCGCGAGCCCGAGGCCGACCAGCAGCCCGGTCGTGCCGGTCTGCCGCCGGACCAGCTGCAGGATCAGCACCCCGCACGCGCCCAGCGTGAGCACGGCGGTCGCGGTGACGGAGGAGAGCGCGAGCGAACGGCCGCGCCCGGCGCGCGGGAGGGCGGCCGGGCCGGTGCCCGGCCAGGGCAGGAACCGGTGGGCCCGGCGCTTCCGCGGCCCCGGGATCGTCCGGGTGCCGCCGGTGCGCGGAGCCGTCTGCGGTGCGTCGGCGGCGGCCCGGACGGTGGACCGGAACCCGCCGCCCGACGGGCTGCTCACGCGGCTCAGGGTAGGCCACGGCACGGGCCCGGAGGGAGGACTCGGGACGAATCGTCCGGTGCGCGCCGGGCCCGTCGGCGGCCGGGGCCGGGCCGTTCGAACGGCCCGGACGGCTCAGCGGCGGCGGAACAGCAGGTCGTGGACCACGTGCCCCTTGGCGATGCCGGCCCGCTCGAACTTGGTGACGGGCCGCCAGTCGGGGCGCGGCGCGTACCCGGGAAGGCTGCCGTCCGGGTGGTCGGCGGGCTCCAGCCAGCCGGTGCCGTCGCCCTCGGGGTGCAGGTTCTCCAGCTCCGGCGACGCCGACAGCACGTCGAGCATCTGCTCGGCGTACGGCTCCCAGTCGGTGGCGCAGTGCACCAGGGCGCCCGGGGCGAGGCGGGGCAGGACGAGGTCGAGGAAGGAGGACTGGACCAGCCGGCGCTTGTGGTGCTTGGGCTTGGGCCACGGGTCGGCGAAGTAGACCCGCAGGCCGGCCAGCGAGGCGTCCGGCAGCATGTCGCGCAGCAGGATGACGGCGTCCCCGGCGGCGAGCCGGACGTTCCGGGAGCCGTCGCGCTCCAGCAGCCCGAGCAGGTTGCCGTGGCCGGGGGTGTGGACGTCGGCGGCGAGGATGCCCTTCGCCGGGTCGGCGGCGGCCATCGCGGCCGTGGTCTCGCCCATGCCGAAGCCGATCTCCAGCGTCACCGGGAGCTCGCCGAACAGCTCGCGCAGGTCGAGCGGGGTGCCGTCGATGGGGATGCCGTACGTCTCCCAGCCGCGGTCCAGGGCGCCCGCCTGGGCGTTGGTCATCCGCCCCCGGCGCGGCTGGAAGCTGCGGATGCGCCGCTCGCGGTGCTGGGCCTCGGTCGCCTTGTGCGGGTACATCGGCGCGGGGTAGCCGGCCGGCGCGGCGGACAGGCGGGCGGACGGCGATTGCTGGGGGATGGGGGCGGTGGCAGTCACAATCACCCGAGTCTACGGGGCCGCGCGGGGCGGCCGGAGGGGCGTGTGACGCGGCTCATCCGCCCCTCCGCGCGCCGCCCGTCCGCCCTTCCCCGCGCCACCCGTCCGCCCTTCCCCGGGCCGCTGGTCCGCTGGTCCGCATCGCCCCCGTACGGCTCACTCCTCCGCCTCCAGCGCGGCCAGCGCCCGGCGGGCCACCTCCCGGCCGATCGGCAGCGAGGCGGTCGCGGCGGGGGAGGGGGCGTTGAGGACGTGCACCAGGCGGCGCGGGGAGCGCGGGTCGGCCGGGTCGAAGCCGGCGAACGCGAAGTCGTCCAGCAGTGAGCCGTCCCGGGCGACGGCCTGCGCGCGCACCCCGGCGGTGGTCGGCACCAGGTCGTCGGCGGTCACGGCGGGCAGCAGCCGCTGGACGGCGGTGGTGAACGCCCGCTTGGACAGCGAGCGGTGCAGCTCGCCGACCTCGTACCGCCAGTGCCGCCGCAGGATCCGCCAGGTGCCGGGGAAGGCCAGCGTGCCGGCCAGGTCGCGCGGGCGGACCGTCCGCCAGTCGTACCCCTCGCGGGCCAGCGCGGGCACGGCGTTCGGGCCGACGTGGACGTCCCCGTGGACGCCCCGGGTCAGGTGCACGCCGAGGAAGGGGAACGCCGGGTCGGGCACCGGGTAGACCAGGCCGCGCACCAACTCGCGGCGTTCCTTGACGAGTTCGTAGTACTCGCCGCGGAACGGCACGATCCGCAGGCCCGGGTCGTCGCCGGCCAGCCGGGCGATCCGGTCGCTGTGCAGCCCGGCGCAGTTCACCAGCACCCGGCAGCGCAGCTCGCCGGTGGAGGTCTGCACCGTCACCCCGTCCGCCCGCCGGTCCACCGCCCGCAGCTCGCAGCCCGGCCGCAGTACGGCGCCCGCCTCCCGGGCCAGCCGGGCGTAGGCCGTGGCGACGGCCGGGAAGTCGCAGATGCCGGTGGTGGCGACGTGCAGGCCGGCCAGGCCGGTGACCTCCGGCTCGTGGCGGGCGATCCCGGCCCGGTCCAGCTCGGTGACCGGGATGCCGTTCGCCCGCCCGCGCTCGGCCAGCGCCGCCAGCCGCGGCAGTTCGTCGGCGCGGGTGGCGACGACGAGCTTGCCGGTCACCTCGTGCGGGACCCCGTGCTCGCGGCAGAAGTCGACCATCTCGGCGGCGCCCGCCACGGCGAACCGCGCCTTGTACGAGCCGGGCCGGTAGTAGAGGCCGCTGTGGATCACCCCGCTGTTGCGCCCGGTCTGGTGGGCGGCGAAGCCGGGCTCCTTCTCCAGCACCGCGATCCGCAGCTCCGGCCGGGCCGCCGTCAGCGCGTACGCCGTCCCGAGTCCGACGATCCCGCCGCCCACCACCAGCACGTCGAAGTCGTACGTCACTGCCGCTCCTCGCAGTCCGCCCGGCCGGCCCCCGCCCGTTGTCGGGCCCGGGGCCGAGTTCGCCGCCGATGCTGCCACGGCGGGCGGGAGCGGTCGAGGGTGCGTGAACCGGTGGACGGCCTCCCGGCGCGCGCGAGGCGGTCACGCCGGGGCGACGATCACCGCCCGGGCGCGCTCGGCCAGTTCGCGGACCCGTCGCTCGCCCTGGAAGGGCTCAAGGCGGCGCAGCATCTCGACCACGTACTCCCGGCTGCGCTGCGAGGAGATCCGGCCGGCCACCTCGACGGCGCGCTCGCCGGCGGCGACCGCGGCGTCCAGGTTGCCCGCCTCGGCCTCGGCCATCGCCGAGACGACGAGCCGTAGTCCGTGCGAGCGGACGAAGCCCTCGGTGGGCTTGGCCAGCGCCTCGCGGGTGAACTGCCGCACCTTGGCGGGGACCCCGAGGTCCCGGAAGCACTCGGCGGCGTCGGCGGCGAGGCGGTCGTAGGCGTAGAAGTCGATCCAGGAGGGATCCGGGTCACCGGCGCGCGCTCGTTCGAGTGCGCTCTCCGCCGCGCCGAGCGCCGTCGCGCACGCCGCCGCATTGCGGGCCTTGGCCTGGGCCCGTGCCTCCACCAGGTGGAAGAAGCTCATCGTCCGGGCGGTGGCGAGGCCCCGGTTGCGCTCCAGGGCGGCCTGCGCGAGGTCCACCGCCTCCTCGGCGAAGCCGCGGTAGCCCGCCTGGAGGCTCATCGAGGCGAGCACGTAGCCGCCGAGCGGCACGTCGGCGGCGGCCCTGGCCAGGCGCAGGGCCTGGATGTAGTAGCGCTGGGCGGCCTCGTGCTGCCCGGTGTCGAAGGCCATCCACCCGGCCAGCCTGGTGAGTTCGGCCGTCGCGCCGAACAACGCCCGGCCGACCGCGTCGCTGTACGAGGCGAGCAGCAGCGGTGCCGCCTCCACCCGCAGGCACTCCGGCACCATGGACGAACGCCAGTCCCCGCCGCCGTACTTGGAGTCCCAGCGGCGCGCCTCCTGGGCGGCCTCGCGGAGCTTGGCGGCGTCCGAGTGGCCGACCCGGAAGGGCGCCGACTCGCTCGCGGCGCGCGGCACCTCGCGGGCCACCGAGCCGTCCGCGGGGTTGATCAGCCAGCGGGAGACGGGCGTCGCGTAGGCGGCGACCGAGAAGGTGCCCGCCAGGCTGTCGCTCCAGCGCCCGCCGCCGGGCCCGCGGCGCAGGTCGAGGTCGACCCGCCACAGGTCGGTGGCCGAGCGGACCGCCTCGGAGACCTCCCGGGGGAAGGCCAGGCCGAGTTCGGGTGCCGGGTCGGTGTCGCCGAGCCCGATCTCCTCCAGCGGGACGGGCCGGCCGAGCTTGCCGCCGATGGCGGTGGCGATCAGGTGCGGGACGGGCCCCTGCGGGACCATGCCCTTGCCCACCCAGCGGGCCACCGAGGTCTTGTCGTAGCGCAGCGTCAGCCCGCGCTGGGCGCCGAGGTCGTTGACCCGGCGGGCCAGCCCCGCGTTGCTGATCTGGGCGAGGGACAGGAGCGTGCCGAGCCGTTCGTTCGGTCCTCGTGGGCTGACGGTCATGGTGGCGGCGGCACCTCCTGCGGCCTTGTGCGCGGGGCCCGGGCGGCACCGGGCCGTAGCTGCTGTACCTAGAGTAGTCGGACGCGTTCCGACGGTTAAGAGGCCTCATTCCGGATGGCGGGATCGCGCACCCGGCGCCCCCGCGCGGTGAGTTCGCGGGACCGGGCCGGGGCCGCCGGGAACGGACCGGGGGCGCCGCGCGCCGGAGCGTCGTGCTCCGGTCCCGTGTTCACGTGCGCCCGGCCGTGCCCCCTGGCCCGACCGGCGGCGCGGCGATTCGCTGGTGGTCGTGGGTCGGCCCGCCGTCGAGGACCCGGCGGGCCGGGGGATGCCGCCGCCTCAATCCCCGCGGGTGGCGGCGAAGTCCGGGAGGGCATGCGGATGCCCTCCCGGGCTCGACGACGCCTTTCGGCCATCTCGCGATGCCCATGCCAAAGGCGTCCTCGCGGGCGGTCCGGGCCATGGAGGGGGAGGCCCGGCCCGCCCGGAGGAGAACGACGCCCACCGCCCACCGAACGGATCCGGCCGCATGCCGGCGCCGGCCGCACCGCCGTGCCGGGGAGAGCGGCCGCCGTCGCTTCGGACCCGCACGTTCCGCGTGCCCGGGCTCCGAACTCCCGCGGCGCGCAACCGGAACCGACAACACCGGTCACCGCGGCGCCAACCGGTGGCACGATGTCTCCTGACGGCGCGCCGGAACGGACCGGGCAGCCGCCGCGGCGCACGCGACGAGCCGGCCCGGGGCTGCCCGCCGGCGGACGTGCCGCACGGCGGCAGGTCCTCGTCCGGTGGAGGCGCGATGCGGTGGCTGACGGGCTGGAGCACGGGCGCGCCCCGTGCGGGCGCACCGGCGTACGAAGCGCTCGCAACGGTCGCGCCGATCGCCGCGCACGCCCTCTGGACCGGCGCCAACCCGCTCTGGGCGGTGGGCGACTGGCGTCCCGAGGAGATCCGCCTCGTCACCCTGCGGCCCGGCGCCCGCGCCGCCGTCACCGGCGGGTTCGCCGCCCCCGACCCCGTCGAGGACACCCCCGCCACCACCCGGCTCGCCGTGCTCGGCCACTGCGGCGCCACCGACGCCGAACTCGCCGCCGGCCTCGCGGCCGCCCGCGGCGGCGCCGTCCGCCACCTCACCGCCTGGCCCGGCAGCTACACCGTCGTGCTGCGCACCGGCACCCGCTCCACCCTGCTGCTCACCGACCTGGCCGGCGCCCAGCAGGTCTTCCACACCCCCTGGTGCGGCGGCACCGCGTACGCCACCGCCGCCCTCCCGCTCGCCGACCTGGTCGGCGCGCCCCTCGACACCGGCCACCTCGCCGCCCGGCTCGCCTGCCCCGAGTCGCCCGAGGCCCTCGGCACCGGCACCCCCTACCTCGGCGTCCAGCGGGTGCCGCCCGGCCACGTGCTCGCTGTCCGCGGCGGCCGGCCCTACCTCGACGCCTACGACGAGCCCGGCGGCAGCGCCGACCAGCCGCGCGGGGAGGCCCCCGCGGTGCGCGAACTCACGCGCGCCCTGCTGGAATCCGTCCGCTCCCGGGTCCGCACCACCGCGCCCGCCCCGCCCGGCGGCGGCCGCCCCCGGCTCGGCGTCGACCTGTCGTACGGCACGGCGTCCGCGACCGTCGCCCTGCTCGCCGCCGCGGTGCCGCTGCCGCCCGCGCCCCAGCCGGCCTCGCCGTCCGCGTCCCCGGGCGGCGGGCAGGAGCCCGGCGCGGCGACGGCAGGCGGCGTGCGGACGGGAGGTGCGCGGACGGGCGCACGGACGGGAGGTGCGCGGACGGGCGCGGTCAAGGGCTCCTGGGCCCGTACGGCCGCCCAGGAGCCCGCCGCCCCCGAACAGTTGGCCGCCGTCACGCTCGGCGAGACCGAACCCCCGGCCACCCTCGCGCTCGCCCCCGACACGCCCCGGCTGCGGCACACCGTGCTCGACCCCGGCCCCGACGCCCTCCCCTACGCGAGCCTGCGCACCGACCCGCAGTCCGGGCGGCTCACCGACGAACCCGGCCCCGAACTCGTCGCCGCCGCCCGCGCCGAGGCCCGCTTCGACGCCGGCGGCACCGACCACCTCACCGGCTACGGCGCCCGCCAGGTCCTCGACGGGCACCCGGCCCGGCTCGCCGACCTCATCCGGGCCGGCCGGCCCCGCGAACTCCTGCCGCCCGTCGCGGCGTTGGCGGGCGTCGACCGCGCCGCGGCCGGCGTCCTCACGGGTGCGCTGCGCACCCCGCTCACCGTCGTCCGGGCCGCGCACCGGCTCTCCCGGATCCGCTACGCGGAGGCCCTGGACGACGCCGCGGCGAAGCTGACGGCCCGGCACGTCCCCGACGGCGGCGGCACGGCGGGCCACCGCTCGGCCGGCGACCTCGCCTGGTGCGTCCCGGGCCCGGCCGCCCGCTGGCTCTCCGACGACGCGCTCTCCGCGGTCGCCCTGCGGCTCCGCCTGGCGGCGCGCAGACCGGCGCCCGAGGAACACCCGGGCGCGCGGCGGGCCCGGCACGCCCTCCACCGGCAGGCGTACTCCTTCCGCACGCTCGTCCACGCGGCCGAACAGCCGGGTCAGCGCCTCCACGCCCCCTTCCTGGACAACCAGGTGGTCCGCGCCGCCCGCCTCCTCCCCGACGACGTCCGCCTCCAGCCCGGGGCCCGGCACGCCCTCCTGCACGCCGTCCTCACCGGTGCCGGCCGCACCGACCTCCCGCCCGACTGGGGCCGCGGCCCCCGCCCCGACCGCACCGCCCCCGCCCGCGCGGGCCTGCGCCTCGCCGCGGACGGCCTGGCCGAGCTCTTCGACGCCCCCCTCCTCGCCGAAGCCGGCCTCATCGACCTCCCCGCCGTCCGCGCCGGCCTCGCCGACCCCGCCACCCTCCGCTCGCCGCACGCCCTCGCGGGCCTCGCCGACCTGGTCTCCACCGAACTCTGGCTCCGCCGCGTCCGCGCCCGCCGCCACGGCGCCTGCTGGACCGGCCTCCCCCAGCCCACGCATCCCGCCCTCACCTCCTGAAACCCGCCCGCCGTCACCCCACCCCTACTCACCCAGGCGCACCCCAAGCGCCCCACGCCCCCACCGGCCCCCAACCCGCCCAGGCGCACCACGATCACCACGCGCTCCTAGCCCGCCACCACCCGCCCCGCTGGGGCGCAGCACCTCGCCATCACCCGCCCCGCCCGACCACGGCCCTCGTCCGACCCAGGCGCACCACGATCACCACGCACCCCACCTCTTTGGCCGACTCGCCACCAGCCGCATCCGGTCACCGGCAAGCCGGTGACCCCGACCACCCCTTGCGAGCCGCCCGCCTCTCTGGGGCCCGGCTCGGCAGGAGCCCGCGCCTCCCGCCATCTCCCGACCCGACCTGCCCCGCCGCCCGGCTCGGAGAGCTCCCACCCCAGCGCCCACTCGGCTGCCTCCTCGCCCGCCTCCCAGGGGCCCTCGTCCCCCCTCGCCCGACCTGCCCCGCCGCCCGGCTCGGAGAGCTTCCATCCCAGCGCCCCCTCGGCCGCGTCCCCGCCCGCCCCGTCGCGCGGCTCCCAGAGGCCCTCGCCCCCCATCTCCCCACCCCCGCCGCGCGGCTCGGCGGCCCCCCGTGCGGGGCGGGTGATGATGGCGGGGTTGCCGTTGGGCGCGGGTGTGAGGAGGCGGTCGTGGTCGGGGTGAGCCAGGAGGAGCCGGTGCCGGTGGTGCTGTCGGTGCTCGGGCGGCCGCCGACGGGGCGACCGCCCGGGGTGCTGGCGGCGTGCGACGGGTCGGACGGGTCGCTGTGGGCGCTGGACCGGGCGATGACGGAGGCGGAGCTGTTCGGTCTGCCGCTGTACGTCCTCGCGGTGGTGAACCCGGCGCCGGCCGGTTACCCGCCCGGGATGGCGGAGCTGGTGCAGGAGAGCGTCGAGACGCTGGTGGAGAGCATGGCGAACGGGCTGCGCCGGTCCGTCGCCGCCGTGCAGCAGCAGCGTTCGCGCCCGTACGCGGGGGAGTTGTCGTTGCACGTGGTGCTGGGGAACGTGATCGAGGTGCTGCTGGAGGCGTCGGCCCGCCAGCACACCCTGGTGCTCGGCACCCGCGGCAACGGCGGTTTCAACCGGCTGCTCCTGGGGTCGGTGAGCACGGCCGCCGTCCACCACGCGGCCTGCCCGGTGCTGGTGGTGCCGGCGCCGTCGCAGGTCTGAGTCGTCGGGAATGTCCCGAGATGGTTCACCGTTCACCTATCTCGTCAGACGCATCCCCACCCCTGGAGCCCCCGTCATGAAGGTCGAGATCTACTCCGACATCGCCTGCCCCTGGTGCTACATCGGCAAGCGCCGCTTCGAGGAGGCGCTGGACGGTTTCGCGGGCAAGGAGGGCGTCGAGGTGGTCTACCGGCCGTACCAGCTGGTCCCGGACGCGCCGGCGACGGCGAGCCCGCACCGGGAGTGGCTGGCCGAGCGGTACGGCCCGCAGTCCGTCGCGATGGACGCCCGCGTCGCCGAGCTGGGCCGGGCCGAGGGCATCACGTACGACTTCGACGCCGCGCTGCACGCGAACACGTTCCTCGGCCACCGCCTCCTGCACCTCGCGGAGACGGAGTACGGTGCCGCCGTCCAGGGGCGGCTGAAGGAGGCGCTGCTGAAGGCGCACTTCACCGACGGCGTCGACGTCGGCGACCGCGCCGCGCTCACGGACGTCGCGGTGGCCGCGGGTCTGGACCGCGAGCGCGTGGCGGCCTACCTCGCGGGCGACGAGGGCACCGCCGAGGTGCGCGCGCAGCTGGCGGAGGCCCGGGAGCTGGGCATCACCGCCGTCCCGACCTTCGTGTTCGAGGGCAAGTGGGCGGTGCAGGGCGGCCAGGAGGCCGAGACCTTCCGCCAGGTGCTGGAGCAGGTGGCCGCCGAGATCGGCGAGCGCAGGCCGGCTCCCGTCCAGGTCGCCCCGGCCGGGGAGGCCTGCGCGGACGGCGCCTGCGCGATCTGACCGCCACCAGGCGGCCCCCGGAGGCCCGCTTCAGGAGCGCTCGTTCACGAGCACCTGAAGCGGGCCTCCGCCCAGTCGGCCACGTTCAGCGCCGACCAGACGCCGTGCACCGGCGTGACGACCAGCCGGATCGACGTCTGCCCGGCGAGGGGCACGTGCACGGGCACCGCGTCGTCCCCGGCCGCGAGCGCGGGGGAGCGCCACAGGGTGCTGCCGTCGCCGCCCTGCACCGAGAAGACGACGCCGCCGGGCGACACCGTCAGGTCGTCGAGGCCGGCGACGGCGTCGAAGGACGTGCAGGCGCGGTTGAGGTCGATCTGCGTGGTGGCGGGGGCGTGCACGGTGAGGGCGTGCGGGTGGTGGTCGCCGCCGATCCAGGCGCCGTCGTGCTGCCAGAACCAGTCCGTGCCCTTCTGCCGGATGGCGGGTCCGGTCGGCGGGACCCGGTTGTTGCCGGGCTTGTGGACGGGCAGCGAGTCGGCCCAGAAGTCGGTGGGCCCGGGCGGCGTCGGCGGTGTGACGGTCGGCGTCGGCACCGGGGGCACGGTCGGCGCGGGCACGGTCGGGGTCGGGACGGGCGGCACCTCGGGCGTGGGCACGACCGGCGTCTCGGGGACCGGCACGGCGGGCGGTGTGACGACCGGACGGGCGTGCGTGGGAGTGGGAGCCGGCGCGCTCGTGGTCGCGGGCGGCGGCGTGGTCTTGCGCGCCGGGCTCGGGACGGACGACGGCGTCGGCGTCGGGGTCGGCTTGGGGGAGGGGGCGGGCGGTGGCACGGGCGCCGGTGCGGCGCTGCTCGGTGCGGGCGCCGGTGCCGCGGGTGCGGGCGGCTCCGGGGCCGGGGCGGCGGGGGACGCGGACGCGGTGGGCGCCGCGACCGGGGGCCGGGCCTCGGGCGAGGCGGTGAGCGCGTAGGCGGCGACGGCGGCCGCGGCCACCGCGACGGCGGCGGCGATGCCGGCCTTGGCGGCCGTGCCGAGGCCCTCCGCGGCGACCGCGCCGGCCCCGGACCCGCTC